>CBDUXI010000008.1:0-62957 GCA_965371175.1 uncultured bacterium
GGTAGAGGAAGCCAGGAAGGTAGAGGAAGCCAGGAAGGTAGAGGAAGCCAGGAAGAAGCATGCCCTCTTATCCGGGCAGGTGCAATCCCTGATGGACTCGGTGGAGGAACTCGCCGATTTACCTGGGCAGGTGGAGGCGCTGAAGGATGAGGTGGAAAAACAGAACCAGTTGCTCTTGGAATACAGTAATGAACGTGTTCTTAAGGTGCTTATGCCTGAGTTTCTCGAAGGCCTCAAGGACATATTCAAATCGGAAAGAGAAGCCAAGGAGGAGTCGGAGAAGCGTCTTTTCAGTTTAATGGAGGAAAGGCGTCAATCAGAAGCAATAGAAATATCTGTTAATGAGGGTGAGCCGGAGACTGGGAAGGCCTTGGAAATGGAAGCGGGAGCCACCTCAAAATCAGAAAAACCCCGCAAAAAATAACCTTGTGCAGTTTGATCCAGCACTCAAGGAAACACTGGTCCGTATGGGAGCCCTCCCCACCGGGGAGGGCCTTCCGGGGGCCCTAGCGGCCCGGTGGGTTCCGGTGATCGCCCGGCTGGCTGACCCGTCGGTCCCGGTGCCCGGACTGCGGACGGTGGCCCGCTTCGGCCAGATAGTCAGTGGGCGGGTTCCGGCGGGTCAGGTGGTGAGAATTCATCGTCATCCCAACGTGTTGAGTCTGAAGGCCAGCCGCCAGTATGTCCCAGCGTTGGAGGCTTCGGTGCCCGATATCGGTGCCGTCCCGGCCGGAGCGGGGGAAGCCCTTGGCCTGCCCCCCGGAATTGATGGCTCTGGAACTGTGATTGGGCTCGTAGACTGGGGGGTTTCTATCAGCCATAAAAACTTCCGCAACCCGGACGGCAGTAGCCGTTTGTGTTACCTATGGGATCAACGGGGGGGGAAGAGTGGTAAGAGCCCCGCCCCTTTTGGATACGGGCGGGAGTTCACTCGGGAAGCGATCAACCGTGCCCTGGGTACGCCGGATCCCTACGCCGCGCTTGGTTACGACCCGGCAGATGCCGATCCCGGGAGCGGCAGCCATGGCACCGTTACCCTGGATATCGCTGCAGGAAATGGCCGCGCCCCCGGAGCGAGTCCGGGAGTGGCTCCGGGAGCCGATTTGATCTTCGTGCACCTGCGAGGAGACGATACCCGGCCCCAGGATGTGCTGGGGGATTCGGTTCGTCTGTTCGAAGCAGTAGCGTATATCGTGGAGAGGGCGGGAAACCGACCAACTGTGGTCAATTGTTCCCTGGGGAGGACCGGGAGCCAGCATAAGGGTAAAACTCTCTTCGAACTTGGGCTTGACGCTCTTATTGAAGGCCATCCCGGCTTGGTAATTACCATGAGCACCGGCAATTATTTTGAGTCGGGTCTCCACGCTGCCGGGCGGGTTGCCACCGGAAGCAAGGCTACGCTGGCGTGGAAAACACGGCTGTGGAACGGACACGACGAGATGGAGATTTGGTATTCCGGAATCGACGCGTTCGAAGCGGTGCTGGTGGATCCCGCAGGGTGGGTTCGCGCCCGCGTTCCCTTGGGAAAAGACCGGGTGGTGCGATCCGGAGGGAAAACAATCGCCACAGTATACCATCGCCAGAGCGATCCCAACAGCGGTGACCACCAAGTCAATATTTTCCTGTGGCCGGATGCCCCTGCGGGTACATGGCAGGTGGTGCTGGAGGGGCATCGGGTAGCCAATGGGCGCTTTGAGGCGTGGATAGAGCGGATAGCACCACACAATCAATCACGCTTTGCCCCGGAGCACCAGGTGGCGGTAGGCACCACCAATACCATTTGCAACGGCAGGGAAACCATTGCAACCGGTGCCTACGATGCTCGTTCGGCAGACCTTGCCATCGCCCATTTCAGTAGCGTCGGACCGCACTCGAAGCCGGTTGTCTCAGCGCCCGGAGTGGGTATCCGGGCGGCCCGTTCTTCGCGGATTGTGGATGGGGAACGAGTAATGGATGAATTGACGGTGATGAGTGGCACGTCAATGGCCGCGCCACATGTGGCCGGGGTGGTGGCATGCATGCTCCAGGCCGCTGCCCCTTACCGTCCCACCGCCCGGGAGGTGCGGCAAATCCTGGTGCAGACCGCCCGTGAACCGGAAGCCCGGAACGCGATTGACCGTGCGCGCTATGGTGCCGGAATGATCAACGCGGCAGCAGCGGTGGCCCAGGCGGCCCGGTTGGGTGAGAGCCTCGGGGAGGCTTTTGTTCCTGCTGGTGACCGCAAGGACAAACCGTTGGCTTTGCCATTAAAAGTAGCTGTTGAAGGGGGCCGTGTATGAACCGCTTGGATGATGAACAGACCATACTGGAGTGGCTGGCGGAAGCGGCATTTCCAACTCCGGCAGGGGCTGTGTTGGAGCATCATGAGACGCTGTCTGGCGAGGACGGTGAGGTTTCCTCGGAAGACGATGGAGCAGGGGACGGAAGCGACCTCAAGGAAGTGCCTGATATTTCCTGGGCTGAATTGGGCCGTAGCGATGCCCGCTGGGCGGCGGACGTGGATTCGCCCGACTATCATCACCTGAATGAACCTGGGAAGTCGCAGGTTTTCACCTTCACCACGGACCACCTTAGGCAACTATGTAATTTGAATGCGTTCGGGGTTGAGCACCAGCTTACACGCAATCCGGATATCACCCTATTCGGTTTGCGGGGGTGCCGTTTGGCCTCCACCGAAGATCACAGTTGGACCAACGCGGTGCAACTGGTAGAGGACATGCCCGACCACTACGATTTCCACTGTGTACTGGGAGTTTGGAACCGTCGGCTAGGAAATATGGCTGTGTTTTCCGGATCCACCGTTCCGAACTGGCATTACATGGAACAGCAGAGAACCGGACGGAGGAGAACTAACCTCCTGCCGACAGGAATGTATCGTTATAGGGTGGGTACGCACGGCATAAGCCGACCGGAGGAGAGCCGCCGGATTTATGGAGCTTTTCGCCTCAATGGGACCGTGGTTGTGCTTCGCTCAAACGACGATCTGACCTACGAACGCACCGACCTGTGGGACCGGACGACTCCGGCCGATAACATCCATCCGTCAAGGAACCCGCAGAGGGCCCGGTTCAGTTCGGCTGGATGTCACACCATTCCCGGTAACGCCACGACGGCCAATGGACGGACCACACATACTGGAAACTGGCGAACTTTTCGCGAACGGGCGGGCCTTTCGGCAAATGACACCTCGGAGGATGGAGCACAGTTTGATTACGTGCTGCTCACCGGCCGTGAGGCACGTATGGTGTCCACAGATGCTCACCTGCTGGGGTCACGGTTACGGTTCGGGTCCAGCGGCCCGGCTGTCACAGCTCTCCAACAAGGATTGCAACACCTCGGTCATTCTCCGGGAAGAATCGATGACCAGATGGGGCCGAGTTCCACATCTGCCTTTATCCGTTGGCAGCAAGCTCGTAACGGGGGTGCTGCGGATGGGATTGTCACGCCGTCTGTTGCGCGTGAGTTGGGGTTTGACTTGGTAGGAAATCGCTCCATTATCCCCGCAGTGGCGCAAACACCGTCGGCGATACAACCGGTGGTACAACCGGTCGACTGGTGCCAGATGCGCGAAACTATTGCCGCGGCCGCTCTCGGAGAGCTGGCCCGATGGCGTCGCAACGGGAATGTGCTGACTGAAAGTACCCCCAGCCAATTGCCAATCCTCCAGCAATATTGGTCTGCCGTGCCGCAGGTCGCGCGCCGTTCCGGCGCCGCTGCCCGGAGGGCTTCAGGTTCGGCTGCTGGCAACGTAGCTTGGAGCGCAGCATTTATTTGTTCTGTAATGCGGTCGGTCGGGATCACCGAAGCCCATGGGTTTAACCGTGGTCCGGCACACAGCTATTACGTAGTAGGGGCATTGCGAAACCGGGAACGAAGTGATCAAACCAAGCCCTTTTGGCTGTTAGACAGAGCAGAGATGCATAGGGAAGCCAAGCCAGAAAAGGGGGACCTTCTTTGTTTTAACCGTTGTCGCAAATCTCCGGGCACGCCGCCCGCCAACGGGTGCAAACAAGGCAAAGCCAGGACCCGTCACTCCTATTCTTCGCTGAGAAGGAAATACTGGGAGGACAGAAAAGAAAAGCAGGGGCCTAATGACAAATCACATGAGGAGCCTAGATACCAATCACATTGCAGCATTGTGGTCGGCACCGAGCTGCGCAATGGTGTTCAGCATGTGGTGACCATCGGAGGAAATGAAGGGAACTCAGTTAAATTAAATCGCTTCGCACTGAACGCGGACGGCGGAATTGCCAACCATCGCAGGGCCCGACACATGTACGGGATGATCAAAATCATAGCCTGTTGATTTGAACGTAAAGCCCTTTACCCCACCTTCACTAATGCTGTGGATCAGCCGTCATCAGAAAACCGCAATTCTCTGTTTTTTGGTCGGACCGGTTTTTGGGTGGGATCCCGTCCGCGCCGTGTGACAAGGAAACAACAACCAGATGGGGAATGAACGGATGTCCACAAAAAAATATCAGCACGCCATTGGTAATCGAGAAATCGACCATCATGATCTGAATTTGTAGGGAAAATATAGAAGGCTATTTGGACCAAATATCCCATGTGGTTATCCCGTTGGTCTTTTTTCATATTGAGGAAAGAGTAAAACTATGGATGAACGCACCGAATACTGGAAAATTTGCGACGTGGAGCAGCGCTTCAACACGACCCAGTCCACGGTACGTGCGCTCGCATCCACTTGGCTGCTTACAGCTTTTGGGGCTATCGCCATGCTGCTCCGCACGGATGGAACCGTGACGTGGCTATTCCCGAAGCCTGTTCTCCTGGTGTTGGTGGCCACAATGGCCTCTATTGGGCTTTTTACGCTCTGGATCGTCGATCAGATCGTCTATCAGCGATTGCTGGGTTCGGCGTTCATGGTGGGGCTTAAAATGGAACACGATAACCACGAGCTCCCCCCCATGCGTGCCCTGATGATGCATTCTGCAGAGGGAGTTGGCATGTCGCGATGGCTACGTATGTTTTACGTAATTCCCATGGTTTCGTTTCTTCTGATTACGGTGGTCATGGCTCTGCTGCCGGAAATGCCAGGTCAGAACGGGTTGGAAGATGGCATATTCCTTATCGAACATCCGGTTCTCTTGGTGATCACTCTTGCCATGGTGCAGGTTGCCTTGATAATCGCAATTTTCGTCAAGGACCAGGATATCCACATCCAGACAAAGGAGCGTGCCAGACTTTTTAACGACAAAGGCTTTACCAAGCTGTTCCTCGGCAAAAGCTTCCAAGCGGAAAATGTCATCCGCCAATATGTTCCGAGCAGCAAACGGAAACCCGCTGACGGTGCTCATTAGGTGATTCTCACCCCAAGTTCCGGATTTCAGAACCTCGATTTTCAAAAATCGGATTACTGGAATCCGCCTGTGCACCATGATGAGGCCCCATACAGGCAGGGAGGGTCGAAATATAATTGCGGGGGGAGGGGGAGTATGGTAGCCGCTGACTTATGGGGGCAACTTTGGGGGCAACCAAAAAAATAAAATCGATATAAGCCTTTTGTTTCATTAGGTTAAGATGGATGTTCGATCCCCTTCCGCTCCACCATTTTCCTTATCCAGCACAATCCGATAAAGTCTATCAACCCGTGTAACAGCGGGCTTTTATGTCCCTGTGTGCGGGTAACCCGCTGCACCCGAACCGCAGCATCCCCATCCACAACAGGATGGACACAAGAGCGAAGCCGGTGGCGCCGATGAAGAACGGCCGAAATCCAATTTGCAGGAACGTGTACCTGTCGGTTTGATGTTGCCCACCCAGTTCGATCATGCCATTTCACTCCCTTACGTCCTGAAAACCGGAGCCCATCATTACAGGAGTTTCCCGAATGGAGGCCGCAGTCCGAGGTAAAAGGGAGGCACTTTGCGTGTCTCCGGGTCCACGAATACCGCGATCCCTGCCACGGAGACGGGGTCCGGATCCTGCCTGAATGTGGTGTTGACGATGATCTGCCCGTCCACCGGATCCATGGTGATGGCCGCACGCCAGAGGGTTCGTGGGGCGGGGCCGCCGTGGACGTTGCCGTCCAGGTCGTAGACGCTGCCGTGGCAAGGACAGCGGAAGCGCTTCTGGTCGGGAAACCAGTTGGGGGTACAGCCCAGGTGCCGGCAGATGGAGATCAGGGCGTACATTCCCTCCCGTTCCCGCACAATCCAGAATTGGCCGATGCTTTTCCAGCGGCGGTCGATCCCCATCCCGTAGTCCGAGACCGGGCCGATCTTGAACGTAGTGGGTGGCTCGTACAGAACCGTGGGCACGTAGAACCGGAACGAGCCGAGTGTGACGCCCGCCATACCGGCCAGCAAGCCGGCCCAGCCGACAAGCGTAAAAAAATCCCGGCGGCTTGGGGGGTCCGACACACCCCGGATGGTGGTGGGCTCGTGCTCGGGTTCGTCCTGCATGCTTCTGCCTCAGGCCGGAACGGCGCGGGGGCGCCGTTACAGCATGGTGTCACCCGAATCGCCGAACAGCGAGCGCTTTTCGATGGCCTGGGTGATAACCTCGATCAGTTTTTCTTTTTCCACCGGTTTGACCAGATAATCGGAGACGCCGTCCTTCAGAAATCCCACCGCCAGCGTCACGTCTGGAAACCCGGTGAGCACAACCACGGGGATGGACGGATACTCACGACGGAAGTAGGCCACCGCCTCGATGCCGTTGATTTTGGGCATGCGAACGTCGCAGATGATGACCGCCACGGACAGGGGGTTGTCCTTGTCGTCCATGCGCGCAATCCCCTCTTCGCCGTTGACGGCCTCAATCACTTCGTACCCGGTTCCGGCAAGTTGCAGTTGGATGGTCTCGCGCACCTCCGCCTCGTCGTCAATCACCAGGATTTTTTGCTTGTGCTCTAACATGGCCGTATCTCCCGATCTCTGATTGTGTTACCCGGCGGGAAACTCGAAAGTGAATGCCACCCCCTCGTCTTGAGGGCTGTCCACGGTCACCGTACCGCCGTACTTGGTGACGATCTGTTGCACGATATAGAGTCCCAGCCCTTCCCCTTCGTCCGGTCCCTTGGTGGTAAAAAACGGGTCAAACACCTTGCCCAGATGCGCTTCGGAAATGCCGGGGCCGGTGTTTTTAATGACCACCCGCACCCGGTCCCCTTCGTGGCGGCTGGTGATGGTCAGGGTCCCTTTGCCCTGCATGGCCTGAATGCCGTTGCGGATGACGTTGAAAAAAGCCTGCCGAATCTCGTCGGGCTTGGCCTGGATCGGCGGCGACGCGCCCAGTTCCAGATGGGCTTCGACCCCATCGATCGCCAGCGAGTGGCGCGCCATGGCCAGCGCTTCCTCAAGCTGCCCGTTCACGTCCACCTGCGTCACAGTCGGCGCACCGGGGCGGGCGTACCCGGAGAAATCCTTGACCACCGTCGCGATTTTCTCGGAGTACTTGAGAATTTCATCGGCGAGCGCCTGGCTCCGGTCGGGACCGGTGGCATCGCGGATGGCCTCGGCGCGCCCCACGATCGCATACAGGGGGTTGTTGATCTCGTGGCCGATGCCGCTGGCCATGGTGCCGATAGCGGCCATTTTCTCGGCCTGAATGAGTTGTTGCACCACCTGGTCCTTTTCCTCCCGGGTGTGTTCCAGTTCCTGGGTTCGGGTTTCGACCGTTTCCTCCAGGTTGCCGATGAAGCGCCGGAGTTGCTCGCGCATGTCGTCGAACTGATCCGCGAGATCCTCGATCTCGTCCCCGGTGCGGATGGTAAGCGGGCGATCCAGGTCGCCTCCGGCGATATGGGCGGCCTCGGCGCGGAGCCTGCGGATCGGACCGACGATGCGCCGGCCGGCGTAGAATCCCAACACCCCCAACAGCCCCAACGCCAGGATGCCGGCGATCCCGATTCCCATCCTGAGGCTGGCGGCCGGCGCAAAGATCTCGCGGGAGTCCTGCCAGACAAACGTGGCCCAGGTGGTATCCCCCGACCGCAGTTGGTTGAACATCTTGAGGGGGGCATGGCCGATGAGCGACGTCGCATGCCCGCCGTGGCCGTCGGATTCGGCCGTGATCCATCCCGCATCCGGTTCCGTAACGCTGGCGATCAATCCGGCGTCGGGCACGCGGGTGCCCGTGGGGAGCAGCGGACAACTGATCACCGTTCCGGCGCTGTCCACCAGCATCACGTGGCCGGTCTTTCCAAAGCGGATCGGAAACACCAGCGGATTAAGGAACTCCCGGGCGTCGTAGGCCCGGTGCAGCCAGCCGATCAGTTCGCCCTGCGCCCGGCCCCGTACCGGCACCGAAACCCGGAAGGCGAAGCGCTGCAACGCCTTTTCCAGATGGAGCCCGGTTACCTGCGGCGCAACCGGTGTCTCGTTCGCGGACGAATCCGGCGGCGCCACCCACGAAGTCAACAGGGCTTGCTCGTTGCTTTCGGCCTCGGCCACCGGCGGCCAGTTGAAGCGGACCGAATCACCCGCGCCGTTGCCGTCCACCGACGCGAGCGAACTCAGCACGTCCTGCACCTTCGGGTCGGCGGCCGCGCGCCGTGCCAGTTGCAGGTTGTTCTGGATCAGGGTGTCGATGGCGGCATCGATCTTTGAGGCGCTATCCTCGGCCAGGGCCACAAAGCTGCCCCCGATCACCTCCCGGATTTCCAGAGTGCCCCGCAGGTAAGCCACCGACAGGCCCAGTATGATGGGAACGCTGCCGACCGCCAGAATGGAGATGACCAGCTTGCCTGTGAGGCCGAAACGGTGCTTCTTTGCGGACGGCTTCGCGCCCATGGTCTCCCTTCATTCAGTTCCGGCGGCGTCCTCCTCCAAGCGCACCTGAACCCGGTTGTACAAGACGGCCACCCCGTACCGGACAGGTGGTTTTCCCGCCACAGCCCGTGCACATGCCATCCGGCAGAGACGCTTACTTGACCGCGTCCACCATGTATTTGACCGCCGCCTTGACGTCGTCGTCGCTAAGGTCCGGATTGCCGCCCTTGGCGGGCATCACGTTTTCGCCCTCAAAACCGTCGATGGCGTGCTTCTCGAGGGTGGCAAGCCCCTGGCCAAGGCGTGGTCCCCAGGCCTCCTTGCTGCCGAACTTGGGGGCACCGGCGATGCCGTCTCCGTGACACAATTGACAGGTCTCCTCGAACACCTCCTGCCCGTTCGACGCCACGGCGGGAGCGGCCATTGTCAGGACGAAGGCGGCGGTACATACCAGCGCCAGTCCAAGGGTGTTTTTGCAAATCTCATTCATGCTGTTCCTCTTTGTTGGTTCAAATCACTTGGTTCAAGACCACTTTTTTCCCACGGGCAATCCCTGCCCACACATTCCAGACCCTTTTCAACCGCCGATACCGGCCATGGTGATGAGCATCCGCTCGGGATGTCCGGCGTCGATATGGTGCCCGTCCGGCTTGACGGCCAGCGCCTGATCGATCAACCGGTTCAGATCCCGGTCGGAGGCACCGGCGCGCATCTTTTCCCGCAGATCCATCTCTACGTCACCGAACAGGCAGGGCCGTATCTTGCCGTCGGCTGACAGGCGAACCCGGTTACAGCTTTCGCAAAAATGGTCGCTGACGACCGGGATGAACCCCACCCGTCCCATGTGGCCCTGAATGCGAAAATACTGTGCCGGACCCGCTGCGGGGTCCCCCGTACCCTGCGGCAGCAACGGTCCCAGTTCGCGGGTGATGCGGCGGCGGATATCGGCTGTTTGCACGTACCGCTTGCGCCAGGCATGCCAATCGGACACCGGCATGAATTCAATAAAACGCACATCAAGGGGCAACCCGTGGGTGAGCCGTACGAAATCCGCCACCTCATCATCGTTCACCCCTTTTTGCACCACGCAGTTGAGCTTGATGGACTCGATCCCGGCGTCCAGGGCCGCAATCAGCCCCCGCCACACCCGGTCGAACCGGTTGCCGCGCGTGATGCGGGCAAACCGTTCCGGGTCGAGCGAGTCAAGGCTCATGTTCAGGCCGTTCAGACCGGCGCGGTACAGGGCCTGGGCGTGACCCGCAAGCAGAATGCCGTTGGTGGTCATGACCACCTCACGCACGCCTTCCACCTGACCAAAACGACGGACCAGATCGACCGCGCCGCGCCGCAACAGCGGCTCGCCGCCGGTCACCCGAACCTTGTACACCCCCCGCGCCGCCGCCAACCGGACGACCCGCACCAGTTCGTCGTCGGTCAGTAACGTATCTGGCGGCATCCAGCGGGTGCCCCACTGAGGCATGCAGTAGGTGCAGCGCAGATTGCAGCGGTCGGTCAATGACACCCGCAGATAGTTCACCGTGCGCCGGAGCGAATCGACCATCGGCTGCGCCGGTTCACTGCCGGTTTTGCTGGCAAAAGTTGCTTTCATTCCATGTATCCGCAGCCGCCCGGACCTCCTTTCGTCCCTGTTTCCCCGGTGCCGCAAACCGACGCACGGAGATCACTACCCCCTTACCCTTAGCACCATGTATGCCAACAGCACACTTCCTTAGGCAACGGTATGGCGGAGCGCCCACGAGACGGCGTTTACCGTCCGGAAAGAGCGCGCTGACTCATCGGAAAAAAGCCCGCTTCGGGTCTGAAACCGGCCTTGTCAGCCTCTATTTCGTTGCATTGAACGCACCCGGATTGAACGATTTGTTCAACCGCCCCCGTGTCCGGGCCACCGGAACACCATCAGGTACGGGGGGGTGCACGCCCCTTTCCTGCGGTATCGGGTTTGCAACTGAAAAAACCAGGAGGGGGCGGTACGTCCGGGAGCCGGACGAGGCCGCCTGGACCAAAATCCACAGCGAGGAGGTAGCCATGGCGCGCGTAATTGGACTGTACACGCCGGCAGGTGAAAAGACGCCGTTGACGGAAATTCCGTTGGGTCGAACGACGAATGGTCATGCATCTCCGGGCGGCGCCGATGCCGCAACCGGACACCGCCAGGTGGCGCTTCTGGGCGGCACCGGGAGCCATTCCGGGAGTGTGGGTGCGAATGGCGAAAACGTGCTGCTGGCCGGGCTGGATCTGGCCTCCCTTGGCCTGGGCAGCAGGCTGCGGGTAGGGGAGGCGCTGGTGGCCGTTACCGAGGTGCACCGGCACCACCGGGACAGCGAACGGCTGCTCGGCCAGGGCGGTGTTTTCGCCCGGGTTGAAGAGCCGGGACAGGTCCGGGTCGGCGACCGGGCGGCGGTGATCGAGGCCGTGCCCCGAACCATGTTTCAGGCCGTAGTGCTCACCATCAGCGACCGGTGCTCCCGGGGAGAGGCCGAGGACACCGCCGGTCCCCTGGTGGTGGACCGGCTCAAGGGGGCATTCGGGCCGAACCTCTTTCATACCGAGATCATTCCGGACGAGCGGGAACAGATTGCCGGCCGGCTACGGGATTTTAGCGACGTGTTCGGCGTGGATCTGGTGGTAACGGTGGGAGGTACCGGCATGGCACCCCGCGACATCACGCCGGAGGCCACCCGCGATGTGGTTGACCGCCCGGTGCCGGGACTGGACGAGGCCATGCGCATGGCCTCGCTCACCAAGACGCCATTCGCGGCCCTGTCCCGCGGGGCGTCCGGCATCCGGGGCGCCACCCTCATTTTGAACCTGCCGGGCTCCGAACGGGGGGCGGTGGAGAACATCGAAGCCGTTCTGGAGGCGCTCCCCCACGGTCTCAAAAAACTGCGCGGCGATGCCGCCGACTGCCCCTGCTGCGCGCGCGGCGCCGTGGCCTTCAGGGCGGGTTAGGTGACGGACGGTATGGGCCCTGCGTGGCAACAGCTCCCCGCTCTGGGTATCTGCGGGTTCAGCGGTTCCGGTAAAACCACCCTGATCGAGGGGGTACTGCCGGATCTGGTGGCGCAGGGTCTCACCGTTGCAGTGCTCAAGCACGACGTGCATGGCATCCGGGTGGACCGGGAGGGCAAAGACAGCGACCGGCTGTTTCAGGCCGGGGCCAACGTGTTCCTGAATGCGCCGGAAGAGGGGTTTTTCCGTTACCACGGCCCCGACATGGAACTGCCGGAGCGCCTGCGCCTGCTTGCCCGGAACCACGATCTGGTGCTGGTGGAGGGGCACAAGGACTCGCCACTGCCCAAGGTGTGGCTGCTGGCCGACGGGGAGACGGCACCGCCCCCCGGCAAGGAGGAGATCATCCAGGTGCTGGCGCGTGACGCAGACCGCAAAAAGCAGTTGCTGAACCTGCTTTCCGGGTGGCTGCCACGGCAGTGGCTGGCTGCCCCGCTGTACGGTTGTGTATTGGGGTCCGCCGCGGACGCTCCGGCCCACCGTGTTGCCGCCCGGCTGGAAAAAGTGACCGAGCGGGTGGTATTTGCGGGGGATCACCTGCCTGACGGGGGCACTCCCCATGTCCGCATCCCGGGCATTCCGGGAGCGAACGGCCCCTTGAGCGATGTGCTGGCGGCCATGCGCTGGGCACCCGGGGCCTCGTGGCTGGTCTGTTCAGCCGATCTGGAGCGGGTTTCAGAAAAAACCGTCGGCTGGCTGCTTGCCAGCCGCACGCCGGGTGTGTGGGGCACCGTGCCGAACCTGGAGGGGGGGGCGTTTCTCGCGCTCCTTGATGCGCGTGCCGACACCTGGCTGGAACAGTTGATGATGAGCGGCTCGCTCACCCAAAAGAACCTGATACGACATCACAAGATCAACACGCCGCCGCCTCCGGCAGAGGTGCTGGAAGAATTGGGCGTCGCACCGCTACGGCGCGCCGTGGGGTAACAGGTTAGGGCCTGTTAACAGGCCCTAGGCCTCGGCCTCGATTTCCTCGTCATCGCCCGGGGCACCCTCGGGGGGAACCAGCCCGAAGTGGCGGATCATGCGCCTGAGCCGCGGGCGGGAGACACCCAGAACATCACAGGCCCGGCCCCGGTGCCAGCCGGTGGCGTCGAGCACGCGCTGCACGTGGACGTGCTCCACCTCCTCCAGCGCCCACTGGGCAAGGGGCCGTTCCGCTTCCGGATCGGCAGGTTCCATGTCGTGGTAGATGTCACCGATCAGATCCGGCGTGATGGTGTCGCCCAGACACAGGGCCACCGCCTTGGCCAACACGTTCTCCAGTTCCCGTACGTTACCCGGCCAATCGTACCGGCTCAGGGCCTGGACCACCTCGACCGACAGGTGCCTGACGTCACGGGACATCTGGCGGTTGATTCGAGCCAGCAGAACCTGCACCAGATCGGGGATATCCTCCTTGCGTTCCCGTATGGGAGGCAGGTGGATCGTGATCACGCGCAGACGGTAATAGAGGTCCTCACGGAACAGTTTTTCCCGCACCCGCTCCGTCAGGTCCACATTGGTGGCGGCGATCACCCGGGCATTGGTTTTGAGCGGTGCCTTCGCCCCCACCGGGGTGAATTCCTTTTCCTGTAGCACCCGCAGCAGCTTGGCTTGCATGGTCGGCGAAAGTTCGCCGATTTCATCCAGAAAAATCGTGCCGTTGTTGGCCTGGGTGAACTTGCCCGGCTGGGTGTTGATGGCTCCGGTGAACGACCCCTTTTCGTGGCCGAACATGTCGGACTCGAGCAGCGTCTCGACCAGGGCGGCGCAGTTGATCGCCACGAAAGGGCCGTTCGAGACGGCGCTGGCCCGGTGGATGGCGCGCGCCACCAGTTCCTTGCCGGTGCCGCTATCGCCGGTAACCAGGATGTTGACGGGGCGGCTGGCAACCAACCCGATGGTCTTGAAGATCTCCTTCATGGCGCGGCTGCGGCCCACCATGACGTCATCTCCAAGCACGGGCCCTTCGGGGGCGGCGTAGACCCTGTCCTTACGGGCGGGCGACAAAAGACGGGCCACCGCGCTGTCGAGCTCGTCGATGTCGATGGGTTTGTGGATGTAGTCGTCGGCCCCGTGCTGCATGGCGTGGATGGTGCTTTCCATGTCGTGGAACGCGGTGATCATGATCACGTGGGTGTCGGGGCAGATGCGCTTGAAGTCCTCCAATGCCACAAGGCCACTCTTGCCCGGCATGCGGATGTCCAGAATGACCAGATTGGGCCGCAACGCCTCTGCGGTGTGCAGGCCCTGTTCCGCGTTGTGAGCCAGTTCCACCTGATGCCCCTGGCTCTGCAGGTGAAGCTGGAGGGTGCGGCAGATGGCCTGGTCGTCGTCTACCACGAGAATTCGGCCTTCTGTGGCCCCTATTTGCGATCCGGTTTCCGACATCGGTATCCGGTCAGTGACCCATTGCATGATCTTTGGCTCCTTCCGTTGGCAGGGTGAGGATCGCGCTGGTCCCTCCCGCTTCTCCGGGACAGAGCTCAATCGTCCCGTGATGTTGTTTTAAGACCCGCTGAACAATGGCCAGCCCCAGGCCGGTTCCGTTGCTGCGTGTCGTATAGAACGGTTCGAAAACCCTGACCGCTTCGTCCGGGTCCAGTCCCACCCCGTTGTCGGTAATCTCCACCCGGACTCTGGGGCCGCTACCGTTTCCATCCAGGACGACGGTGCGGATCCGGATCTCCGGAGTGCGGCCGGTGCCGTCGGTGGCCTCCAGGGCGTTGACGATCAGGTTGCTGAACACCCGCCGCAGTTTGGTGGCGTCGCCGTAAACATCCGGCAGATCCGTGCCGTAGTCGGTGGTCACCCGGGCGCCGTGTTTCCGGATTTCCCCGCCGTTGCTGGACATGGCGGTGCCCAACAGCTTGTTGATGCTCACCCCTTTCGGCTTGACCGACTCGGCACTGGCGAACGCCAGCATGTCCGCCAGAATTTCTTCCATATAGTGGACCTGATCAAGGGCGATCTGTTTGAGTTCCCGGGCCTCCGCGTCACCGGTGTCCCGGGTGCGTTTACCGAGGATCTGCAATGTCATCTTGACCGATGAGAGCGGGTTGCGCAGGTCGTGCGCGACCATGCTTGCCATCCGTCCCAGCACCGCCATGGTGCGAGAGTCCTCCAACTCCTGCTTGCGTGACTCCACCTCGCTTTCCAGGCGGCGTATCTTGGTGACGTCTTCCTTGATCGCCAGAAAATGGGTGATCGCACCTTCCGGGCTTTTGATCGGCGTAATCACGGTGTATTCCCAGTACAACTCACCCCCTTTGGTGCGGTTGTGGAACAGCCCCCGCCATTCCCGGCCGCTGGTGATCGTCTCCCACAGCTTTCGATACTCCTTCTGCGAGGTTTCGCCCGACTTGAGGATGCTGGGCCGTTTGCCGATCACCTCGCTGGCGGCATATCCGGTCAGGTCGGTAAAGGTGCGGTTGACGTATTCAATGATCCCGTTCCGGTCGGTGATCAGCACCGGGTTGGTGCTCTGCTCCACGGCCAGGGAGAGCTTGCGCAGTTGCTGTTCGTTCCAGCGTTGATCGGTGATGTCCTCGCCAATACTGGTCACGGCGTTGACGGTGCCGTCCGGCCCCCGGGACAGGGTGTTGTTCCACGCCATCAACAGCTCATGGCCGTCCTGCGTGCGGATGTGGTCCTCGTGGGCGGCGGGCAATGCTTCCCCCGACAGCACCCGTTCGAAGGCGTCGCGCACCGGGGCGCGGTCCGCCTCGGGCAGAAAGGTGTCGAACCAGTCCTTGCCGATCACGTCGTCCCGGGTCCAGCCGGTAAGCGCCAGCAAATGGTCGTTACAAAACAGGATGCGGCCATCGGCACTGATCGTAACGGCAGCCAGGTCGATGGTTTCGAGGGTGTTGCGGAAGCGCCGTTCGTATTCGTGCTGCGCCTGTGCCCGGTTGCGCTGCACGGCGGTCCGGGCCAGGACGTACGAGACCAGCATCAACAGCAGCAGGCTCGAACCATAGTAGAGCAGGTGCTCGCGCAGGAAACCGAGCGGCGTCGGGGTGAGCTCGGCGGCTGGCAGGTGGGCGACAATCTTCCAGACGCGGACGGGCTCCCGGCCCAGCGCCTGCTTCGGGCCCATGACTGCCTGGGTACCGAAACCGGTGAACGATGACATCACCGACGCCACCGGGTCGATGGTGGCGTAGGTGTACAGCCCGGTGGCGTTATAAAACCGCCCGGCGGTTTCGCTCCGGATGCGCCGCCAGGCATCCGGGTGGTCCTGCTGGATGGTGCGTACCTTGCCGAACATGAAGGCCCACTCATCTTTCGGGTCGGGGGCGGAGAGCCAGTACCCCTCATTGTTCACCAGATGGACGTGGTCACCAATCGCTGCCACCGACTGCTTGAAGTGCTGCATCAGGCGGGTGCCCATGAAGTTCACCATCAGGATGCCCGCCCGGTTGCCGTGGCTGTCGTACAGCCGGGTGGCCAGGCGAATCACCGGGTTGGGGGGCTCCTGGATACGCTGGTCCTCCACGTTGAGGTCGAAGGGGGACATGTACAGCTGCCCCAGGTCCGGATCCAGATCGAGTGCTTCCCGGAAATAGTAACGGTGCGCCTTGTTTTGCAGTTGGTCGTCCGGAACGGTTTCGGGGGCGCCGTTGTTGTAGTTCACCCGGATCCGCTCCATGCCGTCTGGAGCCAGCAGCCGGATCTGGTCGTATACCCCCTTTTTTTCGCTGAAATGGCGCAGTTCCCGTGCCAGGCCGAGGCGGGCGCGGTCGTTCCCCGGCTCGTCCAGCCAGGTCTGCAATTCGTTCAGCTTGACCAGGAAAGTCAGGTCCGAGATCGCCCCGCGCAGTTCGGAGGTGATGGTCTGGCGGGCCATATCCACATAGTGGGCCTCGTCGGTCTCCCGGGTGACCTGTTCGACCTTCAACTCGGTGACGTAGTTCTCCATGCCGATCGCCAGGATGATCAGCGTAAGCGGGACAAAGACCAGCAGGAATCGCTGCAATACCGCCCGGCGGTCGTCCTTTCGGCTGGAGAAGCTGTGGCTCATTGGCAGCGCTCCGTCAGGTGGCCTTTGAGCCGGTCAAGATAGGCGGGAACCGCCTCTTCCGGCTGGCGTGGCACCAGAAACAGCAGCTTGGCCGCCACCACATATGGCCGCGTGGCACCTGTTTTGGCAGGGCGCGCACTGGTGAGGATGCGCTCCACACGCTCAAGCGTCACTTCCTGATTGCCGCAATACCTTGGGATGGAAACCTGCTCCATATACCAACCGGCCCACATATTGATCACAGTTATACATATGAATACTAGCACTAACATCGAAATGAGGGGAGCCCACACCCTCCGGGCCTCGGAGGTTTCACTTACCGTAACCGTCACCGGACCACCCCCTGCCCCTCTGGCGACAGGGGCCGCGGGTCGAAGGAGCCGGCAACCAGCGGCCGGGATGCGGGTTTTGGCGCCAGGGCCGCGATCCGTCCGGCCAGATTGTGCCCCTGGGCGATGCGATCCCGCACCGATACCCCCCCCATGTAATTGGCTTGCAGGTACAATCCGGGCAGGCCGTTCAAACGCCCCTCAATGGCCCGTTCGCGCGCCTGATGGGCACCGTCATAAAGCGGCAGGGCGGCATTGTGGTGATCCACGCGGACCCATTCCGGGTCTGCCGTAAGCCCCAGAATGGGCGTGAGCGCCCGCACGGTCTCGCCGATCGCGCGATCGGTATGCCACCCGGCGGCCTCCGGGTATCGCGCACCGCCCAGATAGCTGGTCAGCAGCACCTTGCCGGCCGGTGCGCGGTGGTCGAACAGGCTGCTCATCCAGAGGTTGCCGTTGACCGGAAGGCGCGCGCCTTTCGGGGACAGAAACCCGGTGCCGTCCAGCGGGTGCCGGACCGCAGTGCGGGCAAGGCCCAGGTGTACGACCGTCAACGGTGCGTACCGGATCCCGTCCACCAGCGCCGCCAGTTCCCCGTCCAGCGGGTCGATCAGGCGGGCGGCGGCGGTCGCCGGGGCAGCCACCACCACGGCACTCGCGCGCGCGGCAATCGACCCCTCCGGTGTGGACGCCGTCACCCGCCAGCCCCCGGATACCGGCGCCAACTCCTCCACCGCACAGCCGGTACGCGTCCGCACGCCGGGGGCGCGGGCGAGGCCCTTGATCAAGGTTTCCATGCCACCCTGGAAGGAAAAACTCTCCGTCACGCAGGCGGTGCGCCGTTTGCGCAGGCGGTTGACCAGGATGCCGGCGGCGATGCTGCCGTAGCGCCGCTCCAGACCCACCAGACGGGGGAGCGTGGCGGCGGCGCTGGCCCGGTCGGGATCTCCCGCCAGGGTGCCTGCCACATACGGCTCGATCGCCTGTTCCAGTACCTCCCGCCCGAGGCGGCGGGTGATGAACTCGGTAACGGTTTCCTCCTCCCGCCCGCCGGCGGGCACCAGCGGTTCGACCAGCATGCGCAGCCGCCCCCGCCAGCTCCACGCCGGGGAAAAAAATGCGCCGCCCGGACGCATGGAAATGGGGGTCAGGCGCCCACGGGTCAGCAGATAGCGGTTTTGCACCCCTTTCGTCCGTGCCGTTTTAAGGTGCTCCAGGTTTGCCCCGCGCACCAACTCTTCCACCTCGGGCCGGAAGTTCATGAGCAGATTCGCCGCCCGCTCGGTCTGGTAACCGTCCTCGGAGCGGCTTTCGATCTGGCCCCCCAGGCGATCAGCCGCCTCCCACACCTGCACCGAAAGCCCTTCCCGCGCCAGCCACCAGGCCGTGGCAAGACCGGAAACGCCGCCACCCACCACGATGACATCCACATCGTTCATGACGGCCCCCGGACGGCGGAAGCCGGGGAGGTCTTGCCGTTCTTTTTGTTTTCCCTGAGTTTTGATTTCATGCTGTCGAGCAGTTCCTGCCCGAGCAACTCCCCCGGATTGTCTCGGGCTTCCACAAAGCGGCGGATCTCGCCAAAACGCTTGTCCGCCTCCGGGTTGTCCACCAGACGCGGCACCCGTTCGCGGGCGATGTCGTAGGCGTCGAACGAAAGGTCGGTCATGCCAAACGCCTTCATGCGTTGCACGGCGCGCAACATGGCCCGGTTGCGGAAACGGGTGAGATCGGCGCTGGTGATGCACGCAAGCCCCTCGCGGCGGGCGTTGAATTCGGCTGCCTTCTTGATTCCGGCGCGCACAAAGTCGGGGGCGTCGGCCAACCGGCGGGTGGCCTCTGGAGCCCATTCGACGCCGCCGGTCAGGGCGCACGCCGCCTCGGCCACATCCCGCACGGCCACCTCTTTTTCCTTGCGCCGTTTGGCGAGGCGCTCCGCCTCCGCCTCCAGCGCCGGCGCGACAAACATCCGCACCTCGGGCTTCTTTTCGCACAACAGGTCGGCCAGAAAATCCTCTGCACCCTGCGTCCACGGCAGGGTGCGGCCCGGATCGTCCTCCGCCTCAAGGCGGTCGAGCAGCTTGACGTTCACCTCCAGGCGGCCTTCGCCCCGGGCCAGATCCTCCGCCACCTGCCGCACCCCTTCCTGCAGGAAGGCGGGCATCTGCTGCAGCCGTCCGGCGGCCTCGGCGGTCCACGGCAGCCCGGTGGGGACGGCGGTTCCACTCCCATCCGCCGCAGGGGGGCCCGCGTCGCCAAAGCGTTTCTGGCCGAGGGTTTTAAGGTGTGTCTCGGTGACCTCGGCGGCGCCCTGCTCCACGGCGTACACCTCGGCCCGTTTTTTCACCATCTTGCGCAGGAACGAGGGCACCCGTTCCATGCGCGCTTCGGCGGCTGCGGTCCACGGCAGCGCCGGGGCGTGCTCGGCCAGCGGCTCAATCACGGCCCCCCCCTGCGGCCGGTAGTCGCACCATGGATCGGCGTCCATCAGCCCGCCCCCCAGGGCCAGCGGACGGGCGCGGCAGCCGCCGCACAGTTTGCTGTATTCGCATTCGCCGCAGCTCCCGTTCAGGGTCGGCTGGCGCAACGTCCGCAGGGTGGGGCCGCTGTCCCAGATATCCCAGAACGGTTGTTCGCGGATGCTGCCGTCGGCCTCTGGCATATACGGGCAGGGCGTCACCTCCCCCTCCGGCGTCACGCGGCAGTAGTGGATACCCGCCAGGCAGCCGCCGCCCTCGTACCCCTGCGCCCGGGTCAGGGGCGAGGCCGGGTCGAGCTGGTAGGCGACACGCTTGAAGTGCGGGGCGCAGCGGGCGCGTATCAGCAGGTCGCTACTTTGCACCTGCGCCGTCACCAACTGGTGCAGCACGTTTTCATAGGTGGTGGGCGATATGTCGGACATGGACTCGCCGCGTCCGGTACAGATCAGAAAAAAGACGTTAAGCACCCGCGCGCCGATGGCGCGGGCGAAGTCGATCATCCCCGGCACCTCGTCCGCGTTGCCTTCGGTGACGGAAAAATGGACCTGAAACGGCAGCCCCTCGGTGCGGCAGGCGTCCATGGCGCTCAGGGTCTGTTGCCACGCGCCGGGCCGACCCCGGAAGGCATCGTGACGGGCCGGGTCGAGGGAGTCCAGGCTGATGCCCACCCCCATGGCGCCCGCCGTTTTCAGCTCTCGCACCCGCGCCCGGTCGAGCAGCACGCCGTTGCTGCCAATCACCACCGACAGGCCCAGCGCCGTGCCGTGGGCGACCAGTTCGTCCAGGTCGGGCCGCAGCAGCGGTTCGCCGCCGGTCAACACCACCATGGTGTCGGTGCCGCGCTGTGCCACCTGGGTCAGAAGATCCTTCGCCTCGTCGGTGGAAAGCTCGTCCGGACCGCCGTTTTTGAGGGTGTTTGCGTCCAGGTAGCAGTGGGAACAGGCCAGATTACAGCGCCGGGTGAGGTTGACCGCAAGCAGAAACAGTTCCGCGTTGCCGGTCGCCGCAGCGGGCGCGGGCGCATTGCCCGCCGGGGGATGCCGGGTGCCGGGCATGCCTCAGCCGCCCTCGTCCTCCCGGTACAGATCCGGGTGGCCTTCTGAGTGAAACGCCCCCATTTTTTCCCAACTTTTCATGGCGGCGCCCATGTGATCCTCGCTCACGGCCTGGGCGCCGCGCTCCCTGGCGCATCGCTCGATCTCCTTGATCACCATGCCCCGCACGAAGCCGGGAATGCGCTCCATCCGCGCCATGAGTTCGGGCGCCCACGGCATGGTAACTTCCTGAGCGTCCGATCCCTCGGCCCACTCGGCGTACTTTTCGTCGATCAGTTCCGGGGTGATTTCGGTGAGCCCCTTGCGCTCGGCAAAGCCGCTCACCCGCTTGCGGGTAAGGTCGCGCATGAAGCCTTCCGGCACCTGTTCCATGCGGGCTTCGGCGGCGGCTGTCCACGTAAGTTGTGTGTCCGCCTCGTCGTCGTCGGGGGTCCCGTGGCCCATCGGGCACTTGCCGGTGGGGGCGGTGCCCGATGTCATCATCTCCTCCATCTGGGCGCGGGCGTGGGCCAGTCCCGCCTCGACGGTCTCCAGAGAGATATCGCTCAAATCCTGCGCCCGGGCGTACTTTTCGACACGCTCCTTGCTGGCATCGCGCATGAACCCTTCCGGCACCCGCATCAGGCGGGCCAGTGCCGCCGCTTGCCAGGTGAGATCCATGTCATCGGGGTCATCGGGCGCCGACTCCGCGCTTGCGGGCGGAGCGGGCTCCGGGGCGGGGACAGGCAGGAACGGTTGCACGTGCTCCGGCGTCACCTGCCGTACTTTTTCAGTGCGCGCTTTCTTCTCGGCCCGCATGCTCACGTTGCCGCGTACCGCCAGATCGTCCACCTGAACCAGCAGCGCCCTGGCCGCGTCGGTCCAGCGCATCGCCTCGTCGGCTGACGGCTTGCCGTTCAATTCTCCCGCGTCGTGGGCGGCCACAATCTCGGCCATGGCCTCGTTGGCATGGCCGGGGCACAACTCGGCGGTGGCCTCCTCGACGATGCTTTCGGTAATCACCGTATGGCCCCGTTCCTGGGCAAAGCGCAGGATCGCCATGCGCGCCATGCTGCGCACGAACGACGGTACCCGTTCCATGCGCGTCTCGGCCTCGGTGGTCCAGGAGGTGGTCACGTCCGCCACCAGATCCACTGCCGGCCGGTGTTCCCGCTCGGACAGCAGCACGGCGCAGCTCACGTCCTCCAGCAGTTGTTCGGCGTGGCCGCCGATATCCAGTTCCGCGTCCGCGTGGATGCCGATGCGCCCCAGCACCAGCAGAGAGGGGTGGACCTGCTCCAGATGTTTGGCGATCGCCTCGTGGGGCTTGCCGTCGAGCAGTACCGTCTCCACTTGCACGCCGTGCGCCTCGGCCACGGACTCGGCCACCTTCAGGTGACCCTGATAAATTTTTGCCAGGCCCGAGTCGATGATCTCCTCGTGCAACTTCTCCTGTTCCTTGAAGCGGAACACCTTGCCGGCCTCCTCGGACAGCACCCCGGCGATGCGGTTGAAGGCCACGTAGTGGTAATAGGGGTCGAAGGCGGCCACCACCTGCACCGGCACGTTCCACTGCCCGGCCAGGGAAAGGGCGGTCAGCAACCCGCCGTAACTCTTGGGAGAGCCGTCCACCGCCACCATGATCGGGCCGTCGGAGATGGCGCGGTCGGGCTCCTTGATGACCAGGGTGTCCACCCGGGTGCGCCGGGCCACCCGGCGGCAGACGGTGCCCAGGCGACTGCCCGAAACCGCACCGAGGCCGAGCGACCCCATGACCAGCAGGTCGTATCCGCCGCCGTTGGCCTCCTGCACCAGTTCCCGGTAGTTCTTCCCCTCCAGCGAGCGCCGCACGAAAGTCAGGTTGGATGTTTGGCAGGTGCGCTCCACCTGATCCAGATAGGAGTCGGTGATGATCGAAAGGCCGCGGGTGATCAGGTCGTCGTGCACGTCGCGCTGGCGTTCGAGTTCGTCCTCCACCCGAAACTGTTCGGGCAGCCCGCCCTCCATCTGGCGGAACCGCAGGTCGTGCAGCTTGGCCGCATACACATGCGCGCCGGTGACCTGGCCGTCCCACAGGGCCGCCAGGTCCACAGCTTCCTGAACCGCTCGATTGGAGTGATCGGAGGAGTCGACCGCCAACAGCACCGATTGGTAAACCGGCAGGGCCGCCGACTCCGCCTCCCGGGTCATGCTTTTTACATCCGTCATAATGTCCTCCCCCCGTTTCCGGGCCTCCACGCCCCGCCAGCGTCAGTTTTGCAACAGCCAATGACCGACGATGAGCGCCACAACGACCATGTTGATCGCGAATCCGACCCAGACCATACCGTCGAATATCCGCGCGCGCCGGTCGCGCGGGCCGCCTGATTCTCTTGCTGCGGTTTGCTGCATAAGCCCCTTTTAGAATCCGAAGTCGACCGTGACCTTGCCCCCGGCCGAAACGGTCGCCGTGCCCTTCTTTTCGCCCAGGGTGCCGTGCCACGCCTTGACGGTGTAATCCCCCGGCGGCACGTTGCCAATGGTGAAACTGCCGTCCTCGGCCACCACTGCGTAGTACGGGCTCCTGGCCACGAACACAAAGCCGTGCATGAAGTCGTGGGCATCGCATTCCAGCTTCATGCCCGCGCCCCGGCGGAGCTTGACGGGTTTCTTGATCTCCCTCACCTCCGGCGGCTGGCTGATGTTGAACACGGTTCTCTTGGCACGGCCAAGGATCTCGTAGGTATGGATGTTGTGGAGCACCGGGTCGTCATTGATCACCGGCAGCGTGTCGCCGTTTTTCATCACCTGCAGGAACGGATCGAAGGCGCACTTCTTCTGCGTGACCATGGGGCTGTCCACCTCGCTGGACCAGCCCTTGCCAGACTTCACCTTGTCCAGGTAGACGACCGCGTTGGTCAGGGCCTTGCCGTTGAGGCGCACAAAGTCGACGCCCCGGTCGCCGGTGCCGCAGGTGTCGTTGTCCTTGGTGATGGCAAACCGCTTGGGGGCGGGATCACTGCCGGAAAAGGTGACCTTTCCGGAGATGGTGCCGCCGCCCTCGACCGGCACCACGTCGTACGCCAGGGCGGTCCCGACGAACGGCAGTGAAGCCAGAACCAGAAATGCTGCTATTTTTCTCATGACACAAATCCTCTCGAATAATGCCGACTGGCTGCGCGGCCCCCTCACGGGGCTCCCCCCCTTGTCACGCCGCCGGTCGGTCCAGAAAAACTTCTTCCACCATCTCCAGCACGAAACGCCGGTTCTGGCTGGTTGGCTCACTGGCCAACCGTTCGATCAGCGAAGTGGCTGCGCGCTCCGAATCGAGCGCACGCAGGGCGCGCCCGGCGGGACGGGCCGTCTCGCCTTCCCGTACCAGCCCCGAACCGATCAGGCGGGCGATCATTTCGTCCCGGAGTTCCTCCGTCTCGAACGCGTCACCCAGTGCGCCGATGGTCTCGGCAACCGTTTTGGCCACGGCCGGATCGTCGTCGGTGAGATGCGCAACCAGGGCCGTGAGCGCCTCCCCCGGCATTGCGGACAACGCCAGCCCTTCCCGGGTGGCGGACTGCAAAATATCGCCCACGGCGTGGGCCGCCCGGGCCCGCATGACCACATCCTCGTCACCCAGACGGCTTACCAGCACAGGCAGCGCGGACGGGCTGCCAATCGCCCCCAGCGCCGCCACGGCGGCCAGGCGCAACTGCGGCTCATCGGCATCGACCTGGGGGATCAACTCCCCCGCAATGGCGTCTACACCCGCCGTGTCCGGCGCCTCGCGGGCGATGCGGGCGATGGCGTTCACCACCTCCCGGCAAAACTCGGGCACATCGGTCTGCAAGGCGTCCTTGAGAGCGGTCATCACCTCAGCGCGCGCCACCCCTCCCAACACGCGGGCGGTCATGCGCTGCACATTCTGTGCAAGCTCAAACTCCTTCGGTTCGAACAGGCGCGTGCGGCGCTCTTTCTGGCGCGCCATCATGTCGAAATAGGTTTTCAGTTGCGCCCGTTCCTCTTCGGGGAGGGTGATCGTATCCTCCAGCTTTCCTGCCTCGGCCTGCGTGGCGGCCTCGGCGTTCTCCAGCGCCACCGCACCGAGGGTGGAAGTCACCCCGCCTGTGGCCTGCAACATTGGCAGTTGCTGAGCCGCATCGGCTTCGGCCATTTCGGCCACTTCAGGTTGTTCGGGCGTCTCGGGTGCGTCCACGTCGGCATCGGCTGTTTCCGGCTTTTCCGGCAGTTCGCCGCGCAGGGCGCAAAACAGCACATCCAGCGGGGCGGCGGCGTCATTTTCCGCGTCCGCCGCCAGCGATGCCAGGGCGGCCAGGGTGGCCATCTGCAACGGCTGGTCGGCATCCAGAATCGCGAGGGAAAGCCCTTCCACCATCTCGGCATCACACAGGTTCTGCCGCCCCAGGGCACGCGCCGCCTCGGCACGAACCCGGGCGTCAATGGTGCCGTCCTCCAGCACCGCCAGTAACTCCTGACTGATCTCCGGCGCGGCGATGCGTCCCGCCAACCGGCAGGCGGCGATTGCGACCGCGGGCTCCGGATCGCCCACCCATACCGGGATCTGCCCCTGCACCGCGTCCACGCGCTCGTCGTCGAGCAGGGCGTCGAGCACGCCGATGGCGGCGGCGCGCACCACGGGGCTGCGGTCGTTGGCGGCCGGGATCACTTCCTCCAGGTCAAGCACGACGCCCGCAGTGCGGCTCAACGCCTCCACGGCGCGTACCGCCGCCTGCCGCACCTCTGGCGAGTCGTCCTTGAGCAGGGCCAGAATCGGTCGCAGGTAGCGGGTCGCGCCGCGCCCGGCCAGGGCCGCAAGCGCGGCCTCGCGCACATCGTCGTCGGTATCTTCCAGCGCCGTGGCCAGCGCCCGCACACTGGCGTTTGACGAGGCCTCCTGCAAGGCCCGGGCGGCCCGCCTCCGGGTGCGGGGTTTGTCGGCGGCAAGCCTGCTGATGAGTATCGCCTCTCCCGGACCGTCGATCCGCGCCAGCGCGGCAAGGATTTCGGCCTCCAGGTCCTGCCCCTCGTCATCGGCCAATATTTGGGACAGCGCCGGAACGGCGTCCACGGCACCCAGGCGGCCAAGCCCCCGCACGGCCTTGAGCTGCATGTCCCACCACGGATCCCAGTCACCCTCATCTTCGTCAATGCCTTCCGGTGCCCGCACGACCACATCGATCAGGGCCGCGACGGCCTGTTTGCCGCCAAGACGGCCAAGCGCCTCCACCGCCGCAATCCGCACCTCGCCGCTGGGGTCGCCGCCGAGCGTATCGACAAGCGGCTCCACTGCGATCGGGTTTCCCAACTCCGCGAGGGCCTCTGCCGCACTGACGCATACGTCAATGTCTTCGTCCTTGAGGTGTCTTACCAGATCAATGGTGGCGTCGTCGTCGCCCAATTCACCCAGCACCCGGCACGCGCCGCAACGGTCCAGGTCATCATTTTTGGCGAGCATCTCCCGAAGCGCCGATACAACGGTGGTTTTTTTAGTATTCATGACCGCATCAGGTTTGCAGGTGGTGTGCCAAACACCGGACCGGCTCCGCACCGTTTTTCCACCCCCGCGTGCAGCGAGGCGCAAGGGCCGGAAACCGAGGTTCCGTGCGCAGCCCCTGTCTCCGAAAAACCACGACCTGATCCGGAAAAAGTGAACGATTCGTTCAATTTGTTCGAAGGGAACACTTCGTTCCATTCATCTCCGTTCAGTTTGAACACCCCGTCGCATGGAACGGCTCCGGACGCGTGCAATCCGGCCCCGCAGACGGGCATCAAGTCACCTGATCCAACTATCTAATGAGGGGCACGCGGTTTGTCCGGAGTCGGGCGACTTGGCGCGGATGTTGCTGAGTGGATGTCGTGGGGGAGTGAAGCGTGGGTTCAACGATCAGGAAACGGAGGCGAGCATATGGCCAACTCGAACGACGCTTCCGGTGGCTGGGGGCCATGGTTATTCTGGGGCGCTTTTGCCGCGCTGCTGATCTTTTTCTGGTGGGTGTTGATCTACTCCCACGGCGTAGAGGTGCATCATGGCTGACCAACCTGCCGCACGGGAACCTTCAACAGGGAACCGCCTGAATACAAGGAACCTGATGATATGGGTCGGCGCATTTCTGGTGATGCTGGTCTATTTCTACGCGCTCGATCATTTCATCATGGGCATTCAGGGACTGCCCCTTAACCTGACCATGAGTCCGGCCCAGTGAGCCGGGGACCGATGCCATCATGATGTGGATCCGTCACTGTGCGCCCCGGTTCGCGGCTGTGCTGGTACTGGCGATGTCGCTCGCCCTGCTGCTGCCGCTGCTGCCGGGAGACTGGGGGGGAACGGCGATCGCCACGCCGACGGTCACCGAAGCGGTCGCGGAAGCGGGCGCGGAAGCGGGCGCAGAAGCCGCCCTGGAAGCCGCCCCCAAACTCGGTGCCGGAGACTACCGCAACGTCGGCGTGAGCAGCCGCTCGGTGGTGTGGGTGCTGGCCCAGATGCATCTGTTCTTCGGCGCCCTGGTGCTGGCGGTGCCCATCTTCGTGCTGGTGATCGAGATGATCGGCTTCCGCTCGGGCGATGACCGCTACGACGACATGGCGCACGAGTTCATGAAGATCAGCCTCACCGCGTACGCCATCACCGCCCTGTTTGGCGGCAGTCTGGCGATTGCCCTGTTTTTGCTCTATCCCACCTTCATGAACTACATGACGGGGGTGTTCGGCGCCCAGATGCTGGTATACGCCATTCTGTTCTTCCTGGAGAGCCTGGTCCTCTACATTTATTATTACGGCTGGAACGCGCTCCGCTACGGCAACCGGAAGTGGATTCACCTGACCATCGGCCTGCTGTTGAACGCGGTGGGCGGCACGCTGATGGTGGTCGCCAACTCCTGGGCCACGTTCATGATGGCCCCGACCGGCGTGAACGAGGTGGGGGCCGTGGTGGGGACCATCTGGGAAATCATGAAGGGGCCGTTGTGGAACCCGATCAACCTGCACCGGTTCATCGCCAACATCGCCTTTGGCGGCGCTGTGGTGGGTGCCTATGCGGCGTACAAGTTCCTGTCCGCGCGCACCGCCGAAGACCGGGCCCATTACGACTGGATGGGGTATACCGCCAATTTCATCGCCATTCTTGCCTTTCTGCCGCTGCCGTTCGCCGGGTATTGGCTGATGGCCGAGGTGTATTCCTATTCCCAGCAGATGGGCATCACCGCCATGGGGGGCATCCTGGCATGGTTGTTCATCCTTCAGGCGGTACTGATCGGCACCATCCTGCTGGCCGGTAACTACTACCTGTGGAACGGCATGGCGCGCACCGAGGGATCGGTGCGCTACAAAGGTTTTGTCAAATATATCGCGCTGGTGCTGGTGGGGGCGTTCCTGGTGTGGGTCACGCCCCACACCCTGATCCTCTCCTCCTCCGAGGTGGCCGCCCTGGGCGGCAGCCACCACCACCTGCTGGGGCCGTTGGGGATCATGCCGGCCAAGAACATCGCCGTGAACCTGATGCTGGTGTTCACCTTCCTGTCGTTCCAGCTGTACCGCCGCTCCGACAAGGAGATCACGGTGACGTGGGCGCCCATCGGCAACGCCCTGATGGTGGCCATCTACACGGTGGCGGTCATCAACATCGTGTTCGCCGGGGTCTATTACGGCTACTTCACCAACACCGTCTACAAGGTGGGGTCGAGTGTCATGCAGGTGTGCTCCACCCTCTCGGTAATCATCAGCGGGGTGATCATCGACAGCCTCATGTTCCGGGGCGCGAAGGTGCTGCCGTCGCGCTGGGGACACATCAGCACCCGCGCCCAGTATGCGCTGTTTGCACTGCCGATCGCGTTCACCTGGCTGATGGCGCTGATGGGCTATGTGCGCTCCAGCGTGCGCACCCACTGGCACATCTATACCGTCATGAAGGACGCCTCGCCGGATAACTACATCCCGGCCATCGGCTATGCCGGCAACATGATGACCGTCACCACCTTGCTGTTTCTGGCCTTCATGCTGTTCATCTTCTGGGTGGCCTCTTTGAGCGGCACGCGGCAGGTGCCACCGGTCGCACCGGCGGGAAAGGCGTCCAAATGAGCCCGGCGCCCGCACCGACACCGGCCCCGTCCGGCATCCGCACGCTGGCGCAGGTCATGGGGTTCTGCCTGGCCATGGTGCTGTTGTTCACCTTCACCGCCAACCTGCTGCCGCAGGTGGAGGGCGAGGCGCCGGTGGAGAAGAAGATCGAGCTGGGCGCCCTCACCATGGACAGCTTCGTCGCCCTGGGCGAGGAGATTTTCACCGGCAAGGGCACCTGCCCCCTGTGCCACAATGACCGGGGCCGCGCCCCCGACATTCCGGCCCTGAACATGGTCAAGACCGCCGGGGAGCGCATGGCCGATTCCCGTTACGAAGGCAAGGCCACCGACGCGGAAAGCTACTTCCGTGAATCGATGCGGAAACCGTCCGCCTATGTCGTTCAGGGCTTCGGCAAGGGCGGGACCAACGACACCGTATCTCCCATGCCGGCCGTCGACAAGCCGCCGATCCAGCTTTCCGAGGTGGAGATGAACGCGGTCATCGCCTACTTGCAGGCCAAGGACGGAAACGATGTGACGGTGCCGCTGCCAACCGAAAGCGAGGCCCCCGCGCCCAAGGCCGAAAAGAAGGCGAAGCCGCCAAAACCGGCCGACACCGCCGAAGCGGTGGTCGCCAAGTTCGGCTGTCTGGCGTGCCACGTGATCGCGGGCGAAGGCGGGGAGATCGGTCCCGACCTGTCGGCGGTGGGTGCGCGTAGCACCGCCGAGGAGATCCGCCAGAGCATCGTGGACCCCAACGCGGTCATCGTCGAAGGATTCGTCCCCATGATGCCCCCCAACTTCGCCAAAAAGATGATGGTGGTCGAACTGGACCTGCTGGTCCGGTTCCTCGCCGAGAGCAAGGGGTGAGGCCGTGAACGGATTCCGCATTTCCGCACTCTGGCAGGCGGTGCTCGTTTTGGTGGCAGCGTATCTGCTGTTCACCAACGCGTTTCCGCCGCTGTTGCCGAAAAGCCTGCTGATCCAGTACATGATCATTACCATCGTCGGGGTGCTGCTGTACTTCTCCGCCGACGAGGCGCGCTGGACGGAGTTCAAGGCGCCGGTCTTCCGGGTGCTGCGGGAACCGGACCAGCGGCTGTTGCGCTGGGGGTTTTTAATCCTGATTCCGGGTCTGGTGGGTTATACCGTGTTCGGCATGGTGAGCCCCAAGGTAGGCGCTCCGGTGGAACTGCGCCAGGTGCACCCGGCGCCGCCCGGCTCATTACGGGTATTCAACAAAAAATACGACCTCTCCTCGCTGGAGAACCCGTTGCGGGCCGAGGTGCTGGAAAAACTGGACAGCGACCCGGAGGCCGCATGGGCCCGTTACGATGAACTGGTGACGGCGGGGCGCGAGGTTTACTACCGCAACTGTTTCTACTGCCACGGCGACCTCCTGAACGGCCGCGGCCACTACGCCCACGGCTTCAACCCGGCACCCGCCAACTTCCAGGACGTGGGCACCATCGCCCAGTTGCAGGAGGCGTTCCTGTTCTGGCGCATCACCACCGGCGGACCCGGCCTGCCCAAAGAGGGCACGCCGTGGAACTCGGCCATGCCGGTCTGGCACGAGATCCTGTCCGAGCAGGAGGTGTGGCAGGTCATCACCTTCCTGTACGACTATGTGGGGCAGGTGCCGCGCATGTGGGATCAGGAGGTTTCCAGGCGGGTCTCCGGCATGAAAGACAAGGTTATCGCGCGCCGCCAGTCGATGACCGGCAACGACCTCTATCTGGACCGGTGCGCCGTGTGCCACGGGGAGTTGGGCGCAGGCGACGGCCCGGCGGCGGAGCGCCTCTACCCCAGACCCCGCGACTTCACCCTGGCCCTGTTCAAATATAAAACCTCGCCGGGAGAGCGGCTGCCCAAGGACGACGACCTGTTTGCCACCATCAAGAACGGCCTGCCCGGCACCGGCATGCCGGGATGGGAAAGCCTGCTCAGTGACGCGCAGATTCGCAGTTTGATCCCGGTGATCAAACGTTTCGACATCACCGTCTCCTGGGCCCCGGAAGATGCCCCGGACGAGGCGTTTGATGACGACGGCCTGTATATCGGCGACACCTTTGTGCAGATGACCGAGGACGAGCCCCTCACCGGGCGCGTGGCCTTCAGCACCGCCTCCGCCGAACAGGGCAAGCCGGTGTTTGAGGAGGTGTGCGGCAAGTGCCACGGCGAGATGGGGCGCGGCAACATCACCTCGGGCAAGCGCCTGGAGGACGACTGGGGCAACCGGCTCTGGCCCAGAGACCTGACCAAGCCGTGGACCTGGCGCATCACCAACGTGCCCGGCGACGACGACAAGGCCCGCGACCAGACCATCGGCAACATCTACCAGCGCCTGTCTATCGGCATTCCCGGCACCCCCATGCCCGCACACCGCGACATCGAGGGCGGGCAGGACGCGATCGCCACGGAGGACCGCTGGCACGTGGCCAACTACGTCTACTCGCTACGCGGCCAGACCGTGCCGCCCGCCGACGCCCCGGTGGTCGAGGCCATGCAGGTGGCGGATGCGCTGCCGGACACCGTGGACGCCGAGGCGTGGGCGGCCGCGCCGGCCGTTACCCTGCCGCTGGTGCCCAACGTGATCAAAAAGGACCGGCTGTTCACGCCGCTGAACGACGCGGTCACAGTCCGGGCGCTCTACAACGAAGAGGAGATCGCCCTCCTGCTGGAGGTCAACGACCGCACCGACTCCCGTCCGGGGGAACCGGTCTCCAGCCATATCCACGACGACAGGCTGCCGATGCATTCGGACGCGTTCGCGGTGCAGTTCCCCAAGGTGGGTGCATTCCAGACCTCGCCGGTGGTGGTCAAGCCCCTCTATCGTCATGGCGATTCCGGCCATCCGACCACCATCTGGTACTGGAATGCGGGCAGCGTCGAGCCGCAAAAGCCCCCCGGCACCCAGCTGCTGGACGCCACCGGACCCGACGAGCGCCTTGTCCCCCGTGACGGAGAGACCGCCGACCTGAGCGCCACCGGAACATGGCATCAAGGCCGCTGGCGCGTGCTCATGAAGCGCCCGCGGGTAAGCGGCGAAAGCGGCGATGTGTCGTTCACAAAAGGGGCTTTCATCCCGATTTCGTTCGCCAACTGGGATGGCAACAACGGCGAGGTGGGCTCCCGCCACACCCTCACTACCTGGTACTGGCTGGTGCTGCCCCCGACACCCGACCCGATGAAACTCTACGGCACCCCGGCAGGCGCTACGCTGGTGGTGTTCCTGGCCGGCTTCGCCCTGGTTCGGAGCCAGCGGCGCCGCGACTAGTGGCGGTTGCCAGCCGGCCCCCAAACCCCACAACTGATCCCCGAACCGCTCCCCCGGGGCCGGGCACTCCGGCCCCATCGCAGTTGAACGAATCCAATCCTCCGCCCGGCCCCGATGGAACAATCCGTTCACGGATACGGCGATCACGCCCTCCGGTAAAACAACGTAAGCCATTGATATATATGATGTTTTAATCATACGAAAATTGGCCCGCTTTATGCTCTATAAGGGAGACATGGGATCGTTGACGGCCAGGGGCCACGCTCTGTCGGTCGGTTTCGATTTGCAGTTTTTTTTGATCGGCTCACCAGCACAATGTGCGGTGCGGCGATTTTGGGTTGTAGCCTGAGGAGGGAATTCGAGATGGCCCGACTACTCAACCGATACAGCGTTTTTCTCGCGGCCTTTGTCTTTCTGGGCGTGAGTCTGGCGTCTGGAGCCGGGGAGGCCTTCGCGGCCGACCTGGGCAAGCTTCCGAAGCTCAAGGTGAACGCCGCCAAGGCCGAGCTGGGCAAGCGGCTGTTCTTTGACAAACGGGTGTCGGGGGACGCGGCGATTTCCTGCGCCACCTGCCACATGCCGGATCACGGCTTCGCCAACCCGGACGCCCTGTCCGAGGGGTATCCCGGCAACAAGCACTTCCGCAACGCCCCCTCGGTGATCAACGCAGCCCACAAGAAAGTGTGGATGCACGATGGCCGTCTGGGCACCAACCTGAACGATGTGACCCGCGGCATGATCACCGAGTCGTACATTATGAATATGGACATGCGGATCATGCAGGAGCGGTTCAAGCAGGATCCGGAGTACGTGCGCATGTTCAAGGCGGCGGGCCTGGGCGAGCCGTCCAACGGTGGCGTACGCAAGGCGATCCCCGAATACCTGAACACGCTCACCAGCCGCGGCGCGCCGTTCGACACCGGCAAGATGTCCAAGGCCGCCAAGCGGGGCCAGTCGCTGTTCAAGGGCAAAGCCGGCTGCATCACCTGCCACAACGGTCCGATGCTGCTGGACACCAAGTCGCACAATACCGGAGTGCCGGAAAACTTCGACGTGTTCATGGACCCGTTGCGGCATACCGCGTTCGTCACCTACACATCATGGATGGGGGTGCAGAACTACATGGACCTGAAGCGCGACCCGGGGACCCACGTCCAGACCCACAAGGCGGACGGCTCCGACATGGGCGGCTTCATGACCCCCTCCCTGCGTGAACTCACCCACACGGCCCCCTACATGCACAACGGCATGCTGAAAACCCTGGCCGACGTGGTGGCGTTCTACAACAAGGGCGGCGGACCCGACAGCAACAAGGACCCCCTGATCAAACCGTTGGGACTGAGTTCCAAGGAACAGGGCGACTTGGTAGCGTTCCTGCAATCGCTCTCCGGCACCCCGCTCACCGGGCCGGAGTTCGTCTGGAACAAACCGTACCCGGACGAATATCCGGCGATTCCCAACTGGCTTGAAGTGCGCAACTAGCGCGAGGAGGCGGTAATGCGTTCAATCACCCAATTCCGTAAGCTGATCGTCAGCGTGGTGGCCGCCCTGGGGCTGGTCTTTGCCGCCTATGCAGGCGCGGCGGAGTTCCCGCCACTGGCCCCGCTGGTGAAAGACCCGCCGATCCCGGCTGATAACCTGCAGTCGCCAGCCAAGATCCAGCTGGGCAAACTGCTCTATTTCGACCCGCGCTTCGGCGGTGACGCCTCGGTCAGTTGCGCCACCTGCCACGTCCCGGAACAGGGCTGGTCGTGGGCCGAGGACATCTCCCGCGGCTACCCCGGTACGGTCCACTGGCGTAACAACCAGTCGATCATCAATACCGCCTATTACGGCAAGCTGTTCTGGGCGGGATCGACCCCGTCGCTGGAATCGCAGGTTCCGTCCGCGGCCCGGGGCGGCGTGGCCGGTAACGGCGAGCGCGACATGATGGAAGCGCGTCTGCGCCTCATCCCCGAATACGTGAGGCTGTTCAAAGCGGCGTTCGGCTCCGCGTGGCCAACGGTGGCCGACGCAGAGAAGGCGATCGCCTCGTTCGAGCGCACCCTGATCCAGAAGAACACGCCGCTCGACCGTTACCTGCAAGGGAACAGGAAAGCCCTGACCAAGCAGCAGGTGCGCGGCATGCAGGTGTTCAACAACAAGGGCGGCTGCATCCAGTGCCACAACGGCATACTGGCCACCGACGAGCAGTTCTACAACATCGGCGTGCCCAGAGCCGAGCGCTGGCTGACGGACGGTCTGGCCCAGATCACCTTCCGCTTCGAATACTACGCCAAGGGGGCCACCGAAGAGTTGTACCGCACCGCCAAGGACGACGTGGGCCTCTACTTCCGCAACAAGAACAAGTGGAGCAAGGGCAAGTTCCGCGTCCCCTCGTTGCGCTACGCCAAGTACACCGCACCGTATATGCATCAGGGCGAGTTCTTCACCTTCGAGGAGGTGGTGGACTTCTACGACCGGGGCGGCTTCACGGAAGACGGACGCACCACGTCCTACCCCCAGACCAAGAGCCCCCTGATCAAGCCGTTGCATCTGACGGATCAGGAAAAGGCGGATCTGGTGGCCTTTCTGGACGCGTTCTCGGGCAAGGAAATTCTCATGGATCCGCCCAAGCTGCCGGATTATGCCCCCATGTTCACCCTGAAGGAGCTGAAGGAGGTCAGGAAATGAGTACGTTGAACCATACCCAGGACGGGCCGGTGGCGGAACCCACGGTAGAGTCCACAGTGGAGGCATCTCCGCTGGAAACGCTCCAGGAAACGGGTGATTCCGCAGCCGAGCACGCCAAATGCATGATGAGCCGACGCTCATTTCTGGTGGGCGCGGGGGCGGCGGTGGCGCTGGCCAGCACGATCTCTATCACCCTGTTCCCGGGCACCGCCGAGGCCAAAACTGTCAGAGCCCGGATACTGAGTTATCCGCGCAAGAAAATTGCCCGGCTGAGCAAGCTGAAAGCCAACAAGCCAGTCAACTTCAAGTACCCGGATGACGGCAAGAACTCCACGGCCATGCTGGTCCGCATGGGCGTGCCGGGTGGCGGCGGCGTCGGTCCCAAACGGGACGTGGTGGCCTTCAACTACCTGTGTACCCACCAGGGCGGACCGCTCATGGGGTCCTACACTGTGCAGGACGAACATCGGGTGCTCGGCCAGTGCCCGCTGCACCTGTCCACCTACGATCTGCGACGGCACGGCATGGTGATCTCGGGCCAGGCCTACCAAAACCTGCCACAGGTATTGCTGGAGGTCGAAGGCGACGACGTATACGCCGTCGGCATGATGGGCCTGATCTTCGGTCGTGACCGCAACCTTATGGAAGCCTAGGGAGAGTCGGAAATGTCCAACGAATATTACATCCCGGAGGACCACGCGCCACTGCCGCCGAAAAGTGCGGAAGTGCTGACCACGGCCTGCGATTACTGCATCGTGGCGTGCGGCTACAAAATCTATCGCTGGCCCACGCACGTCGCCAACGGCGGACCGAAAGCATCCCAGAACGCTTTCGGCGTGGATTTCCCCACCCGCGCCCTGCAGGCGTGGGTGGCCCCCACCCAGCACAACGTGGTGATGCACAACGGCCGGCCCCACCGGATCGTGATCACGCCGGATAAAGACACCAATCACGTCAACCTGAAGGGCGACTCGTCCATTCGTGGCGGCTGCATCGCGCAGAAGGTGTACAACCCGGACAAGCCCACCCGCGACCGGCTCAAGGATCCGCTGGTGCGTATCCACGGCATCCTGCAACCGGTCACCTGGGACTTTGCGCTGGACGTGGCCGCGCAGGTGGGCAAACACGTGATCGACAAACACGGCGCCGCCGCCTACTCGGTGAAGACGTACTCCTACCAGTACATTGAAAACACCTATGCCATCACCAAATACTCGTTCCGGGGCATCGATACCCCGTCGCACACCATGCACGACACCCCGAGCCAGGTCACCTCGACCCCCGGCTTCCGCGACGGCGGGTTCGACAACTTCGCGCCCAGTTATGAGGACTGGGGCGCGGCCGACACCCTCCTGATCGCCGGCACCGATCCGTACGAGACCAAGACCATCGTCTTCACCGAATGGATCAAACCGGGGATCGACCGCGGCATGCGGGTGATCTCCCTGAACCCGCGCGAGACCCGCGGCGTGACCTACGCCCTCCGGCGGGGCAAGGGCCTGCACCTGGATCTCTATCCCGGCACCGATACCGTGGTGCTGGGCGCCATCACCCGCCACATCGTCGAGAAGGGGTGGGAGGACCGGGAATGGATCGACCAGTGGGTCAACAACAAGTGGGAATCGTCCTCCGGCTTCGGCCAGGGCACCAGGAACACCCCGTGGCAGTGGCGCACCACTTGGGGCAAGTTCCAGACCAACGGCTTCAATGACTACAAGAAGTGGCTGCTGGCCCAGGACGAATACAAGGTCAACAACGCCGCTAAAATCAGTGGCGTGGACGCCAAGAAGATCAGACTGGCGGCGGAGTGGCTGGCCAAACCCAGGGGCGGCAAACGGGTCAAGGCCTCGGTCGGCATCGAAAAAGGGCTGTACTGGTCCAACAACACCGGCTCCACCAACGCCGTGACCTCGCTGGCCACGACCGTGGGCGCGGGCGGGCGGCCGGGCCAGGTGGTTGGCCGCTTCGGCGGCCACCAGCGCGGCGGCCAGTCGGGCGGCAAGTACCCCAGAAACAAGAGCCCGCAGAAGGCGCCGGGGCGGCGCCGTCAGGCGCTCGACACCGATCGCTGGCTCTATTCGGGCCACACCCGCTTTGCCCATGTGATCGGCACCACCTGGATCCAGTCCATGTGCGGCGCAGGGCAACTGGAGGCCAAGTTCGAGGAACTGGTCACCCAGAACCCGAACCAGGTGCACAGCTACGACAAGCAGGAGATCATCGACACCTTGAAGCGCCGCACCGACTCCGGCGGCATGGTGGTGATCAATCAGGACATCTACCTGAGAAGCCCCATCGGGGCGCGCTTTGCCGACGTGGTGTTCCCGGCTGCAACCTGGGGCGAGGTGGACTTCATGCGGGCCAACGGCGAACGGCGCTTACGGCTCTACTCGAAGTTCTATGACCCGCCGGGAAGCGCCAAGCCGGATTGGTGGATCATCGGCCAACTGGCCACCCACATGGGCCTCAAGGGCTTCGACTGGAAGACCTCCAACGAGGTGGCGGAAGAGGCTTCGCGCTTCTCCCGCAAGGGCCGCAAGGCGTTCCACATGGTCAAGATCGCCGCCCACCGGGAAGGCAAGACCCTGCACGAGAAGATGCGGGAACTGGGTACCGACGGTATCCAGGGACCCACCTTCTACAATTACGACAACAACACACTGCACGGTACCAAGCGGCTGCATGACACTCAGCTCACGCAGGCCGACATGGACGCCAAGTGGGGAGCCAACGGGCCCAAGGGTGCCAATATGCACTCCAAGAAGTACACCCACTTCAACACCCAGACCGGCAAGATCAACCTCCAGAAACATCCGTGGGAGTTGTTCTCGGACTACTGGGAGTGGGTGCGGCCCAAGGGCGACGAGTTGTTCCACTCCAACGGTCGGATCAACGAGATCTGGCAGTCGGGCTTCGACGACACCGAGCGCCGGGCCTATATCGCCCAGCGCTTCCCGGCAAACGCCCAGTACCTGGAGATCCATCCGGACGACGCCAAAAAGCGCGGCATTGAGTCGGGTGATCTGGTGATGGTCTACAACAACCGGGTGCCGATCTTCAAGGACACCCTGCTGGGCATAGACGGCAAACACTTCCAGTTCGGGGAGCTGATGAAACGCGGCCACATCGAACTGGCCAAGGGGGCGGTGACCGCCGTCGCCGTGGTGACCCCCGCCATCAAGAAAGGCGTGACCTACAGTAACTTCAACAACATGCCGGAGCCCACCAACGTGCTACAGGGGCGCGTGACGGATAACATCTCTGGCAACTACAACTACAAGGTGGGTGTTGCGCGGGTGAAGAAGATCGGCGAATCCCGCTTCAAGCACGACTTCCGCACCATGACCTTCGTTCCCAGGAACGTCGGTTGAAGCCTCCACGGCCGGGGGTAAGAGGGTAGGTTTACCCCTCCCTCTTAACAACCCCCCCCGGCCGCGGAGACTCTTCCCCTTCCCCCCCCGGCCCGGGTGTCCTCCCCGGCCTGGGCGAAAAGAGCCCGGAATCACACGCTTCCGGGCTCTTTTTCTGCCCATGCCCGGACCGTCCATCTAGACGATCCGGGCGCTCGTGTTTTCATGGGAGTTGGTATGGGTCATGTCGCGACCGGAACCGTCCAGAGACCGTGGCAGCCCCCCCCTGGAAGGACCGGGTGGCCGGGGAAAAGTGCGCCTGCCGCAGGCCCTCTTGCTGCGCCTTGTCCCCCTCACGGGGTTGGCCGGGCTGCTGAATCGGGTGCTGGCCAAGCCGCTGCGCACCGGGGAAATGGACTTTCTGGAGGCGCGGGTGGTGCGCGTCCGGGTGTGTGACGCGGGGGCGGCCCCCGGTTTCGTGGTGCGTGGACGCCGTTTCGTCCCGGTGCCCCGGGACGCGGTCGCCGACCTAGTGGTGGAAGCCAGCCTTCGGGATATGCTGATGCTCGCCGTCCAGCGCGAGGATCCCGACACCCTCTTTTTCCAGCGCCGTCTCCACTTCGAAGGCGACACCGAACTGGGCATGCGGCTCAAGCATATCGTGGCCGGGCTGGAGGTGGGCAGCATACTCCCCGGCTGGATACGGCGCTGACCGGCTGCGGGGTAACGTTCGCTACCGATTGTGTCCGCTGCCGGAGGTCGTGTCTACACGGGTGTCGTATCTGTGGATGCCATGCCCGCGCCGCCATGCCAATACCCGTTGCAGGTACCGTTCGGAAAAAGCGCCTGCACGTGGCGTCTGGTTTCCGGCAGGCTCCGCGCACCGGTCCGAAACTGGTGCAGAAGGTCGATCAGCTCCTCCGTACCGTTGGTTTCCGGGATGATGCGCAGCACGTCCACGCCCAACGCCACCAGATCGTGGATTTCGGAAAACAGGTTATACGGAAGTGCCGACAGCAGTTGCGTGCCGTTCACGGTCAGAAACGGCTCCCCCTCGCGGGTGGCGAGGGAAAGTCCGTCCGGATCGTCGCGGCAGCGGTCGTCGCAGGCGTCCCGGGGGAGGCCGTGGCTGCGCGCGGTGAAGCAGCGGGTGGAGATGGCAAGGGGCATGCGCCCGAAGAGCAGTACCTCGGTTTCCACGCCCGGGGGCCGGTGACGCTGGATGTCTCCCAGCGCATCCCGCGTCAATTCCACGGGCGCCACCCAGCGGTACATGCCGAGACCGGCCAGGAACCGCAGGGTGTAATCGTTGTAGATATTGCTGCCGGAACCGGCGACGAACCGCGCCGGTTCCGGCAGCAGGTGCACCGCCGCCATGTCGTTGGCCTCCACTGGATGGTGGCCGTTGCCGCACAGGCGGTGCAGGGACATCAGGTCGGACGCCGTTTCCGGAAGGAGCAGGGTGGACAGGACCACCTCCTTGCCGGACGCTTCCAGTTTCCTGGCGAGTGCGAGCCATTCCGCAATCGACAGGGCACCCCGTCTGGCACATACCGTTTCGCCCAGGTAGACGATATCCACCGGCCACTTTGCCACCCGCCGGTAGAACGCGTGCACCGCCTCCCGTGACCAGCAGTAGGGGACCGGACCCAGGGAGAGCTTCATCGCCACGGACGATGATACCCGCCGCAGGTGGTTCGGGCGCCCTCGGCAAAGGCGTCCAGGGTGGCCACCCATTCCGGCCGCGGCACGAACCGCTCCGGGTCGCACAAACAGGCATCCAGCGCCGCCCGCCACACCCGCGTGACCTGTTTCACATACGCCCGGCCACGCTGGCGTCCCTCAATCTTGACGGCGGCCACGCCCATGGCCTGGAGGCGGGACAGCAACGCCAGGGCGTTCAGGCTGGTGGGCTCCTCAATGGCGTACCACGGCTCCCCGCCGGTACAAAAACGCCCCTTGCAGACGGTGGGATAGGCGGCCCGTTCGTCCTTGCCGTAGCGGTCGATCAGCAGGCCGCCGAGGCGGCTTTCCAGTCCCTGAGGCGTATTCACCCAGCGCACCGCCCGCGCGGGGGAACAGGCCCCGTCGGTATTGGATGAGCAGCCGGTGGCGTAGGAGGAGAGCATGCAACGCCCCTCCTGCAGGATACACAGCATGCCGAACCCGAACACCTCCACGGGTACGGGGCTGTGCTTCACCACCCGGCGTACCTGTTCCAGTGAGAGTACCCGTGGCAACACCACCCGGCGGATGCCGAAATGCCGGTGGTAGAAGGCGATGGCCTCCTCATTGGCGGCGGCGGCCTGCACCGAAAGGTGACGGGGCAGGTCGGGCCAGCGTTTTGCCGCGTATTCCAGCACCCCGATGTCGGCCAGGATGAGTGCGTCCACGCCCAATCCGGCGGCGGCGTCCACGGCCTCCCGCCAGCGCTCCCACTCCCCGGTCCGGGGATAGGTATTGATGGCCAGAAATACCCGCACATTCCTGTCGTGGGCGTAGCGAACGGCTTCCCCGGCACGGGCGTGGTCGAAGTTCAGTCCGGCAAAGTGACGGGCATTGGTGTCGTCCCGGAAGCCGATATAGACTGCGTCACAGCCGTTGTCCACGGCGGCCTTCAGGGCAGGCAGGTTTCCGGCCGGGCAGACCAGTTCCATCATGCCACCCCCGTTAACCCGGTACCCGGAAGGCGCATGTCGGCGGCTTCCTGCCCTTGCAGGCGCTGCCCCAGTTCCCGCCCGATGGCGCCCAGCACGGCCCACTTTTTCGCGCACCACTCGGGCGCCAGCAGAATCTCGCGGGAGGCGGTGCCGGTCAGACGGTGAAAAATGACTTCGGGCGGGGTGTGCACGATCAACTCGGCAGCGATGGAAGCATACTCCGCCAGGGTCAGCGGCGTGTAGCCTCCGCGTCGCCACTCCTTGGCCAGGCGTGTCCCCCGGACCACGTGCAAGGGGTGCAGCTTGAGGCCTTCCACCCCCAGTTCGAGTACCCGGGCAAGGGTTTCCAGGTTATGGCGGCGGGTCTCCCCCGGCAGGCCGACCATGAGGTGCGTGCACACCCGCAGCCCCCTGTGGTGCGCGCCATATACCGCCTGGCGATAGTCAGAGAAAGTGTGGCAGCGGTTGACCCGCTCAAGGGTCCGGTCGAACGCCGATTGCAGCCCCAGTTCCAGCCATACTTCATGACCTTCCGCCTGATAGCGGCTCAGCAAATCCAGCACCGGGGCGGAGATGCAATCCGGGCGGGTGCCGACGGAGATACCCACCACGCCGGGTGCCGCAAGTGCCTGCTCGTACAGGCGCGACAGCCGCGAGAGGTCGCCGTAGGTGTTGGTATAGGCCTGAAAGTATGCGATGACCCGGCGCGCCCCGGTGCGTTTGGCCACGACGCGCCGCCCGGCTGCGATCTGCTCCGCAATCGGTTTCGGCTTCCGCCCGTTGGGGCTGAACGACAGGTTGTTGCAAAAGGTGCAGCCGCCGGTGCCTTTGCTGCCGTCCCGATTGGGGCAGGTGGCGCCGGCGTCGATGGCGATCTTGTGCACCCGCTCGCCGTGGCGCCGCTGCATCCACTTGCCGAAGGTGTTTACCGGGTCCATCCGTGTGACCGTTATCGTTCCATAAAGGGGACGGGAATCGTGCCGGGGGGCGCACGAGTGGTTTTGTGCCGTACCTGGGCGGTGCCGCTTACCCGAAATCAGGGCCGACAGGCCCTAGCAGCCGGGAAACAGCTGGACGGGCACGCGGTCACCGGCACTCAGCCGTTCCACCTCTTCGGTCAGCACCATGAAGCTGTTGGCCTGCACCATGGAGGTGAGGATGCCGCTGCCCTGCGCCCCGGTCAGGCGGGTGTGGTAATGGCCGTCTCTGAAAGTGGTCACCGCCCGGGCAAAGTGGCGGCGGCCGGGGCGATTTTTGACGTCCTCTTCCAGTACCGCCTCCACCTGGGGCAGAAACAACTCCCGCATGCCCATCATCTTGCGGATCGCGGGACGCACGAACTGACTGAAGGCGACCATGCAGGCCACCGGATTGCCGGGCAGCCCGAACAGCAGCCGGGGCGCGCCATCGCCCTGGAGCACGCCGAACACCACCGGATGTCCGGGGCGCATCTTCACGCGCCAGAATTTGGTTTCGCAGCCGAGTTCCTTCAACACGTCCTTCACAAAGTCGTACTTACCGACCGAAACCCCGCCGATCACCAGCCCGATGTCGGTGGAGAGGGCCTGACGCAGCTTGGCCGTAAGGTCTTCCCGGGTGTCGCGGGCGGTCTCCAGCGCGACCGGGACCGCTCCCGCCTCGGCCACCTGGGCGGCGACCGAGTAGCCGTTGCTGTTGACGATTTTTGCGGGTCCCCGGTCCTCGCCCGGTTCGGCCAGCTCATCGCCGGTGGCCAGCACCGAGACCGTGGGACGCCGGTGTACGTGCGCCCACACATGGCCGGTAGTGGCCAGCATGCCCGCCTCCGCCGGGCGGATGGCGGTACCGGCCGGAATCACCACCTGACCCACGCGCACATCTTCGCCACGGAAGCGAACGTTGCCTTCCTTGGCGCACGGTTTCAAAATCCGCACCGTGTCGCCAATGCTTTCGGTGTCTTCCACCCGGATCACCGAGTCGGCCCCATTGGGCACCGGGGCACCGGTCATGATCTCGATCGCCTGACCCGCCTCCAGGGTGCGGGTGGCCATGCCACCGGCCTGCACCTCTTCCACCACGGCAAGGGAGGCCGGCATTTCCGCGGTGGCGTGGCACACGTCCTCCCAGCGAACGGCGTAGCCGTCCATGGCGGAGTTATTCCACGGCGGATGTTCCCGTAACGACGTCACGTCAGCGGCCAGCACCCGCCCAAGCGCCTCGGAGATGGAGACGCGCTCCACCGGCATCGGGCCCACGTGGCGGAGCACCGTGTCAAGCGCCTGGTTGAACGGCAGGTTGTCGGCTTTGTGGTCCATCATGGTTTTACCCTTTCCGCCATCATTTCGGGGAAGCGTTTCATCAGCAGCCCCACCACCATCCCCACCGTGAAGCCGACGGCGATGTTGTGGGTGCCCAGGGCAATACCCCCGATCAGCATCGCCAGGAAAGCCGCGCGCCGGTGGGGCAGTACGTCGCGAATCATCATGCAGTGCTCGATCCCCACATAAACCAGCAGCGCACCCAGCACGGCGGGAGGGATCAACGCAAACAGCCCGTGCACCGAATCACCGAACAGGAGCCCGGCACCCACGAACAGGGTGCCCAGGAAGATGGTCGCCCGGCCGGTACGGGCGCCGAAGCTGTAGTGGGCGGTTAACCCGCCGGCTCCGTGGCAACACGGCAGGGCTCCGAAGAAGCCGCCGATCAGGTTGCCGATGCCCAGCGAGGTGCTTATCGCCCGGGGCGTCACCCTTTTTGCCCGTTCGCCAAAATAGTCGCGCGAGATGTGGCAGGTGGAGACCACCGAATTGCCAAAAGTGAGGGGCAGTTGGGGAATCACCATCAAAAAGAAGGCGGCGGCAAAGTCGTTCCAGGTGGGCACCAGCAGGGTGGGAACGGTCAGTCCGCCACCGATGGACGGCATGCTTTCGGCGGGCGCCATGAGCAGCCCGGCCAGCAGCCCCAGAGGCAGTATCACCAGGGTTGCCGGCACCTTACGGTGCATCGACAGCACCAGCACTGCCAGGCCACTGACCGCCGCCAGAGCGATCATGAACCAGGAGCCGACGCCGGCGGGCGCCACGGCCGTAAACCCGGCGGGCGGATCGGTGATCAGCGTCAGGCCCTTCTGGACCAGAAACAGGCCGACCGCAAGCTGGATACCCCGCACAATCGGCTTGGTAAAGATGCGGGAAAGCAGGCTCGCCAGGTTGGTTGCGGCCAACAGCAGCAGGATGCCCCCTATCCAGATGCCGGTAGCGCCGATCATCTGGGCCGATGCGCCGGTGGCGATGGCGATCACCGCCATGGCTTTCAGGGGTTGCACCGGCAGCGGAATTTTAAAGTAGAAGCCGGTAATCAGATAGTGCAGGCCGACGAAACAGAACACGGCCACCGGCGACAGGCCGTTGTTGACGATCAGCAGCACCGCCAGCGGCAGCAGGATGCCCAGATCGCCCAGGCCGCCGCCCAACTCGCGGATGTTTCTCACGATGCTGTCTTTCGCCGTCATCGTCACTCCTTCTGCCAGTCCGCCGGAGCGGGCGTCCCCGGAAATCATTCCGGGGACGCCCCCGTCCTCCCTGCGATGCGGAACGGCTATGGTTCCTGTCTTCTCCCTATGCGGCTTAGAACTTCACGTTGAAGTTGACCTGCACGCGGTCGAACTCTTCCGCCTGGCCGTCCAGGATGGCGGAGTTGTTCTTTTCCGCCGTGTAGTAGCGCACGTCGATCGACGAGTTGTCGCCCGACTTGTAGTCCAGTTGCAGACGGATGCCGTCGAAGTTGTCCGCCGAACTGTTTGAGGAGCCGAAGTTGTCCTGGGTGAAGGCGCCGTCACCCAGGGTGGCGAAGGTTTCCACCGAGTAGTAGTAGGCGCGCACGCCGACGGTGTCGGTCAGCTTGTAGCGGGCCTGCACCACAAAGGCGGTGTCGTCGGTCTGGGCGTCACTGGCGATATACTCGCCCCCGACGCGCCAGCCGCTGCCCTTGACCTGCACACTGAGGGCGGCATGGCTGTTGGCGTTCAATCCGAGGCCCCCTGAGTCGACCGTGGCGCCGCCAACGGCGGCGGTGAGGTCCAGCCCACCCATGTCACCGTTGTATACCACCTGATAGCTGTACAGCGGCTGTTCGCTGCTCCAGCCGCTTGCGGTCACACTGGCCCAGGCCAGGTTGAGGGTCAGCGGGCCGGTGTTGTAGACCGCGCCGATCGCCTCCGGGTTCAGGTCGGTATCCCAGAACACCTCGGTCTGCTGCCAGAACGGCAGGGGCGTTTTACCGCCCACCAGGGTGAGGTTTTCCACCCCGGTGAAGGCCACATAGGCCTGATCCACGCCGATGGACAGGTCAGAGGTGTTTCCGGCGGTTGAAAAGTTGACGTGGGGCGAATTCTGGCCGCTGGTGGTGGCCAGACGGATCTTGCCCGACCACTCGTCGTTGGCCTTGAAGCTGGTGCCGAAGCGCGCCCGGTAACGGAACCGGTGGCGGCCCTCGTCAGTGGTTGCACCCTCGGCGGTGCGGTTGTCCGCCTCCACCCGGAAGCGCACGTCGCCGAACATCTTGATGTTACCGTCCGGATCGAGCGCGACGGACGCCTGGGCGTCTGTGGGCATCCCGCCCACGGTAAACAATGTGATGGCCAAACCTGCCAGGGCCATCCCCGACATCGCCGCAATTCCCTTTTTCACGATGGCGCGAATTCTGTTCATGAGTCGTGCTCTCCTCTCTAAAAGCAATTACCCAGACTTCGAGCGTGGCCGACCCTCGACGCACGCCGCCTGTGCGGGGTGACGATAACAGGACAAAGCACCAAATGTGCCAATTTCAGGAGATCGACGTGGCAAGACACCGCAAACGGGCCAAAGGCCTGTTAAACCCGGTTTTCATTGCTTTTCGTGGGGTCTTAAAACCTGCGGCGCCGGTACGGGCCGTGGTCGCAAGCGGGCGCGCCGGGGGGGATAGCCCCCGGTTTGTTTCAACCGGATTCCGTGCGATTGAACGGATCGTTCCATCGGCGGCGCGTGCCGATGGAACGGGAGACTACGGCTTGGGGTTCGGCGGCGTGTCGTCGTCCAGGCGTTCCTTGAGGGTGTCAACCTCCCCCTTGAACCCCCGGATTGCCTTGCCCAGTCCCTCTCCGATCTGCGGCAGTTTGCCCACCCCGAACAGGATCATCAGGATGGCCAGGATAATAATGAGTTCTGGTAAACCTAAACCAAACAAAATAAGGATACCTCCCTTAACTGGTCTTTTCTCAATGGTAGATGGTATCGGACCCGACCGCAAATCCCGTTCGGGACGGCACGGCAGGAACCCGGCCCACACCGGTCTACCAAAGAACTGTAGCATAACCCGTGCCGGAAACGACCGCTATTCGCGGGAGATCCATTTTCCCTAGAAATCGAGCCGGTAGCCCAGGCTGAGGAAATATCCCGAGGTGCGCTCCGTGCTGGCGGGTAGCTTGCGCGACGACCAGTCGCCGGTGACGTCCAGTTCGAAGCGGGCCCGCTTTCTTACCCGATACTCCGTACGCAGACCGGGCGCCACGGTCCACTGCTCACTGTCGTCGTTGTCATTGGTTCTGAAATCCAGCCGCAGCCGCGGGTTGATTCGCCATGCGTGGTTCACCGGGTAGCGGGTGTTGATCAGCAGCGACGTGGTATTGCTGGTGTCCGTATCGCCGTAGCGGAGGGAAAAGATGGTGATGTCGCCGGTCTTGATCAGGCCGCTGCCGGTCAGGGAGGCGGAGACGTAGTAATCGTCACTTTCCGGGGTGGCGGCAATCAGCACCGGGAAGAACGAGCCGGGCGTACCGCTCCGGTGAGTGGCCGTTGCATCCAGGCCCAGTTGCAGGCGTGTGCTGATTTTTTTTGACATGCCCAGGCTGACCGAACGGCTGGTGTCGGTGCGCTCCCGTGCCAGGGTACGGATTTCCTCTTCGCTTAACGAGTAGGTGGTGCGCCATTCCTCGATGGTGCTGACCACCTGCCCGAACAGGGCGTTCGAGGTGGTCAGCACCGGCCCTTTGCGCTCATCGACGGTCAGGTTGAAGCGGGTGCCGGCACGGGTGGTCCAGTGGGTCTGGATTAAAAAAGTGTTCAGTTCATCGAACATCGTGTCGTAATCCACCAGCACAAACAGGGAGCGGGTGGGGCGGAAATAGCGGATTTCCCCTCCCACGGCCTTGCGGTCGTCGATGCCGTCCACCTGCTGGTGGATGGTGAACAACTGGATGTCCAGGGCATCGGCAATGGGGCCGAACTCTATGGCGCCGCCCACAAAACGGGTGCCGGTTTCCAGCCCGGCGTATACGGAGGAGCGCACCGGGTACCCGGCCACCAGATTTACGCGGCCAAACGGCAGTCCCCGGCCCAGCAGCACGCCGTCGAACCGCCCGAGCACGCCGCCCGAGCTTTGCGACTGGCGACCGATGCGGGCCAGGGTGGCGGTGGCCCGGCGGCTGGCCTCCAGATATGCGGAACTGACCCGGCTGCTGTGGTCTTCATCGCTGGTGAGGTCGTACAGATAGCCGACGGAGATACGCGATTTGATGTCGTAGGTGCCGGTGCGGCGGACCGTCAAATCCAGATCGGTGGACAGGCTCCGTTGGCCCACGCGGCTGATCCCGAGCGGGTCGGTGGTTTCACTGTAGCGGTAGAACTGGGACAGGCCGCCGTAGGTTCGCCATGCGGAATCTTTCCGGGCCGACTCGGCAGTCCGGCGTTTTTCCGGCACCGGCGCACGGGCGGTCAGCAGGGCAAACAGCCGCTGCCGCACCCGCTCGGCCCCGTCGCCTTTGGGATAGCTCTCCAGATACTGCTCATAGACGGTTTTGGCGTGGGCCGCCTGCCCCATGCGGTCGCGGGCCAGCCCCAGGTATTCGAGCGCGTCGGCGCTGAACTTGTGATCCGGATATTCGCGCACCTTGGTGTAGATGCGTACCGCATCCCGGTACTTTGCCGTGGCCATGGCGGTGCGTCCTTCCTCCATCAATTCGGCCAGCCGTTCCTCGGAAACGGCGGTGAGGACCACGCCGGACCCGGCGGCGCGGCGCTGCTCGCCGCCGGACACGCGCACCACCCAGTTGCCGGGAAAGTACGGTTCCAGTTCCGCCCGGTGGGCCGCCGCCGCATCGGCGCTGGGGAAAAATCCAAGCCGCAGTTGATAGCGCACCTGATCGCCTTTGGTGGTCTTTACCGTATACAGCTGATAGCGCCTCAGCAGGGGCAGGTCGGGGATTTTTGCAGGATCCACGGGGGTCGCCGAAAGCATGAGCTGGATGGCGAATGCGTTGCCCGCATCGCCGCCCTGTGCCGCCCGCAATGGCGTGGAGAAAAACACCAGGCAGACGGCCACAAACAACAGGGCTGCTTTACGAATGGGAAGGGGCATTTCGTTCGCTGGATAAGGGGAAAAACGGCCGGCCCGGCTACCGGGTCGGCGGGGCCAGTTCCGGTGCGTGAATGCTGACGGTCAGGCTACGAAAATCCCGCCCCGGTTGCACCGAAAACGGCACCGGTTCACGGAACAGCACGGTCAAAAACGGTCCCCCTTCCGCATCGCCCTCCCAGATGACTTCATACGCCGGGCTGTCGCCGGACAGACGCACCGACTCCCGCTCGGAGACCGCGTCCTGCTCGGTCGCACCCACAATGGACGGGGTGAGCGTCACCCGCAGTTCCTCGCCGCGATCTTGCGGAAAGTGGGACTGGTAGCGCACCGGAAAGGAGAACAAAATCCGCACCAGCCAGGCGCCGTCGGAACGGGTCACGGTCACGTCCTCAATCACCCGGTCGCGGACCGGCTGGGCATGGGGTGCGGGAGCGGGGATCATGAGCCCGCCGATCAGGATCAGGAAAGCCAGTGGAAAGAGGATGCGTTTGAGGTAATGGGGCATGGTCAGAAACTCCCGTCGTTGGCCCGGTGTTCCCCGTTCCGGGGATTCAGAATCGTGTTCATGCTGCTGTCCGTATAGATGTGGCAACTGCCTGCGCAGTCCCGCAGGTTGGAGAGAACCTCAAAATCCACTGTCCGAAGCCCGATGGCATCCGCTGGCACCACAATTTTTGTTTTGTTCAACCGTACCGTTACTTCCGCCAATGTGATCGCTTTCACTATCGAAATCCCCGGCGTGGCACCCGGCGCAATCGGGGGCATAGGTGGCGAATGGCCACGGGACCGCCTCCCGGTTGGTGGTGTGGCAACGGGTGCAGGTGGGGCCGAAGCGGTGATCGCCGGGATAGTTGGGCGAGACGTGGCGGAAGATAAGCGGCGTCCAGCCGTTGCTGGTATGGCAATGGCTGCATTCGCGGGCGCTGCCGAAGTGCCCGGACGGCCTGCCGGTGGCCTGCGCGCCGTTGTGGCAGGAACTGCACGAACCGATCACCCCGGCATGGTCGAAACTGGCCGGAATCCAGGCGGTGGTGGTGTGGCAGGCGTCACAGGCGGCAACGGTGCTGATGTGGGTGGCCGACTTGCCGGTGGCGCCGTTGTGGCAGTTTGCGCAGGTGCCCGGAGCCACCGAATCGTGGTTGAAGGTCACATCGGTCCACACGGTGGGCCGGTGGCACTGCTCGCACTGGTTGCTGCTGTTGATATGGAAGCTGGATTTGCCGGTGGCGGTGGTGCCGTTGTGGCAACTGAAGCAGGTGCCGGTCACCGCGTTGTGATCCACCTGCCGCACCGGTACCCAGGCGGCGGTCGTGTGGCAACGGTTGCAGGTGTCGGTGGAGGCGATGTGGCCCGCTCCCTTGCCGGTGGCGGTGGTGCCGTTGTGGCAGCCCACACAGTCGCCGGTCACCGCCGTGTGGTCGAAGGTGGCCGCCGCCCAGTTGCTGGTCACGTGGCAGATGGCGCAGTCGTTGCTGCTGGGGATATGGGTCCGGTGTTTGCCGGTGGCGGTAATGCCGTTGTGGCAGGTGGCGCAGGCCCCGTTTACCTGGCTGTGATCCACTCGGGAAGCGGGTGCCCAGGTACCGGGCCGGTGGCAGTTTTCGCACAGGTCGGACGTATTGATGTGGGACAGGTGCTTGCCGCTGGCGGTGACCCCGTTGTGGCAACTGAAGCAGTCGCCCGCCACCGTGCCGTGATCGAAGGTGGCCCCCGCCCAGCCCGCCGAAGTATGGCAGTTGGCGCAGGCGTTGCCGCTGGGAATGTGGGCCTGATGCTTGCCGCTGGCGGTCACCCCGTTGTGGCAGCTCTCGCAGCTACCGGCCACCTCGGCGTGGTCCACCCGCCGGACCGGAACCCAGTTGTTGGTGAAGTGGCAGCTTTCGCACAGGGTGGAGGCGGCAATATGGTTGAAATTTTTGCCCGGCGCATCGGCGCCGTTGTGGCAGGTGGCGCAGCCGTCGGCGATACCGGTGTGATCGAAGGTGGCGCTGGTCCAGTTTAAGGTGGTGTGGCACACCTGACAGTCGTTGCCGCTGGCGATGTGGCCAGGGTTTTTGCCGATGGCGGTCACCCCGTCGTGGCAGCTTGCGCAGGTGCCCAGAACCTCGTTGTGGTCCACCCGGCTGGCCGGTACCCAGGCGGTGGAGGCGTGGCAGGTGTCACAGAAGTCGGTGGTCTGGATGTGGGCCAGATTTTTGCCGGTGGCGGTGGCGCCGTTGTGGCAGGTGACGCAGGTGTCGGTCACGCCCTGATGGTTAAACCCGCCCGTGGCCCAGGTGGCGGTGGTGTGACAGTCTTCACACAAGGTGGTGGTGGGAATGTGGGTGGCGGTTTTGCCGGTGGCGGTGGTGCCGTTGTGGCAGGCGAAACAGCCGCTGACGATGGCGCTGTGATCGAAGCTGGCGGTGGACCAGCTACGGGTGTTGTGGCACCCGTCGCAGCCCTCTCCCGCAGGAATATGGGTGGCGTGCTTGCCGGTGGCGGTGGTGCCGTTGTGACAGGTGGAGCAGGCGCCGGTCACGGCGTTGTGATCCACCGTCAGCACCGGCGCCCAGGCGCGGGTGGAGTGGCAGTCTTCGCAGGTTGCGGCGGACGAAATATGCCGGACCGACTTGGCCGTGGCCACGCCGCCGTTGTGGCAACCGATGCAGTTGCCGGTGATCTCGCTATGGTCGAACACGGCATCGGCGAAGGTGGCCGTGGTGTGGCAACTGTCGCAGTCGGGGCCGCTGGGTATGTGCAGCGGGTGCTTGCCGGGTGCCACCCGCCCGTTGTGGCAGCTGAAACAGGTGCCGACCACGGAAAAATGATCCACCCGGAATACCGGCGTCCAGGTGTTGCTGGTGTGGCAGTCCTCGCACCGGTCCCGGGTGAGGATATGGTCTGCGGGCGGGGCGCTGGCGCTCACCCGGCCGGTGGTGGAATGGCAATCGGCGCAGCGGTTTGCCGCCCCGGTGAACACCGCCCCCACGTGGCACCCTTCACACGGGACCGCCACATGCGCGCCGCTTAAGGGGAAGCCGGTAGTGAAGTGGTTGAAGTCCAGAGCCGGTTCCACCTCGGCGGCCGTCGCAGGCTCTGCCAGGATCAGAAAAGCGGCAAGCAGGAGAGACAGCACCATCCAGGCACCGGAGCGGTTTATGTTCAACGATGGTGTCATCTGGACCTTTCATGCAGGAGCGCCGGGCGGAAGGCTTCGGTGGTGTGGCACCAGACGCACTGGCGTCCGAAGCGGCCGTCGTGAATGTCGTCGGCCAGGTGGCAGGCGCCGCAAGCGGACGATTGCCGGACCTTTTTCCCCGCCGGTGTGCGGTGGCAGGCGTGGCAATCGAGTTCCTCGTGGGCGCCGTCCAGGGTGAAGCCGGTGTCCTCGTGATCGAACCGCCACCGGTCCCAGCCGTTCGGCGTGTGGCAATCGCCGCAGCGGGTGCCCAGGCGCCGCTTGTGCACGTCGTCCGGGCGGTGACACTTGTCGCAGACCGATTTGACTTTGTCGAACCCGGCCTGCACGTGGCACGCCTCGCACGGCACCCCGGCATGTAGCCCCAGCAGGGGGAACGGGGTCAGGTCGTGATCGAAAATGATGTGCTCCCCCCAGCCGCGTTCATCGTGGCAGCGCTCGCAGTTTTCCCCCAGTTGCCCTTTGTGCAGGTCGTCCGCCTGATGGCAGGTGCGGCAGGTGGTGCCGATTTTCTCTTCGTAGGCATCGCCCCGATGGCAGCGCTCGCACGACACGTCCTGGTGGTCGCCTTTTAAGGGGAAGTCGGTATCGTCGTGATCGAACGCGGCCTTTCCCCACCCTTCGGGGGCGTGGCAGGTTTCGCATTTTTTTCCGTAGCGCCCCTTGTGGGCATCGTCGTGCTGGTGGCAACCGTGGCAGGTTGTGGGGGTTTCGTCCTTGTACAGATTGCCTTCATGGCAGGCGTCGCAGGAAACGTCCCGGTGTTTTTTCTCAAGCGGCCATTTCGTATCCCGGTCGTGATCGAAAACAGGTTTGTCCCATTCTTTCGGAGAATGGCAGTCGGCGCACTTTTCGCCGTAGCGCCCCTGATGGGTATCGTTGATCTGGTGACAGGCGACGCAGGTGGACGGCGTTTTTTTGAAGCGGTCGCCCGGATGGCACATGCCGCAGGCCACATCCTCGTGGGAATCAGCCAGGGGAAAATCGGTTTCCTCGTGGTCGAACCGGGCTTTTTTAAACCGCTTGGGCGTGTGACAATCCTCACACTTTTCGCCCAGTTCGCCGTCGTGGCGGTCGTCCTCTTTGTGACAGTCGATACAGGCGGACGGCGCCTCGCGAAACAGTTTTTCCTTTTTGTGGCAACTGTCGCACCGGGCTTTTGTGTGTTCCCCCTCAAGCGCATAATCGGTGTACTCGTGGGAAAAGGTTTCCCGGTCCAGCACGATCACGCTTGCACCGCGCCCCACATGCTCCGTGTGGCAGCCTTTGCACTCGGCCCCTTTTACCGCGGGGGCCAGGCCGTGATACCCCTTGCCTTTCACCACGTCCTCATCCACCACCTCGTGGCAGTCCAGGCACAGGCGCGGTTGCGTCTTCTTGCCCAGACGCTGGTGGCAGCGGGTGCATTCCTCTTCGTACTTGGCGTGGCCTTCGATGACGGCCCCTGGCATGACCATCATCTCAAGCTTCGACGCTGCGGCCGGGGCCGGAGCAAAAAGGATGGCGGCCGGCAACAGCAGGGCCGGAATCAAACGAAACCATGGGGAACTCACCGCTTGCGGGATCAGTAAAGATGAACGGCGGCCACGTGCACCAGCCCGGCCCCCATCAGGAGCAGAAATAAGGGCATGTGCAACGGATGCCAGAGGGAAAACAGGCGCTCGTAGAAGCGGAAATCCACCACCCGGCGGATGGCGGACAGGTAGGTATCCAGATCGTTCAATGCGGTGGTGCGCTGGCGCTTCCATTCCGACCGGGACCAGGCGAGCCCTTCCCTGCGATGTTTCAGGGAGCGGGTCAAAAGAGATCCCACCCGCATGCGGGTCCAGCGAATGGAAAGCCCCAGAAACAGAAAACACCAGATACGGCCCATCAGTCCCCAGCCGGGAGAGAGGGTTCTGGCCTCATATTTTTTCAGTTTTTCGGCCACGGCGGGGGCGTAGGGGCAGTCGGCAGACAACTGCTCCATGGATTGCGTCAGGTCGTGCCCCAAAGAAGACAGGTTCATGAGGCTGCCGTACAGCCCGTAATGCACCTTGGTGTAGAGGTAGCGTCCAAACAGCCCGCTTGCGACCACTGTGGCCATGGTCCCCAGCGCCACGGTGCTGTTCAGGGAACCGAGCTGGAAGTTGGCGTGAAACACGATGCACAGCGGCCCCACAATGCCCTTGAACATGTGTGCGCGAAACCAGTGACGCACCGCCCCCAAATGCCGCATGACGGGACCGTTCCGCTTTCTGATCGGGTAGAGGATGGCGCCTGCCATCATCAATGCCCCGGCCACCCCCAGCCAGTACCCGGCTCCTTCTTCGGCGCTCAGGTAGCCAGTGTCACGCATGCTCCAGCCGAAAGCCAGGGCGGAGGTGACAGTGAGGATAAACAGCCAGCCCACCAGCCGCCCGAAGGTGGACAGCCGGTTTTGCTCCTCCCACCCAAGGGTTGGGGTGCTGGCGGCCCCTTTCGAGCGGACATCCCGGACCTGAGCCGGTCTTTCGCCCTGTTGTACCGGGGCCTCCATAACGGACGAATTCATCCACTGCTCCTCTTCACGTAACCAAAACCGTTCCCCGTTGGGGAGTGGGGGTTATTCAAAACCCGTGCCCGGATCGCCAGAACCGGAAGAGCCCCTTTTCTTTCAACGCCGTGAGGCACATCCGCAGGGTGCACATATGTGCTCAAACGGTTCCACCGGGAACTTTTTGCACGGGTCAGTCGTCCAAAAGTGGACAAACCTGCTCTGATGGGAAACCCGCGGGGCGGGTCGGTTTCTCTCCAATGCCCCCCTTTTAGACGATAAAAAGGCACGCGAAGTTCCCGGATTGCTGGCTTATTTTTTTTATGGGGAAACAATCTGTATTGGGTTCCCGCAAGTGGAACGGGTTTTGCTTGGCATCGGGCAGGCATTTTTCCACAGCCGGTTTTATGCAGCCGCTACGGGAACCGGATTAACGGGGATTTATACGGACAGCAATGGAACGACTTTCAGAATTACAGATTTGGCTCTACCTGGGACCGTTGGCACTCATCTGGGTGAGCTACCTGGCCACCCGCCTGCGCCGGGGCCGCAAAGCCCGGAAGATGCTCAAGGAGATGATCAGCGCAGGGCTGACGGAACCGGCCTCCCTGCACCCGGTGATCAACCCCAACAAGTGTCTGGGGTGCGCCGCCTGCGTGCCCGCCTGCCCGGAGAGCAAGCATGACGTGCTGGGCATCATCCGTGGCAAGTCGGTGCTGACCAATCCCACCGCCTGCATCGGCCACGGGGCCTGCAAGACCGCATGCCCGCTGGATGCCATCACCCTGGTGTTCGGCACCGCCACCCGCGGGCTGGACATTCCCACCCTGAGCCCGGAGTTTGAAACCAACGTGCCGGGGATTTACATCGCTGGCGAACTGGGCGGCATGGGGCTGATCCGTAACGCCATCGAACAGGGCCGTCAGGCGATGGAGGCCATCCATAAGAACATCGGTAAGGGCAAGGAAGGCTTGCTGGACGTGGTGGTCGTCGGCGCGGGGCCTTCCGGTATATCCGCTTCCCTTTCCGCCATGAGCCACAACATGAACCTGGTGACCGTGGAGCAGGAGTCGTTCGGCGGTACCGTGGCCCACTTTCCCCGGGGCAAACTGGTGATGACCGCGCCGGTGGAGTTGCCGCTGGCAGGCAAAATGAAATTCACCGAGACCACCAAGGAAAAGCTGCTGGCCTTCTGGGAGGACGTGGCAAAACGCACCGGCCTGAAGATTAACTACGGTGAGCAGGTACTCGGCGTAGAGGCCAACGCCAACGGCTTTATCGTGACCACCAGCGACAACAAGTACCACACCCGCGCGGTGCTCCTGGCCATCGGCCGCCGGGGCTCCCCGCGCAAACTGGATGTGCCCGGTGAAGAGTTGCCCAAGGTGGTGTACCGGATGATCGACCCGGAGCAGTACCGGGGCCAGCCGGTACTGGTGGTAGGCGGGGGCGACAGCGCCCTGGAAGCCGCCACCAGCATCGCCGAATTGCCCGGAGACGGCAGCGTGATCCTGTCCTACCGCAGTGACTCCTTTTCCCGTGCGCGGGAGAAGAACCGCAAGCGGGTGGCCGCGGCAGAGGCATCCGGTCGTCTGACGGTCATGCTGTCTTCCAACGTCCGGCATTTCACCCCGGACACCGTGACCATCGAGCAGCACGGCAAGGAGACCGAATTGGCCAACGACGCGGCCATCGTCTGCGCGGGGGGCGTGCTGCCCACGCCGTTCCTCAAGCAGATTGGCATTGAAGTGGAAACCAAATATGGCACTGCGTAAGCGCCTGTGGATGCTGTGCGCGGTGCTGCTGGTCTGCGGGCAACCGGCACTGGCGTTGGCTGTGCCCCTCTCTCTGGACAAGGCCGAGGCCGCCATGCGGGTGCGGGATTACGACCGGGCCGCCGACCTGTTACGGGCGGCGGCAAAGCGCGGTGACGCCGAGGCCCAGTACCGGCTGGCGGCCCTGTACCGGGCGGGCACCGGCGTGCCCAAAAATCACGAGAGCGCGGTGGACTGGCTACGCAGGGCGGCCCGCGCGGGGCACAGCAAATCCCAGTATCAACTGGGGGTCATGTACGAAAACGGCTGGGGGGTCAAACAGGACGATCAGGCCGCCCGAAAGTGGTATGCCCGCGCCGCAGAGGGCGGTTACCGCATTGCCGCCGAACGGCTGCGCCAGTTGGGTAAGGGCGCTCCCGCCTCCGGCGAGCGAATCGCCAACATGCCCAAAAAGGAGCGCACGGCGGCGCTGCTTGCCGCCGCTGCGTCGGGAGACGCAGAGCGGATTCAAGCCCTCCTTGCCGCAGACACACCGGTAAACAGTGCCGACCCGTACGGGCGCACGGCGCTGATGGAAGCGGCCCAGCAAGGCCACCTGAAGGTGGTGTGGTTGCTGCTTAAGGCGGGTGCCCGCCCCAACGCCAGCGACCGGTACGGGGATACACCGCTGATGCTGGCCGCCCGGGAGGCCCACCCGCGCACGGTGACCACCCTGATCAAGGTGGGTGCGAAAATCAACGCCACCGATGCCAACGGCAATACCCCCCTCATGCTGGCGGCCCGCCACGGCTCCCGCGGCACCGCACAGGCGCTGCTCACGGCGGGTGCCGAAGTGGGCGTGCAAAATAAAAAAGGGGCGGATGCCCTGACCCTGGCATTGCGCGGCGGCCATACCGCCATGGCCGACGACCTGCGCGCCAGAGGCGCCCGCGAGGCGGAACAACCAGACCCCGTAGCAGCGGTACCGCTCAAGGCGCTGGCCGCCATGGGAGAGATGGGCGCTGGCGGGGAAGACGGGCAGGTCTACGCTGGCTGGACGGCGCTCACCATCGCCGCATGGCGGGGCCAGCTGGACGCGGTGCGGTCCCTGCTTAAAAGCGGTGCGGACGTAAACAAAAAAGACGGGGAGGGCCACACGGCCTTAACCCGCGCCGCCTGGCAGGGACACCTCAAAATTGTCCGGACTTTGTTGAAGTCGGGGGCCAGACCGGATATCCGCCCGCAGGACGGGTTGAGCGCGCTGTTTCGCGCCGCAGAGTCGGGCCACGGCAAAGTGGTTACGGCACTGCTTGCCGCCGGGGTCAACCCCGACAGTAAGCGGGACAGCCAGGGCCGGACCGTACTGATGGCCGCCGTTCAGGGGGGCGACGCGGGCGCGGTAAAGGCATTGCTGGGTGCCGGTGCAACCACCGGGGCCGTGGCCACGGACGGCACCACCGCCCTGTCTCTGGCCGCCCGGCTGGGGGATACGCAGGTGGTGGCAGCCCTGACTGCCGCCGGGGCGAAGGTGGATACAGCCGACCGGAACGGCAGGACACCGCTCTGGTTTGCCGCGTCCGAAGGACACCACCAGGTGGCCGGTACACTGCTGAGCCGGGGTGCGCAGGTCAATGCGGCGGATGACGCCGGATTCAGCCCGCTTGCCCGCGCGGCGGAGAGTGGCCATGTGAAGGTGGTGCGGGTACTGCTTAAGCGCGGCGCACAAGTCGACGCCACCACCCCCAAGGGCAACACCAGCCTGATGCTGGCCGCCAGCGACGGGCACACGGAGGCGGTGACGATGCTGCTGTCCGCTGGCGCCGATGTGGATCACAAAAACGCGGGCGGCACCACCGCCCTGATGCTGGCGTCCCGGCAGGGGCACACCGGGGCGGTCACGGCGCTGCTCGACGGAGGGGCCAACCCGGCGCTGAGAAACCGCCAGCGTGAACGGGCCGGGAGCTTGGCTGCGGCCGCAGGGCACGACGGGATCGTGGCGCTGCTTGCGCGGCGTGCGGAAGGCAAAAAATGGTTTTCGAGCGTGTTTCAGTAACCGGGGAACGCACCGTCCTTACCCGGTACAATCCGCTTGCCGAACCAAAAAAAAGCGCCGCGCCGGACACCTGATGTTCCGGGGCGGCGTTTTGGTTCTATCCGGCCTGAATCAGAAGGGCGCGGCGTTGCACGACATCATCGCCGAGGCATCCAGTGCACCGTAAAAGGTGGGGCCGATGTTGTACGGGAAGGTGTCGGTCAGGTGGTAGTGATACCCCCTTAAGTCGCCCGTGTCATGCCCGTTATGCTCGTCCAGGAACTCGCCGCCGGTGCAGGCTGCGTCGTAATAGTAATCCTCAAGGTACACCCCGGATACGGCGGGAATGTCGTGACCGGATTGGCTGAGCTCCGTGGCCGTGGTGAGCGGGCCGAATGCGGTGGCGAGCGTGGTGCCCAAGGTCCAGTCCAGTGGGTCGTTCAACGTGCAGACGCGGTCGTTTGCCACCCTGGCAGTAACGGGGGTTGAGAACGCATCGTCCGGGTGGGCCGTCGTGTCGCAACCGGTTGTCCCAACGGTTTGATCGGCGTAATCCCGCGTCATCCAGCAGCTTTCCGCCTTGACGCCGTTTGATTCCCACGGGCCGTAGATGGGGTAACCGTCGGCGGCGTAGCCGTAGATGGGGGAGTGGCCCGTGCCGGCGTCGCCCAGTTGCTCCACAAGGCAGGGGATGCCGACGTGCTGGTGGTAATCGCCGGATATCTCGGCGTGTCCCAGGCACAGATCCAGATCGTAGATTTCAAATTTGCCCGCCAGGTTGTGCCAGACGTCTTCGGCCAGGTAGTTCAGGCCGTCTGACCAGTTGTATATGGATACGCCGTTATTGAGCAGTCCGGTGGCGCCCAGCCCGGTGTAACAGGCCGTTCCGGAAACCGTTGGCGTGATCGCAAAGGAGGCCACGGTGGCCTGATCCTCCGGGCAAAACGGCCCCGGCGGCCACCAGCCCAAGCCACCGGTGTTGACGCAATTCGCGCCGTTGGTGGCGTAGCCGATATCGGTGCCGAAATCGACGATGTTATTCAATGCGGTGGTGTAGGTTCCTGTGACGAAGTCGCCGGAATAGGCGGCCACCAGACCGTCCAGCCAGATAATGTCTCCCGCGGTAACCTTATGGACATAGTTGGGGATGCCGGTGGCGGTTATCTCAAAGTGAGTGGTCAGATCCAGGGATTGTATGTTTACCTCCACCGGAGAGCCGTCGGTGTTGGTGAGGAGAGCCGAGGGTTCCGCCGTATCGTTGAGCATCCAGGTGGTGGTGATGAGTCCGGTGTCGTCAATGAAACTGTCGATGCTGCCGTCGTTGACGATCAGGGTTGCGTAGTAGTAGCCGGACCGGTCCGGATTAAGCGACGGGGTCGAGGTGCTGCCGCCTATCAGTCCGACCGCGCTGCCTGCGGGAACTGTCAAGTCCCAGATGTAGGTCAGGGGATCGTTGTCAAAATCACTGCTGAGGCTGCCGTCCAGGTTTGTATCAACGCCCAGGGGGGCGTAGATCGGGGGGCCGATTACGGCGTCCGGCAGGGTGTTTCCGCCAAAGATGGGGGCGCCCCCTATGCCGGAAATTTGGTCTGGTTCGGCGCCCTCACAGGCCACAAGTTGGGTGGCAAGTATCAGTACGCCCAGGATGGTGAAGAGATTTTTGTAACCGGACATCATCTTTTACGATCCTCAAAAATAAACAGGCAGCAGACGCCAAAACACCGTGCGGCGTCCGGATTACCGGGACGGGGCGGTATGCAAAATGAACCCCCCCGTTGCCGCGCGCACAAATCCTACCCCTTCCTATCGGTAACTTACAGAAACAACTCAAGATTTTCCTGTTTTTTCCCGATCCTTTCATCTGCCGTGCCGGGGCGGTCGGGGGGTGTTTCCGTCAGGAAAAATCGGTCGCGGGGTGGAGTACACTCCGTAATATGCCGAATTGCCTTATGCGAGGTTGATTGCATGGAACGATTGGAGGCGCGGGGATGATGGTTTTGAAACCGAGTTGGCAAGGGGGTTGCGCCGCCTTGTGTCTGGCGGCGGTGCTGATGTTGTTGCCGTCCTGCTCCGACCGGGAAGAGGCGCCCGCCGTGCCGGAGGCGACGGAAGAGCAGGGGCCGCCGCTTTACAACATTGAGGGGGGAGAGGGGGAGGCAGACGTCTTCGCCATCAAGGAAGCGCTGGTTACCGAAGCCACGGAAGCGCCGTTTGTCGGCCCCGGCTGGGAGGCCCTGTGGCACCCGGAACTGGCCTGGCTGATGAGCCAGCGCAACCCGCCCACGCGCCAGTGGGCGCTGCCTTTGTGGGAGGTGCCGGAGGATGAATCGCTGCTGGTGGGCACCCTGATTATCGACTTTTCCGCCGAAAACGGGCTGACTGCACGGTTCCAGCCCAACGGCGGCAGGGTGGTGCCGTTCGTGCCCGATCTGTACGATCCGGACTGGGGCTACGGTCCGTGGTTTCACCATACCGTGCTGGAAACCAAAGGCGGCTGGGCCAAATTTCCGAAAAACCCGTTTCCCACGCCGGTATGGGTGAACCTGGACGCCGCCTTTGGCGATGTGGCCCCGATCTCCGTCTATCCGGGGGAGGTGTACGTCTTTAACGGCAAAAACGTGGTGATTACCGAAATGGTCGGCGACCGCATCTTAATGCGCCCGGAGCAGCCCGCCGACATGCCGTGCGAGGGCAACGAGCCGCCGATCAAAGAGGTGGAGCCTACCGTGCTGCACCGGTCTGACCTGTTTGATGCGGACGGGCATCTGAAACTGACTGTGGCCCATATGCGCGGGTGCTAGGTTCCGTCATGCGGGCTTGGCCCTTTTTGTTGCTGCTGCTTTTGTGCAGCCCCGGACGGCTTGCGGCGGACACCGGCGCGGACACCACCGTTACCCAACCCGCCGACTGCCCCGAGGTATTGTTATCAGATGGCGAACGGGTGCCGTGTTTCTTTGCCGATTCATGGATCTTCTCCGCTGGGGGCTGGTCCTACGTGATCGCCACGGACGGTTCGATTCGCCGCAACCGGGACGGCGCCGAGCAGTCCGCCGCCCTGCCAATGGACAATCCGCAACTCTTTGTCGAGGGGGCACTGTTTGCGCCCTATGGCGATGACGTGATCGTGGTATACGGCCTCACCGACGGTGAAGGGGCGGCGGGCCGGGTGGCGCGCCTGGGAGGCGATCCGCTTACGGTCCGGTGGAGTCTGCTGGTAAACGGGTTCAACCTGTCCCAGGGGCTGCTGCACGGGCAATTCATGTATCAGGCCGCCATCGGCCTGGTCGGCAAGATCGACCTTACGACAGGAAAATACGTGTGGAAACACGAAGGCCTGTACGGCCACATCCGCAAAGGTGCGTTTAATGCGTTCGAAACCCCGGTGCGGGACGGCGGCGACGTGCTGTTTGTGGAAACGACCCAGACCCGGAACCCCACCCCCCTGACCATCCGCGTGAATGACGCCACGGGGGCGATGCAGGTGGAGTAGCGGCGGTCGCCACATTTTTTCGTGCATAAATTCCCGACCTGCCGTACGTTTGGATGAGGGACCATAAAAAAAAGGAGGGGGCATGTCCGAATCAACAGGGCAGTTCGGGCCGCACAGGCGGTCGTCTCGCACCGAGGCGGACCGGCAGACACCCCGCGCACCACTGGGCAAGGGGCAGCGGGTGACCCTCAGCCGGGTGGATGCCAAATCCCGCGCGACGATCGGCAAACTGCTCCACGGCTGGATCAAAAATATCTCTCTGGGTGGCATGTTCGTGGAGAGCGATGCCGAACTTGCCCCGGAGCAGGAGGTGGAGGTCCGCGCCCTCCTGCGGCACGGTGACGCGGACTACCAGATGAAGCTGCGGGGCTGGGTGGTGCACCGCCAGGTCCACGGCTTTGGCCTGCAACTGGCCCCGCCCGCAGCCGAGGAAAAAGAGGTGCTGCAATCCACCATCGACCGGGTTGCTTACCACCAGTCCTGAACGGCGGTGGCGGATATGCCGCCCTCTCCTTCGTTGCTGCTCGCGTAAAAACACTCAACGTAGCACGCTACGCCTCCCGTTTTTCCGTTTCACGCGCCTTGGATATGACGGCATCTCCACCCCCGCCCCCGATTGTCATTTCCGCGTGCGCGGGAATCCAGAGGATATGCCGCCCTCTACACCGCCTTCCAGGGGTCGGGTATACTCCTCCCGTGCGAAGAATCGACCTGATTGAACCGTTCCGGGTGATGCAACTGCTGGAGCGCGCCCGTGAGCTGGAAGCGGAAGGGCGCGACGTGGTGCATATGGAAATCGGCGAGCCCGATTTTCCCACCCCGCCCATGGCCGTGTCCGCCGCCCGCAAGGCCGCAGCGGACGGGGAGAATTTCTATACCCCGTCCACCGGTATTCCGGAATTAAAAAACGCGCTGTCGGACTGGTACAGGCAAGCCCATCAGGTGGCCGTGGACCCGGAGCGCATTCTCATCACTCCCGGCGCGTCGGGGGCGTTTCTGGTGCTTTATATGGTGCTGCTGGAAGCGGGGGAGTCGGTGCTGCTGCCCGATCCCGGCTATCCGTGCCAGAAAAATTTTGTGCGCCTGGCCGGGGGCGAGCCGATCAACATTCCGGTGGGGCCGGAGACCGGCTATCACCTGTCCGCCGAACTGTTGATGAAACACTGGCTGCCTGAAACCCGCGCCGCCGTGGTCACCAGCCCCGGCAACCCCACGGGTACCCTCGTGGGCCCGGACGAACTGGCCAAAATGGCCAAATTCTGCCGCAAGCGCGGCGGCATGTTGATTTCGGATGAGATCTACCACGGCCTTACCTACGGCCCGCGGGGAGTCAGTGCCCTGGAGACGGAACACAATTGCGTGGTGGTGAACGGCTTTTCCAAGCGCTGGGCCATGACCGGCTGGCGGGTGGGGTGGATGGTGGTGCCGGAAGAGCTGATCGACCCGTGCCGCCGGGTGATGCAGAACATCTTTATTTCGGCCCCGTCCCTGTCGCAATACGCGGCGCTGGCGGCGCTGTCTGCCACCGAAGAAATTTCCGCCATGCGCGCCGCCTACGACACCCGCAGAAAGTATCTGCTGACGGCACTGCCCAAGCTGGGGTTTAAAGTGGCGGTGGAGCCGGAAGGGGCGTTTTATGTCTATGCGGATGCGGCGGCGGTCACGAACGATTCCACCGCCTTCTGCGTGGACCTGCTGGAAAAAGCGGGCGTGGCCGTCACCCCCGGCGCCGATTTCGGCGAATATAAGGCCGACACCCACATGCGCTTTTCTTATGCCACGTCGCTGGAGCGATTGCAGGAGGGGGTGAAGCGGATCGGGGAGTATTTAAAACGGGGGTAGAGGGATGTCGGGACACCCTGGCACGCTCCTGAAAAGGAAAAATGAGTACGATATCGCGTACAAGGAAAGACCTTGCGGATTATGCAACAAAGGATGCTGGATTATACGGTTTAGATATTTCCAGGATCAGCAGCTTTTTTCTTTTTCAAGT
>CBDUXI010000009.1:0-61104 GCA_965371175.1 uncultured bacterium
GGATCTATACCATAAAAATTCCGCTGCACTGTTCGCCTAATAAACGCTGGGCCTTTTTTAACTGTTTGTGTGGGTCGGGGGCGGGGGTGGTTCAAGATGAAAACGCATGATCGGGCCCTTCGAGGGCTTTGTGCCTCATCTGTCCAAAAGGGCCGTTCCCGTATTTGATGATATTGCCGGTTGGATAGCCGACGGGATGCTCCAGACATCAAATTCGCTATCGTCGGAAGGAGTTTCTGTGCTACGAGTCGCCTGCATCACCGACGAATTCACCCACAAGTGCCTTGCGCCCGAGTGCACCCTGTTTCCGCTCACTCCGGAAAACTGGCGGGCCGTATTTGCCGACAACAACATCGACCTGTTGTTTGTGGAATCGGCATGGTGTTGGGCCGCTTGAAGGGCAAAAACGGGTGACGGGGGCCGTGAAACCGTGTGGCGTCACATGGATGATCCATATCGGCTACCCGGTATGATGAGGATGTCATGATCGACCTGTTACTGGAATACATGGAAGGGCTAATCTCGGAATACGATATTCCGGTGATCCAGGGCACGGAGTTGAAGGCGGCCCTGAAACGTGCCACCGCAGCTGCGGTGGCAACGGATGAGTTGTTTTGATCCTGCGGGGGATTATGGAGGAACTGGTTCGATATGAACGCAAAATCAGCACCTGACGGGAACACGCAGCCGTTTGTCACCGTCATCATCCCGGCCTACAACGACCGGGAGCGGCTGGTACGCTGCCTGGAGTGTCTGGAAAACCAGACCTATCCGTCCGACCGGTACGAGGTGCTGGTGGTGGACAACGCCTCGGACGAGCCGATCGTGCAACTGGTTGAGCCGTTTGTCCGCGCGCGCGCGCTGTTCGAGGCCAAACAGGGTTCCTATGCGGCCCGTAACACCGGAATCGAACAGGCTTGCGGCGAGGTGGTGGCCTTTACCGATTCCGATTGCCTGCCGCAATCGGACTGGCTGGAAGCGGGGGTGCGGTTACTGACCCAAAGGGAAGGGATCGGGCTGGTAGCGGGCCGTATCGAGGTGTTCTGCAAGGATCCCCGACGACCGACGGGGGCCGAACTGTACGACAGCGTACTGGGTTTTCCGCAACAGCGTTTCGTGGAAGAATCCGGCTTTGGGGCGACAGCCAACGTATTTACGTTCAAACAGGTGATCGACCGGGTGGGGCCATTCAACCGGCAGGTGAAATCCGGAGGCGACTCCGAGTGGGGCTGGCGGGTCGGCGCCGGCGGTTTTGCCGTGATCTATGGCGATGACGTGGTGGTACGGCATCCTGCACGGGAGACTGTGGCAGAACTGACTCGAAAATCCCGGCGGGTTCAGAAAGGGATCAAGGACCTGAACATCTCAACTGGTTCGGTCTCCGGGTTCCTGACCAAGTTGTCGGCGGTCATGTCGGCTCCCCAGGCTCGGGGTCCGGTCCGACGGGTCCGGGTGCTCGCGGTGTTTTTGTGGCTGAAGTTCCTGCAGGAATGGTACAAGCTTGTGATTCGGATAGGCCGCACATGAACGGGCCGTTGTGAACAGCCCACTTCGCATCGCCCTGATCGGCGACTTTCCCCTGAACTTCGAGAACGCCCCCGGTTCCCGCTACCTGTGGCTGGCAAAAGCCCTGGCGGAAAAGGGGCGGGATGTGGTGGTGGGGGGAGAAGCGGGAGGCGCTGCGCCGGACGGCATACGCACCGTCACGGTGCCCCCGTTCCGGTCCGGCGGCATGGTGGGGCGCTTTATTGCCCCTCACCTTGCGGCGCTGCGGCTGCTCTGGAAACGGGAACTGCGCAGTGCCGACGTGCTGTGGGTGCGCGGCCTGCTGGTGGCCGTGCTGTTTGGTCTGTACGGGCGGTTGACCGGCAAGCGGGTGATGCTCGACTTTCACGGGTTTCTGTCCACGGAACTGTGGGCCGACCGGGGCCATCCGGCGCGCCGGGCCATGGCCTGGTATGCGTGGCTGTGGGAGCGGGTCAGCCTGCGCCTGATCCACGGCGCCGTGGTGGCGGGGGAAGGGCATTTGCGGCTGTTTCGCAAGCAGGTGCCGGACGGTACGGTATGGAATGTTCCCAACGGCATTTCCCCGGAACGGTTTGCTGCGCGGAAAGTCAGGGCCGGGGGAGAAGCCCTGAAGCAGACTGCCGGAATCAAGCCCACGGCGCCGGTGGTGATATTTGTCGGTCGCAACAACGCCTATTGGTGGACCGGGGCGTTTGACGCCGTAGCCAGGAAGTTGCCCCCGGCAAAAATGCTGGTGCTCGGGGACGGGTACGCTGCGGGCGATCCAAACAGCGAGGGGCCGCTATACGCGGGGCACATGTCCAATGAAAAAGTAGCCGAATGGCTTTGCCAGGGCGCGGATGTGGCCGTTTGCCCCTACCGCCACGACTGGGTAAACGCGAACACCCCGAACTTTTTAAACAGCGCACGCAAATTACTGGAGTATGCGGCGGCGGGACTGCCCATCGTGTTGCCCGATATTCCCGCCCGGCCCGGTTTTCTGGTGCCGGAAGAACACTGCCTGCTGTATCGCCCCGGTGATGCAGACGATCTGACAGCGCAGGTGCAGCGCCTGCTTGCGGATGCACCCCTGCGCAAAAAGATGGGGGCCGCGGGCCGCAAACTGGCAAAGCAGTTTGAGTGGGGGCAGTTGCTGGACGACTCCGGGCTGGTGGAGTGGCTGCAGGGGGGCGCATGAGCAAAGGAGACGCCCCGGAGCTTGCTCGCCTGAAAAACCTCGGGCCCGAAAGCACCCGCTGGCTGGCCGAAATGGGCGTGTCTACCCGTGCCGACCTGGAACGGCTGGGGCCGGTGGGGGCGTACGAAGCACTCCGGGCCGAGGGGGGCCCACGCTAAATCTGGTCTATGCCATCCGGGGAGCGCTGAACGATACCGACTGGCGCCGCATTCCATCAGAGGTAAAAGCCCGGCTTCAGGCCGAAGCCGGGCAATCGCGGTTACCCAACACAACCTGAACTCGTTTTCGACCTGCGGTTTGTCTTTTTGGTCATGTTTCCCCCCACCGGGGCCGAAAAGGGATGCAGGGAGAAGTACGCCCGGATGGGCGCTTCTCATATGCAAACCGTGGTTCGTATGGCGGCGCATGACACGTGCCCTGCCAGAAGGGGATGGCATGAGGGTTTATCCAAAAGTACACAGCTTCGGCTCGGTGATTACCGGGACGTTTGAAGTCTATTTCACCAACTTCCGGGCGGTGTTTTTTGCCTATACGCTCCCTTTGGCTCTGGGCCTGACGCTGGTGGCTGCAACCATGATGGTGATGTTTCCCGGCCTGATTGAGCAAATGAAGTCCGGAGCCGCAGGCAGCACCATGCATGCCGACTCCCAGCAGTCCGGACAGACGGGCACGAACCTGGCCAGATCAACCGAAGCCAAAAGCCTGGGTGGTACAGACGGCGGGGAAATTTTTTACCGGTGGCAGGACCAAAGCGGTGCGTGGCACATGTCGGACCACGTGCCGGGCGGCGTGACTTCCTTTCAGAAGGTCGAGATGTCGGAGGACAACATTGAGACCCGTGAGCAGTTTGAGGAATCGCTCGCGGCGCTCGGAATAAAACAGGATAACAGCGCGAGGGCACAGCTGGAACGGATGCTGGCAGACGCGAACATGGATGAAATGTCGGCAAGCCTGAGCCGGGCCGCCGAAAGCTCCACGGCTTCCGGGATGTCAAAAATAATGCAGTCGGCCAATGCAATGCCATCGATACAGGTGCCCGCAAATATGCGCCTGCCGTTTTTTCTGGCGATTTTCGCCTGCACCATGCTCGGCATGGTGGGCTATGTGGCGCTCACCCATGTGGTGGCCAACCTGTGCAAGGGCGAGCCAGCAGCACTGTTCGGGTCGTTACGCAAGTCGTTCGGACCGGTATTGCTGAACCTGATCCTTACCTGGCTGATGGTGGGCGTGGTTCTGGGGGTCGGCATGTTTGGCTTTAGTTGGGTGCTGGCCCTGGTCACTCCAAAACTGGGAGGAGCCGCAATGCTGGTATCGATGCTGGGATTTGTCGTTGCCGGTATCGTGGTGTTTTCCATGGTGCTCTTTGTCGGCCCTGCCATTGTGCTGGAAGGCCGCTGGCTGTTTGCCGCCCTGGGCCGCAGTGTTGAACTGGGCAAAGGAAACTACCTGCGCAACGCGCTGGTGTTGCTGGTGATCTCCCTGATCGTGGGGGGGATTTCGCTGGGAGTGGGTCTGGCTTCCTCGGCCATCCCGGGCAGTGGAACCGTATCGCAGGTGCTGGCGGGTGGAATACCGGCTCTGGTGCAGATGATTTTTATGCCGATTCTGATGGTGGCGACCGTCGTGCTCTATTTCGATATGAACCGGCCCGTCACACTGACTCCGTTGCATTTTTCGGGGGGCAATGCCCTCACTGACGCGGAGAGAGCAAGGAGGGAGGGCGGTTCCGAGGGCGATGGACAGCCCGGTTCGGCACCTCCCGCAGGATCCTCCGCCGCATCGCAAGCGCCGCCGCAAGGCGGCCCCCTCGCACCGCCTCAGGCTGCGCCCCCCGCGCCGCCTCAGGCTGCGCCCCCCGCGCCGCCTCAGGCTGCACCCCCCACACCGCCTCAGGCTGCACCCCCCGCGCCGCCTCAGGCTGCATCCCCCGCACCGCCTCAGGCTGCGCCGCCAGAGCCTCAGTCTCTGGACGAACTGCTCGAAGGTTTGCCGTCACCGGACCGGAGCGACGACCCGAAGCCATAGGGAAACGGCGGTCGGGGAACCGGATACGAAATCGGTACGCATTCCCGCTCTACCTGCCGATAAGAGGGGAGGTAGGTGTTTCCACACACAGCAGGCGCTCACGGGAGCGGTCAGCCGGGTTTACGCTAATAGAGATTGATGAAACGTAGCCGTCCCAAAAAACCGGCCGTCACGCCGGACAGCAGAGAGCCGCGCATCGAGGTGCACGACAGCGTGGGCGTGGTGATTACCGCCGAGGAGGGGGGGGAGGAGATGGTGGGTTGGGTGCAGAATCTGAACACCGGCGGCATGTCCCTGTGGACGGAAATGCCGCTTACCCCGGAAGCCCTGTACGATTTTCGCCTGGTCATTGAGGGCGAAGCGGAAGAGGTGAACGCACAAGGATGGGTTGTGTACGTCAACGAGGTGGAAGCGGCTATTCAGTTCGACGATCTGGAACCCAAATCCGAAGCGGTCATCCAGCGCACCCTCGACCGGCTGGCGGTGGAGCCGTGCGAATAGGCCACGAACCGCCTTCGGGGCCTGGAATTTTCCGACAATAAATCCCTGCCAATATCCCGTCTGCGGTTGACAGCGGCCACATCCGGCGGTATTTGTCGAGTATCGACAAAGATGGATGACTTGGTGAAAACGGGGAGGTACGTCATGCAATCACCTTTGGAGGCCGCAAAGACGGCCCTGTTCAACGAAATGAGGGCTCGGGCTTTTTACGACCTGGCCGCAGAGACCACGTCACGGGACGATGCCCGTGTGCTGTATATGGAACTATCCGACCTGGAAAGGGAGCATGCTGCCGAACTTGCCAGACGGCTGCGCGGTCAGCCGTTCTGTCGCGGTTTTGACCCGATTGCGTATGTGGAAACGCTGGAAGGCAGCCTGACGGCCACCCTCTCGCCTACAGACGAAAAGGTGATCCGGGAGGGCGATCCAAAGGCGGTATTGAAGCTCGCGGAGCGCCTGGAAATAGAGGCCCGTGACGACTACCGCGCCCTGGCCGGTGCCGCCGAAGAGCCGGCAGTGAAAATGTATTACGAGGAGTTGTCTCGCCTGGAACAGCACCACTTTGACGAACTGCGGAAGCTGGAACTGTCCATCGACATGGACCCGGAGGCGCGCCCGGAACTGTAGGAGGCGCTATTCCTCGCCGCGTAACAGCGCTGCCGCGGCCTCGTGGTCCACGTGGCGGATGTCGTGGCCCTTGATCATGTAGATGACCATCTCGGCGATGTTGGTGGCGTGATCGCCAATGCGCTCCAGGTTCTTGGCGATGTTGGACAGGATGATATAGGCGCTGATCTGGGGCGGGCTTTCCATCATGTAGGTGAGGATTTCCCGATAGGTGCCGTGATACAGGTCGTCGATGGCGGTGTCCTTTGCAATCACATCCATGGCCAGATCGATGTCGCCGCGGGAGATGGCGTCCAGCGCACGGGCCACCTGGGCCTGCACCATCTCGTTCATGCCCGCAAGGTTGGCCTTGGGCTGGGTGGGCATTTCCTTCAACCGCAGGGTGCCTTCGGCGATGCCTGCGGCCAGATCGCCCATGCGTTCCAGATCGGTGACCACCTTGATGGTGCTGATGATAAAGCGCAGATCGCCCGCAGCGGGCTGACGCCGCACCAGAATGGAGCGGGTCATGTCGTCGCATTGCACTTCCAGGGCGTTGATGGCCTTGTCGCGTTCGATGGTCTTGCGGGCCAGCTCCGCGTCGCCGGAAAGCAGGGATTCCATGGCCCCGGCAATCGCTTTTTCCACCAGCCCGCCCAGGGAGTTCACCCGGGTTTTGAGCTCGGAAATTTCTTCATCGAATTTTTTGACTGTATGTCCCCTGGCCATCTTTAACGTTCCTTACCCGAACCGGCCGGTGATGTAGGCTTCGGTCTGGTCTTGCCGGGGCATGGTGAAGATGGTTTCCGTCTCGCCAAACTCCACCAGTTTGCCCATGTAGAAAAAGGCGGTATAGTCCGAAACCCGCGCCGCCTGCTGCATATTGTGGGTGACGATGACCACCGTATAGCGGCCCCGGAACTCGTCGATCAACTCTTCAATCCTGCCGGTGGCAATGGGGTCCAGGGACGAGCACGGCTCGTCCATCAAAATCATCTCGGGCTCCACGGCAATGGCCCGGGCGATGCACAGGCGCTGCTGCTGCCCGCCGGACAGGTCGGTGCCCTGCTTGTGCAGGTCGTCCTTCACCTGTTCCCACAGGGCGCCCGCTTTCAGGGCCGATTCCACCCGGCCTTCCAGTTCGCTCTTGGGCATGCCGCCGCGCAGGCGCAGGCCGTAGGCCACGTTGTCGAACACGCTCATGGGGAACGGGGTGGGTTTTTGAAAAATCATGCCGATACGGTGGCGCAGGTCCAGGGCCGATACGCCGTCGCCGATGATGTTGACCCCGTCCATCATCAACTCGCCTTCGGCCCGGTGGCCCCGGTACAGTTCGTACATGCGGTTGTAGCAGCGGATGTGGGTGCTCTTGCCGCAGCCGGACGGGCCGATAAAGGCGGTGACCCGGCCCTTGGCGATGTCTAAAGTGTTGCCGAACAGGGCCTGCTTGTCGCCGTAGAAAAAATCGAGGTTTCTGACCGATATCTTGGCCTCGCCCACGTCGGGAGCTTCCCAGGCGGGGGCCGGGTCCAGATACGGCTTTCGGGGCGGCGGCACATGGGCCAGCACCGGGTCTGCGGCGGGAATGGATGGGTTTGAATTCTTCTTCATGGCCTGCTGCATTAAGACGTTTTCCTGAAGAGCATGATACGCGAAATGACGGTGGTTACCAGCACTGCGGCGGTAATCAGGAAAGCCGCACCCCAGGCCATGGTCTGCCAGTCGTCGTACGGGCTCATGGCGTAGTTGAACAGGGTGACGGTCAGGTTGGCGATGGGTTCCCCCAGTCCTTCCATCCAGTACGGGCTGTTTAAGGTGGTAAACAGCAGGGGCGCGGTCTCTCCCGAAACCCGGGCCACGGCCAGCAGGATACCGGTCATCATCCCGGCGGCGGCGGCCCGGTAGATGACCTGGACCACCATTTTCCAGTACGGCGCGCCCAGCGCCAGGGAGGCTTCGCGCATTTCCACCGGCACCAGCCGCAGCATTTCTTCGGTGGTGCGGGTGACCACGGGAATCATAATGATGGCCAAAGATAGTGCCCCGGCATAGCCGGAAAAATTGCCCATGGGGACCACCAGAATCAGATACACAAATACACCGATAACGATGGACGGGGCCGATACCAGAATATCGGCCACAAAGCGCACGGCGGTGGCAAACCCGCTCTCCTTGCCGAACTCGGAAAGATAGGTGCCCGCCAGCACGCCGAACGGCACGGCAATGACCGCCGCCAGCACGGTAAGCAACAAGGTGCCCACAATGGCGTTGGCCAGCCCGCCGCCCTCTTCTCCCGGCGGGGCGGGCAGGTGGGTGAAGAAACTCCAGTTGATCGCGCCCATGCCTTTTAAGGCCACGTCGCCCAGAATCCACAACAGCATGAACAGGCCCAAAAGCGCCGCGCCGGTAGAGATGCCCATGACGAAGCGATTTATGAGCTTGCGGCGGCGGGTGTCCAGCGTGTGTTCCATTACCCCTTTCCCGGTGTGCTCATGCGCCGCAGCCAGATCTGGGCGAGGCCGATGATGGCGAAGGTGATGACGAACAGCACCAGCCCCAGTTCGATCAGGGAGGCCAGATAGACGTCGCCATCGGCTTCGGTAAACTCGTTGGCCAGGGTGCTGGCGATGGAGTTGCCGGGGGCAAACAGCGACAGGCTCAGCCGGTGGGCGTTGCCGATCACGAAGGTGATGGCCATGGTTTCGCCCAGTGCCCGCCCCAGGCCCAGAAACACCGCCCCGTAAATGCCCTTGCGGCCGTACGGGATCATGATGTCGCGCACCACTTCCCAGGTGGTGCAGCCCACACCGTAGGCCGACTCCTTGAGGGTGGCGGGCACCATCAAAAACACGTCACGGGTGACGGAGGCGATAAACGGAATGATCATGAGCGCCAGTACCAGCCCGGCGGTGAGCATGCCGATGCCCATTTCCGGCCCCTGAAAGAAAGGCAGGAACCCCAAAGTGGACGACAGCGCCGGTTGCACATAGTCGGCCATGAGCGGGGCCAGCACAAACAGCCCCCACATGCCGTAGACGATGGACGGGATGGCGGCCAGCAGTTCAATGGCCACGCCAAACGGGGTGCGCAGCCGGTCCGGGGCGATCTCGGCCAGAAACAGGGCAATGCCGATGGAAATGGGCACCGCCACAGCCAGGGCGATGAGGGTGGAAAGCAGGGTGCCGGTGACGGCCACCAGCGCCCCGAAATTTTCGGTGACCGGGTTCCACTGGGCGGAAGTTAGAAAACTCCAGCCGAATTTTTCCAGCGCCGGGGCGGATTCCCGCCACAGCATGAAGAACATGCTGCCCAACAGCAGCAGGATGCCCCCGGCAAACGCGGCCGTCAGCCCCTTGAAAACCGAATCGCCGAGCGCCCCTTTATTATGCAGGCGTCCGGCGTCCGTTTGCGGCGGCAGGGCGGCGGCGTTATTTGGCGTGCCAGACAGGCTCACCGTTGCTCCTCTTGATTTCGCTCATCCAGGTGGCACGGACCCGATCGGCCACCTGTGCGGGCATGGGTACATAATCGAGGGCCAGGGCCGACTTGCTGCCGTTGGTATAGGCCCAGTCGAAGAAATCCAGCACCTGCCCGGCCTGTTCCGGCTTGCGCTGTTTTTTGTGCATGAGGATGAACGACGCCCCGGTGATGGGCCAGCTGTGCGCCCCCGGCTGATTGGTGAGCACCACGTAATACCCCTCGGCCCCGGCCCAGTCGGCCCCATTGGCTGCGGCCTGAAAGGTGTCTGCGGTGGGGGCGATGAAGTGGCCGTCTTTATTTTGCATCAACACGTGGGCCATGTTGTTCTGCTTGGCGTAGGCGTATTCCACATAGCCGATGGCGTGCTTCAGCTTGTGTACAAAGGCGGCCACGCCTTCATTGCCCTTGCCGCCCACCCCGGCGGGCCACTGCACCGCCTTGGCGTTGCCCACGTTATCGGCCCAATTGTCGCTCACCTTGGTCAGGTAGTTGGTAAAAATCCAGGTGGTGCCGGAGCCGTCGGCCCGGTGGATCACGGTAATGGCCTTGTTTGGCAGAATTACCCCCGGATTGAGTGCGGTGATGCGGGCGTTGTTCCACCTGGCGATTTTGCCCGCATAAATATCAGCCAGCACCGCCCCGGAAAGTTTCAGGTCACCAGGCTTGATGCCTTCAATATTCACCACCGGCACCACGCCGCCCATGATCATGGGGAACTGCACCAGCCCGGCTTTTTTAAGCTTTTTCGGCGTGAGCGGCGCGTCGGAAGCGCCGAAATCGACAGTATTGGCCTTGATCTGCTTGACCCCGCCGCCGGAGCCGATGGACTGGTAGTTGAGCTTGACGCCGGTCTCGGCGTTATAGACGTGTGCCCACTTGGCGTAGATGGGGTACGGGAAGGTGGCCCCGGCCCCGGTAATGGTGGAGCCGGCGTAGGCGGTGCCCGCAAAGAGCAGGGCGGCGGCAAAGGTAAAAAAAGTTTTTTTCATGGGTATCGCTATAAAAAAGGTCATCAGATACCGGCCCTTCCCCGTGCATCCTTTGTAGATAGAAGGGTAGGGGCCGATTGTTAGGTTTTTGTTAATTTTTTAAAATTTCTAGAATTTGAACTGGGCATACAGGCCGGCGGTGGTGGTTTTGTCGGTCCCGTCGTCGTCCACCCGGTAGGTGGGGGCCAGGGTTACGCCGCTTGCCGCAGTAAACGACAGTCCGGCCAGGGTCATGGTTTCGTCCACTAGTAGGTGAGCTTGTCGTCCGCCAGCGTGCCGGTGAGGCTGATGCCACTGTCGGACGAGGTTTGCGCCTTCCACTGGTCGGTAAACGCTTTGGCCACAAAGCGGTAACCCCACATGGTGTTGTTGTCGTAATCCACCAGCGGGGTGTGGTGCAGGCCGAGTTTGACCTTGGCACCGATCGGCAGCACATGCTGCCAGTAGGCATATTTCACAAACATTTTGCTGTCGTCGGATTTCTGATCCAGGGTGACGCGGATCATGTCGTCGGTATCCAGATGCTTTCTGGCTTCCACATAGGCGCGGTGCAGTTGCATGCCGCTGGCTGCCGGATCGTTCTGCACCTCCAGCCAACGGGCGAACACCTTTACCTTGAGTTCCAGGGTGTCGTCTACCTTATAGGCGTGAGCCGGAGTGGCGGTAACGGCTGCGCCCGCGCACAGGGCAATGGCCAGTCCAAGTGATTTCAGTCGGGGTTGAATCGTCATTTTTCTTCCTCTTGTGGTTTGCATGGCAGGCGCACCAGACGGCTGCCAAACGGTCAGGAAGAAGCGTGGACCCCGAATGTAAACGGGACGTGAGGAGATTGTTAAAAGTGTGTGAATTTTGCCGTCGGACGGCGCGGGGCGGGGTTCAGGAGGGGGCGGGCAGGTGGATGCGGAAGGTGCTGCCTTTGCCTACGGTGGAGGAGAGTGATACGCGTCCGCCGTGGGCCATGGCCACGTGCTTGACGATGGCAAGGCCCAGGCCGGTGCCGCCCAACCTACGGCTGCGGGCGGCATCCACCCGGTAAAAGCGCTCGAACAGGCGGTCGTGGTGCGAGGCCGGAATGCCCGTCCCTTTGTCGGCCACGGAAAGGACAATTTCGTCTTTCTTTTGTACAGCGCTCACCTTGATCGACTTGCCGTCCGGGCTATAGGCAATAGCGTTGGTCAACAGGTTCACCAGCGCCTGCTCCATCAACCCGGCGTCGATACGGGCGGACAGTTCCTCGTCGCAGGTGATGGAAATTTTCACCTTTTTCTCCACGGCGCGGGGCTCGCAGTCGGCCACGGCGGCGGCCAGCAGCGGTGCCAGCTTGCGCTTACGCATGGACACTTCGCCCGCTTCCACCTCTTTTTCAATCTGTGCAAGGCTCAACGTATCGGCCACCAGTGCCGCCAGCCGGTCGGACTGGCGGTGCAGAATGTCCAGGAACTTTGCCCGGTCTTTGGGCTTGTCCGCGGCCCCTTCCACGAGGGTTTCCACCGCGCCGCGAATGGCGGTGATGGGGGTTTTGAGTTCGTGGGAGACGTTGGCGACAAAGTCGCGCCGCATGCTTTCGAGCTGGCGTATGCGGGTGACGTCGGTGAGCACGGCAACGGAGCCGACTCGTTTTTTTCCTTCCGTAAGGCGGGTGCCGCTCACCCGCATGTGGCGCATACCGCCTGTGCCGGGCAGGGAGATTTCGGCCTCAACGGCCTCCTCTGCTTTTTTCAGTTGGCGAAACAGCCGTTGCAGGTCGGGATTTCTGACCACCTCGCCCAGCTTGCGCCCGACGTAGTCCACCCCCTGCATATGGAACAGGCGGGCGGCGGCGGGGTTGAGGGCGATCAGGCGGCCTTTCACGTCCGTGGCAATCACCGCCTCGGTCATGCTGGAGAGCACCGCCTCCTGGCTGCGCTCCAGGGGAGCCTGACCGTCTTTGGCTTCTACCTGACGGACCAGTTGATTGAAGGCGGTGGCGATGGTGTCCAGCTCTTTTCCCAGCCCACTGGGGAACCGGTGGCCAGATTTTCCCGCCGCCACGCGCGCTGCGGCGGAGGCGGCCTCTTCCAGCGAAGCGGATGTCTGATGGGCGGTCCATACGGCCACCAGGGCGGCGATGGCGATCAGCACCCCCGCCACGACAGTCAGTTGCACGCGGGGTGCACCGCTCACAAACAGTTCGACGTACAGCCAGAACAGCGCCAGCCCACCCACGGCGACGCTGATCAGCGGCACGACAATTTGACGGAACTGGGAATCGGGATTCATAAAACCTGCGGCTATTCCTTCATGCGGTAGCCGACGCCCCGCACGGTTTCGATCACTTTGCCTGCGGTGCCCAGCTTTTTGCGGATGGCCGCCACCTGCACATCCACGCTGCGCTCTGTGACCACGTGGGACGCACCTTTGACCCCATCGACAATCTGCCCCCGGGTAAACACCCAGCCGGGCCGCCGCAGCAGGAAGTGCAGGATACCGAACTCGGTGGCGGTCAGGCGGATGTTTGCGCCGTCCACGGCCACCTGATGACGCCCCGGATCCAGATTAATGCCGTGGCGGAAAACGGTATCTTCGGCTCCGGGGGTGGATGCGCCCCCCCGGCGCAGCAGGGCGGTTACCCGGGCCACCAGCACCTTGGGCGAAAACGGCTTGACCATGTAGTCGTCGGCCCCCAGGGTCAGGCCGCTCACAATGTCTTCTTCCGTGCCCCGTGCGGTGACCATCATCACCGGCACATGGCGCAGGTTGGCATCGGCCTTGAGGGTGCGACAGACGTTCAGGCCGTCCATGCCGGGCAGCATCAGGTCGAGCAGAATCACGTCAGGCTTTGCGCTGCGAGCGGCGTTTACCCCCGCTTCGCCGCTGGTGGCGCAGATGACCTCGTGGCCTGCCTTTTCCAGGTTGTAGCGCATCATTTCCAGAATGTCGGGCTCGTCCTCGACCACCAGAACGCGCGCGGGTGCAGGATTTACCATCGCTCCGGCTCTTTTGTTTATGGGAACACTGCGGGGGCAGTGTAACAGGCGGGCACCCTGCACAGCGATTTTGTGGCGGTATCGTCATTCCCTCCCCTCGTCATTCCCGCGAAAGCGGGAATCCAGTTTCAGGCACCGGCTGTATCCACATGATCGGCTGCTGAAACAGAACCGGGCATGACTATCTATGGATTCCCGCTTTCGCGGGAATGACGAACGGGGGGAGGCGGTGGCTTTGACGCATGGGGGAAGGAGCGCGGCTTTGACGGAATGGAACGCCACGTCATTCGGCAGTGGACGCCGTTCCCATCCACAGCGAGGTAACCTGCCCGTATACCGCTGCGGGCCGTGCCCGCTAGCTGCGGACTTTGGCGGGTTTGAGCAGGATTTCCTGCTTGAGCATTTTTTCGAACTCGCCGGAGGTGACCGGCGGGCTGACGAAATAGCCCTGGATCTGGTCGCACCCTTCGTTGCGGATGAAGTCGAGTTGCTCCTGGGTCTCCACCCCTTCGGCGATCACCGTCAAATTCAGGCTGCGGGCCATGGAGATGATGGTGCGGGTAATGGAAGCGCTGTCGGCGTCGGTGGTGACGTTGGAGATAAACGAACGGTCCACCTTCAGGGTATCCAGCGGGAATTTTTGCAGGTAGCTCAGGGAGGAATAGCCGGTGCCGAAGTCGTCCACGGACAGGTGGATGTCCATTTTTTTCAACTCCTTCAGCGTACGCACGGTTTCATCGGCGTTCTGCATGAAGGTGCCTTCGGTAATTTCCAGTTCCAGATGGTGCGGCGCCAGCCCGGTTTCCACCAGAATTTTGCCGATGTTTTCGGCCAGCTGCGGGTCCCAGAACTGGCGGGCGGAAAGGTTGACCGACATCCGGGCCGGGGTGTATCCGGCATCCTGCCACATACGGCTCTGGGTGCAGGCCTCGCGCAGCACCCATTCGCCGATCGGAACGATCAGCCCGCTTTCTTCCGCCAGCGAAATGAATTCCAGGGGAGGCACCGTGCCCAACTCCGGGTGCTGCCAGCGAATCAGGGCTTCCATGCCTACCAGCCGGCCGCTGATGAGGTCCACCTTCGGTTGGTAATGGAGCAGCAGTTCGTCGTTTTCCAGCGACTTTTGCAGTTTGCTCTCCAGTGAAAAACGGCGCACGGCGTCGGCGTTCAACGTAGAGGTATAGGCCTGGCGGTTGTTCTTGCCCTCGGACTTGGCGTGCCGCAGGGCGGCGTCGGCGCTGTGGATCAACCCGTCCGCCGTGTCGCCGTCGGACGGATGCAGACAAATGCCGATGCTGGTGGTGATGAACACCTCCTGTTCGCCCAGATCAAACGGGTCGGCCATTTTTTCCAGCAGGATGTCGGCCACCTTCGCCGCCGCTTTGGGTCCGCCGCAATTTTCCAGAATGACGATGAACTCATCGCCGCCAAAGCGGGCCAGAAACGGCGTGCAGCGCTTTCCGGCTTTGGCCGCCGCCTGATCCAGCCCTTCTGCCAGCCGCAGGGCGCAGTCGCGCAGCAACTCGTCTCCGGCTTCATGTCCAAATGCGCTGTTGATGCGTTTGAACCGGTCCAGCCCGACCGACAGGACGGCCATGTGCCCCTTCTTTTTATTGGCCTTGACCGCCTCTTTCAGCCGTTCGGTGAACCGGTGCCGGTTGGGTAGCGAGGTGAGGGGATCGTAGTGAGCCAGATAGCGCAGCCGGTCTTCGGCTTTGCTTTGCTCGGTGATGTCCTGAATGGTGCCCACCAGACGCACGGGCTTCCCCTTTGCGTTGTACTCCAGTTCGGCTTCCTGATGGATGATGCGCACATCGCCCGCGGATGCGACTACCCGGTATTCCAGGGTGAGCGATTCGTCCAGTTCGATGGCGGCCTGAATGGCGTGCCCCACGTCGTCCCGGTCTTCCGGGTGCACCCGGGCCAGAAACGCCATGCAGGTGCCGTCAAAATTGTACGGGCGCAAATCCAGAATGGCATATACCTCGTCCGACCAGCGCAGCCGGTCCGGTTTGATATCCCACTCCCAGTTGCCCAGCCGGGCGGTTCTCTGGGCCTTGGCCAGACGGGCCTCACTTTCCCGCAGCCGGTCGGCGACGATCTTCTGGCGCACCATGTAGCGCACCCGTTGATGCAGGGTGGCCCACTTGATCGGCTTGGTAATAAAGTCGGTGGCGCCCGCCTCATAAGCGTTCTGGATCGACGGCAGGTCGTCCAGGGCGGTCACCATAATGATGGGCGTGGAGTGCCCGTTGGGCAGCTTGCGAATTTCCTCACAGGCGGCCAGGCCGTCGATGCCGGGCATCATGACGTCCATCATGACCAGGTCCGGGTGCGTTGCCGAAAACGCCTTGATGGCCTCGGCGCCGTTTTTCGCCTCCACCACCTTAAAGCCCGCCTGCTCCAGGGAGCGGCGCGCCAGCAGACGGGTGGCCCCGTCGTCGTCCACCACCAGCACTTTTACGTTGGGGGGGGTATCCAGCGCAATCATGCGGCGGCTTCCCCAAAGTTTTCCCAGCGTCTGGAAAAAGGTGTCTGTTGTGTCAGAGTAAAAATGCTGCGCCCTCGCTTGTCATTGACCCGAAGTCTTTCCCTCTTCATGGGCAGTGCAAACGCCCCCGCTATGACAGAGACGCCATAAAGGCTTATCGACCGGAAACGCCGCGCGGTTAAGGGCTATTCGCTAAGAAAGTGCGGAAAGGCGCAAACTTTTTTTAAGGCAGCGGAGAGGGGAACCCTGGACTTTGGTCAGCGTTTGACCGCCAGGGTCAGTCCGTCGGCGATGGGCAGCAGTGAAATATCCACTCTTAAATCAGATTTTAATCTGGCGTTAAAGGCGCGAATAGCGTCGGTATCCGCCTCTTTATTTTTTGGGTCGGCCACGCGCCCGCCCCACAGGACGTTATCGATACAGATCAGCCCGCCGGTACGGATCAGCGTCAGGGCGCGTTCGAAATAGGTTTCGTAATTCACCTTGTCGGCATCGATAAAAGCAAAGTCGTAAGCGCCCGCCATGCCGTCTGCAATCAGCTTGTCCAGCGCGGGCACGGCGTCACCCAGACGCAGATCGATTTTTCCGTCCACGCCCGCTTTTTTAAAATAGCGCCGGGCGATGGCGGCCGGTTCAGGATCGTTGTCCAGGGCGGTAAGCTGGCCATCGTCCGGCAGGGCCAGGGCCACGCTCAGGGCCGAGTAGCCGGTAAACACCCCCACCTCCAGCGCCCGCTTTGCGTGCGTGAGCCGGACCAGCAGTTGCATGAACTGCCCCTGCTCCGGCGCGGTCTGCATCCGGGCTCCCGGCATTTTTGCCGTCTCCTTTCGCAGATCGGCCAGCAGTTCCGGCTCGCGCAGCGATACATCCAGCAGATAGCGGTAGAGGGGATTGGTCAGATTGATGGTGCGTCGGGACATGCTTGTTCCATGAGGATGGCTGAGTGAGGGAACGGTTACAGTCCCCAGCCCCAGTATGCAAGAAAACGCGGGAATTCCCACATATCGGAATCGTCCCGCCGCCACGGTTTCAGGCTGGTGTAAAACGGCGTACGCATGTCACTGGCCGGGCCGTAACGCTTGTCGGTGCCCACGTACCAATCCCACGCCCACCAGCCGACGAAGATCGTCTCCAGCGGCTTGACGGCCCCTTTTACCAGGCCCCGCCTGCGGCCCGACTCTTCATATAGAGAAGTGGTGCCGTCCGCCAGTGGCAGACTTTCCAGCGATGCCATGGGCAACAGCGGGACGCGGGTCAGCCCGTGGGCGGTTTCCACTTCGGATAGTTCCCGTACCGCTGCCCCGGCCAGCCGATGGGTGCCGTTTTTCAGGGTCAGGACGATATGACCGGCGTTTTCCCCCAGTGTCAGCAGTCCCGGCAAATGCTCTCCCCACACCTTTTGCCGTTCTGTGTTCCAGCTTTCGGGGTAGGCGCTCTCCGGCAAATGGCTGGTCGGCAGAAACGCCAGATAGCAGCCGCAGGTGTGGACAGTGGTGATCAACACCGGCTGTTCCCGTTCGTTCAAGGTGACGATGGTCAGCAGACCGGTGTTGCGCCCGGCGGAAATGTGCGACAGTCGCAGCCTGTACGGTACGCCGGGAAAGTGGATGCGGTAGACCAGATTGGTATAGCGGCTCTGTGCGGTGGCGAAGGGGATCGTTTGCGTGTAGATGGCGGGCACGTCCGGGTTGACCGAGATTTTTGTCTTGCCCCGTTTGGACAGCCGCGCCTGAGGCGTACCGATGCGGTTGTCCGGTATTTCCGGACGCTGCACCACAAACACCGGGGCATGGCGGGCGGCGATGGAGCCACCGTCTATGGCCGCGTAGGCGGCGGGCCGTGCGGTGCCGTCTTTGGGTACGGTGGCGCAGGCCGAAACAACAAGCGCCGCAAGGCACGCAAGCAGGAGGGTGACCCGTTTTTGCCTGTTTGTCGGAAGGTGTGGCATCCGTTTCATTATCCATCGTCCGGTTTGGGGGGGCGCATTTTTCTGCCCTCACAAAATTCGGGGAATAGGCGCGATCCGGCGGCGGTTGTATTTTTTCATAGCAGGTCGGGCTTTCATATGCCCCCCGGTTCATATTACATTGCTGCGGCGTATGGATGCGCACAGCAATAGGAGAGGGAGAGGGAGCATGGCGGGTCATCAACGCGCAGGAGGCGGCATGAGGCTGCTTACGGCATTCCTGCTCGCGGCAGCATTGCCCGTCGCCTGTTCGGGCGATGGGGTACTGTCCGGGGGCGGCGCGCAGGCAACCCATAAGCTGGTCCTCACCGGCTCCAGTACCGTGGCCCCACTGGCTGCAGAAATCGGCAAGCGGTTTGAAAAGGCGTACCCCGGCGTGCGGGTGGACGTGCAGACCGGCGGCAGCTCCCGCGGCATTGCCGACGTGCGAAACGGCTTGGCCCACATCGGCATGGCCTCCCGCGCCCTCAAAAATTCTGAAGACGGCCTGGTGGCCCATACCATTGCACGGGACGGCATCGGCATGATCGTCCATGCAGATAACCCGGTGACAAAACTGACAGATCTACAAATCGCCGATATTTACCGGGGGCGGATTACCCGCTGGAATCAGGTGGGCGGCCTGGATGCGCCCATCACCGTGGTCAACAAGGCGGAGGGGCGCTCCACCCTGGAATTGTTTCTGGGTTACTTCAGGCTGAAAAACAGCGAGGTGCGCGCCCACGTGGTCATTGGTGACAACGAGCACGGGGTCAAAACCGTGGCGGGAAACCCCAACGCCATTGGCTATGTTTCCTTAGGTACCGCCGAGTACGACCAGACCCACGGCGTACCCATCCGTACCCTGCCCATGAACGGGATACCCGCCACCATAGCTGAGGTGGCGGCAGGGCACTTTCCCATCTCCCGGCCGCTGAATTTGCTGACGGCAGGGGCGGCTGAGGGGTGGTCGGCAACATTTATCGAATTTTCCCGCTCGGAATCGGTGGCCGATCTGGTGAAGGAGCAGTATTTTGTCCCGCCGGGCTGATCGCATCTTTGTCTGGGGGCTGAAAGGGTCCGCCGCACTGGCCGCGCTGATTGTGGTGCTGGTGGTGGGCTTTCTGGCGGCGGAGTCGGCTCCGGCGCTGGTGGACATTGGCATCACGCGCTTTTTTTCCGACCCGTCGTGGCATCCCACGGAAGACAGCTGGGGGCTGGCCCCCATGCTGTGGGGCAGCCTTGCCGCCACGTTCGGCGCGGTGCTGGTGGCCATGCCGCTGGCGGTGCTGTCTGCCGTGTTCTGCCGCTATTACGCCCCGCCGGCAGTGGCGGGCGTGTTTCGGCGGATGATCGAACTGCTGGCGGGCATCCCATCCGTGGTGTTCGGCTTCTGGGGGCTGGTGGTGCTGGTGCCGCTGATCGCAAAAGTGGCCCCGCCGGGGCCGAGCCTGCTGGCCGCCATGCTGGTGCTGGCGATCATGATCCTGCCCACAGTGGCGCTGGTGGCCGAATCCAGCCTGTCTCAAGTGCCGACAAGCCTCTTGAATGGCGGCTATGCATTGGGGCTTTCCAGAACCGCGGTGGTCTGGAAGGTGGCCGTGCCCCACGCCCGAGCGGGCATTCTGACCGGGCTGATGCTGGGCGCCGCCCGGGCCATTGGCGAAACCATGGCGGTGTTGATGGTCTGCGGCGGCGTGGTGAATACGCCGGACAGTCTGTTTGCGCCCATCCGTACCCTCACCGCAGGCATTGCCATGGAGATGGCCTATGCCATGGACGGCCACCGGTCGGCCCTGTTCGTCAGCGGACTGGTGCTGGTGCTGGCGGTGATCGGGCTGGTGATGGTGGCCCACCGGCTGGAGAGCAGGATGGCCCATGTCTGAGCAGTTGCGAAACAGGGTGTCCACGACGCTGGTATGGGGCGGCGCGGCGCTGGTTGCCGGGATGTTTTTATGGATTATTTCCGATGTGCTGTGGCACGGTTTTGGGCAGGTGAACTGGGCGTTTCTGACCGAATCTCCCGCCAATGCAGGCCGGGCGGGGGGGATTGCCCCGGTGCTGGTGTCCACCGGGCTGGTGCTGGCCGTCTGCATGGCGACCTCGGTGCCCATTGCCCTGGGCGCGGCCATGTTTCTGGCCGAATACTGCCGGGGCAAGGGCCGGGCCGGGTCGCTTATACGCCGCAGTCTCGACGTGCTGGCCGGGGTGCCGTCCATTGTGTTCGGCCTGTTTGGCGCAGCGTTCTTTGTGCAGATTCTGGGACTGGGCTTTTCCATCCTGTCCGGCGGGCTGACCTTGGCCTGCATGGTGCTGCCGTTTTTGATCCGCACCACGGAAACCGCGTTGATGCACGTGGGGCCGGAGTTTCGTCTGGGGGCCGCCGCATTGGGGCTGGGGCCGCTGGCGGTGCTGGTGCGGGTGCTGCTGCCGTTGGCCGCTCCCGGCGTGCTGGCCGGGCTGGTGCTGGGCATCGGCCGGGCGCTGGCGGAAACTGCGGCGCTGATTTTCACCAGCGGCTATGTGGATCGTATGCCGGGGTCGCTGCTCGATTCGGGCCGGGTGCTGTCCATTCATATTTTTGATCTGGCCATGAACGTGCCGGGGGGCAACGCCAACGCCTATGGGGCGGCCACGGTGTTGCTGGTGCTGCTGCTGGTCATCAACCTGCTGGCCGGACGGGCGGTGACCCACTGGCTGGGCGAGGGCGAGGTGCGCGGATGATTCATACTTTGGGCATTCCCGATGAACGGGGGCGGGAGGCGACTGTCCCGTCTCCGTTTGTGGCCCTGTCCGGGGTGAGCCTGTACTACGGCAACATTCAGGCCTTTGCCGACGTGGACCTGATCGCCCGCGAACGGGAAGTGACCGCGCTGGTGGGGCCGTCCGGGAGCGGCAAGAGCAGCCTGCTGCTGGCCATCAACCGCCTGACCGACCTGATCCACGGCGTGCGGGTGACCGGTCGCATTACCGTGAGCGGGTGCGATATTCACGCGCCGGGAACCGATCCGGTGGCCCTGCGCCGCCGGGTGGGGATGATTTTTCAAAAACCGAACCCGTTTCCCATGTCGATACGAAAAAATCTTACCCTGCCCCTGAAGGAGCACGGGGTTCGGAGCCGGTCGGAACTGGAAGCCCGGGTGGAGGAAGCCCTCACCAACGTGGAGTTGTGGGGCGAGGTGAAGGATCGTCTGGATATGTCCGCCATGTCCCTTTCGGGTGGCCAGCAGCAACGGCTGTGTCTGGCCCGCGCCCTGATGCTGGACCCGGAGGTGGTGCTGATGGACGAGCCCACCGGCTCCCTGGACCCCATCGCCACCGGGGCCATTGAAGAGTTGATTCTGGATTTAAAACTGCGCCATACGGTGCTGCTGGTGACCCACGATCTGGCCCAGGCCCGGCGGCTGGCCGATCACGTGGGGCTGCTATGGGCCGGGGAGGGGCCGGGGCGGCTGATTGAGTTTGGCGATACCGAAAAACTGTTTACCCGCCCGGGCGATGCACTGACGGCGGCTTATTTGGGGGGAGGGGAGTAGCGGCACGGCCCCCCTAGCGGGAGCGGGTCTGTTTGATGGCGGCGCGTATGGCGTCTACTACCACTTTTGGGTTTTCCAGCGGCAGGTGGCTGGCGGGTTCGGAGACGGGAGTCCATTGGCCGCGCCGGGACAGACCGGCCAGCACCCCCTGTTGCATGGCCCACAGGGCGCTGTACCGTTCGGGAGACAAGCCGCCAAGGGCCACCGGCTTTGCCCGGAACAGCACCAGCAGCGGCAGCCCGTCCGGCAGTTTGACGTTGCCCGCCTGAACGGCATCGGCCTCAATGGACCCGGTTTCCGACAGCCATGTTTCAAAAAATGCCGAGCGTACGGACTGGGAAGGATACGGCCGGGCGAACGGCTGATCTTCGGGGGGGCGGGCAAGTCCGCCCGGGGCACCGGTCAGTCGGATCAGTCCAAAGTGAGAGGCGGAAAGAGCGCTTTCAAAGCGGGTGCGTAGCGATTCCAGCGATTGGGAGAACAGGGGGGCTATTTCGTCCGGGACGGCATCCACCAGCACCAGCGCGGAAATGCGCTCCGGGTTGCGGGCCGCGGCAATGCGGGCGGAAAAGCCGGAAAGGGAGTGGGCCACCAGCACCACCGGTCCCGGAAAATCATCCCCCGCAAGCAGTTTGGCCAACTCCTGTGCAATCCGGTCGGCGTTTCGGGGCGGTGGCCCCATCTCGCTCCAGCCGTAGCCCGCCCGATCGTAGGTGCAGGCCCGGGTGAACCCGGCCACTTTTTCCTGTACCGGCGTCCAGTGCAGCGACCACTCGCCGGGGGCGGCCTCAAACAGCACCGTGGGGTGTCCTTCTCCCTGACAGTACAGGTGCAGCGCGTGGCCGTTTACCAGCACGGCCTTGCCGGGCATGGGGTATTTGCGGGCGGCCCAGGTGTCGCTGGTGCGCTCGTAGCCGATACCCAGCCCCAGCACCACCAGCAGCCCCATGGCAATGGCCCCCATGGTACGGGCCAGTCCCCAGCCAAAGCCGTGAATACGCACCGCCCGCCGGAGCTTTTTTTTGCGGCGCTCCTTTTTGCGGCGCTCTGTTTCGGGCGCGGGGGGGGTCATACCGACTGGAACGGTTGCACGACCGTGAGGATGACCGCGACAATCAACGCCACCGTGGGCAGTTCGTTGTAAAGCCGGTAAAACTGGTGCGGGCGGCGGTTTTGCCCTGCCGCGAATATTTTAACCAGGCTGCCGCTATAAAAGTGATAGCCGATCAGCGCCGCCACCAGCAGCATTTTCAACCGGAACCAGTTTTCTGTGTGGTAGAACTCCCACTGGCCAATCGCCATCCACACACCGAATGCCACGGTCAGCACCATGGCCGGGGTCATGATGAAGTGGTACAGCTTGCGTTCCATGACGCAAAACTGCTCGTGCACCGGTCCGTCCGGGTGCCCTGCGTGGTAGACGAATATGCGCGGCAGGTAGAACAGCCCGGCAAACCAGCTGACCATAAAGACAATGTGCAGTGACTTGATCCAGAGCATCGGCAACCCGTATTCGCAAGAAGGGGAGTAAAGAGGCGCATTGGACCACGACACCCGGTCGGGGTGCAAACCGCAGAATGCCTGAACCTCCCGCTCCTTCCATCAATTATGCGGGCAGGAAAAAAAGTTTCATCGGTTCAGGCTGCATTCAGGTTGGCTGGCTAGCCTTGAGTCAAGGGGGGCAAACAGGCCCGCCGGATGCTGGTGGAAGGAACAACGCATGGATAAAAAAGAAATCAAGGTCTGGGACCCGCTGATTCGCCTGTTTCACTGGGGGCTGGTGGGAGCGTTCGTGATCGCCTGGCTGACCGCCGAGGACGACTTTGCCGACATCCATGTGGTGGCTGGCTACACCATTTTTGCGCTGGTGGCGGTGCGGCTGGTGTGGGGCGTGATCGGCACCCGCCATGCACGCTTTTCCCAATTTGTCACCCACCCCCGCGAGGCGTGGGGCTACCTGACGGATCTGGTCCGCTTCAAGGCCCGTCACTATATCGGGCACAACCCGGCGGCGGCGTGGATGATCCTGGCCCTGCTTCTGTTTCTGACCCTTACCGGCATCAGCGGCATGATGCTGTACGGGGCGGAGGAGCATGCGGGGCCGATGGCCACCCTCATGGCGCCGTTTGGCGCATGGGAAGACGGTCTGGAAGAGGTCCACGAGTTTCTCGCCGGGTTCACCCTGGCGCTGGTGGGGCTGCACGTGGCCGGGGTGCTGTTCAGCAGTCTGGCGCATCGGGAAAACCTGATCCGGGCCATGATCACCGGAAGAAAACCGGTCTCCGGCACTTCGGGCGGCTCAGGCGACTCCGGACACGGCCTGCCAGATGCGGCCCCCGCCCTGCGGCGCTGGCGCGCCGTTTCGGGCCTTGCCATCGTATTTTTGCTGGCCGCCGCCGTGGCCCAGGCCGGGGTGATCGATGAACGCCTGGATGCCTACCGGGCCAAGGGGGCGGGGCCGTTCTCTGCCGCCGCCGGGCAGCCGCTCTGGCAGCAGGCGCGAACCGTGGAAGGGGAGACGCGCCGCTGTGGCACCTGTCATACAGATGACTTGATGGCAGGCGGAAAGCACGTGGAGACCGGCAAAGCGATCGAGCCGCTCTCTCCCGCCGCGAGCCCGGAGCGGCTGACGGACGCCAAAAAGATTGAAAAGTGGTTTTTGCGTAACTGCAAATGGACCCTGGGGCGGGTCTGTACGCCTCAGGAGAAGGGCGATTTTTTACTTTTTATTGCCGGGCATAAGACCCCCTGAAAAAGGAGCACACGATGGAATTAAAACACTGGATTGCAACCGTACTGGGCGTCGGAGTCTTTATGGTTACCCTGTCCGCCGTATGGGCGGACGACGATGGCGGCCTGTGGAGCCGCGGCAAAAAAGGGGCGGACGTAGCTCCGGTGACGAATACCCTGTATCTGGAAGAATGCGGCGCCTGCCACTTTCCGTATCAGCCGGGCCTGTTGCCCGCGAAAAGCTGGGAGACGATGATGGCCGGGCTGGAGGACCATTTTGGCGACAATGCCGAACTGCTGCCGGAAGATCAGCAGGAAATCACGGCCTTTCTTGCCGAAAACGCCGCCGACCGTTCCGACTACCGGCGCTCCATCAAAATTGTCCGTTCGCTTGGCGGCGCAGCGCCACTCCGAATTACCGAAGTGGGCTACATCCGCAAGGAACACGACGAAATACCGGCAAAGCTGGTGGCCGAAAACCCGGAAGTTAACTCCCTGTCCCGCTGTGAGGCTTGCCATTTGCGGGCCGCCGAAGGCTACTATAACGACAGTAGCGTGAATATCCCCGGATACGGTAAATGGGATGATTGAGCATTCAACAAAAGATAAATGGCTGGGGTTTGTCCTGCCGGTCTCGGCGGTTGTGGCGCTGGCCTGTGCGCTGCCTGCGTGGGCCGGTGACGACCACGAGCGCGCCCGGCTGCTAAAGGAAGCCGGAAAGATCGTGCCGCTGGAGCGGATCGTGGCGGACGCCACCCGGGAGCGCCCCGGCACGGTGCTGGAAATCGAGTTGGAAGGGGAGGCCGAGGGGTTCGTCTATGAAATCGAGATACTGGATGATGACGGGGTCGTGTGGGGGCTGTTCTACGACGCCCGCACCGGCGACCGCATTGCCGAACAGATAGAGCCGGAGTAGATGCGGGTACTGGTAGTGGAAGACGATGCCGCGCTTCAGGCCAGCCTGAAGCACGATCTGGCCGAAGCCGGGTACGCGGTGGATGCCACCGGCAACGGCGAGAGCGCCGAAATTCTGGGGGATCAGTTTCCGTACGACGCCGTCGTGCTGGATCTGGGTCTGCCCGGACGGGCGGGGCTGGACGTGCTGGCAAACTGGCGCAAGCGCGGCAACGAAACTCCGGTGATCGTCCTCACCGCCCGGGATCAGTGGCACGAAAAGGTGGACGGCTTTAACGCCGGGGCCGACGACTATCTGGGCAAGCCGTTTCACGTGCCGGAACTGGTGGCCCGGCTGGGGGCGGTGATCCGCCGCAGTCAGGGCCGGGCCGCGGGGCCGCTGGTGGTGGGCGACATTGCCCTGAACGAGGAAACCCGGCAGGTGAGCGCGGACGGCCAGACCCATTCGCTGACCGGAGTGGAGTTTCGTCTGCTACGGGTGTTGATGCTCAACCGGGGGCGAGTGCTGTCCAAAGACCGGCTGGAAGAGCACGTGTACGATCTGGACTCCGACAAGGAGAGCAACGTCATTGAGGTATACGTCCGCCGCCTGCGCAAAAAAATCGGCCAGAAGGCCATCGAAACCCGGCGCGGGCAAGGATATGTATTTGTGAATCCGCAATGACTTCACTCAAAAAACGGCTGGACTGGGGATTGGGCATCGGCCTTTTTGTGCTGCTTGGGGGCGTGTTTGCCGGGGTGGCGGTTTCCCTGCACCTGCTGGTGGAAAACCAGATGATCTCGCGCATGGAAAAAGATGCCGAAACCGTGCTGGCGGCGGTCACGGTCTTTCCCGAGGGTTTCCAGGTGGATCAGGCACGGGTCGATCCGGTTTTTTTGCGCCCGTTTTCGGGGCACTACTTTGTCGTAACCGGCAACGCGGGAACGGCAAAAGACGGAGATCAGCGCATCCGTTCCCGCTCCCTGTGGGATGAGGACATTGCCACCCTGCACAGTTTTCCGGCGGACCATTTTTATGTGGACGGGCCGCGCGGCCAGCCCCTGCTTCTGATCCAGCGCGGATACACAAAATCCGGGGTGCAGCTTACCGTGAGCGTGGCGGAAGATTTGACCGACGTGAACGCCGCCAACCGCAAGGCCCTGTTGGTGCTGGCCGGGCTGTTTGCGGTTGCCCTGCTGCTGGTGCTGCTGATCCAGCGCTTCATCATTGCCCGTACCTTGATGCCCCTGGACGACGTGCGCCGGGATGTGGCGGCGCTGGAAGAGGGCAGGGTGGAGCGCCTGCGGGAAACCGTGCCGAAGGAGGTGCGGCCACTGGTGGCCGAGGTCAACCGGCTGCTGGCCGCCATGACGCGCCGGGTAGAACGCTCTCGAAAATCGCTCGGCAACCTGGCCCATGCGGTAAAAACGCCGCTGACCGTGCTGACCCAGCTATCCGACCGGGAGGAGCTGGAAAAATGCCCGGAGATGAGGGACGCCCTGACCACCCAGACCGATACCATCGGCAGGCTGGTGGAGCGGGAACTGGGGCGCGCGCGCCTTGCGGGCACGGCCCTGCCGGGGGCGCAGGTGGACCTGCATGATGCGCTGCCGGGGCTGATCGACGCGTTGGAGAAGGTGTATGCCGACAAAAATCTCGACATTGCCACCGAACTCCCCGGCGGCGCCACGTTTCCCGGTGACCGGGAAGATTTGATGGAGCTGCTGGGGAACCTGCTGGACAACGCCTGCAAATGGGCAAACAAGCGGGTGCGGCTGACGGTGGACGACCGGGACGGCCTAACCTTTATTGTGGAAGATGACGGACCCGGCTGCCCGGAGGAGGAACTCCCAAAACTGTCCGAACGGGGCGTGCGGGCCGATGAAAACGTCCCCGGCCACGGCCTGGGGCTGGCCATTGCCAAAGACGTGGTGGAAAGCTACGGCGGCCGTATCGAATTTGGCCGTTCGGAGGAGCTGGGCGGCTTTCAGGTTACGGTGTCTGTACCTGCTTGAGGGGTTCATGCCCCCGTGGGGCGCGGGTTTCCGGGCAGGGCGCTGTGTCCGTGCCGATAAGATGGGGCAAAAATCTCGTCGGATGAACATCTTCGCAACATATCAAAAAGGGGCGTGCGCAGGGGCGTTGGCGCTGGCGCTGGCCCTCGTTCCGGTTTCCCATGCCGCCCATTCGGAAGACGGTGCATTCGCCGGGCGGCTGACCGCCGCAGCCATTGAGCGCACCACCCATCGGGTGCGGTACGACGGCGCTTACGTGGTGCTTGCCTACCCCAACGGCGATGTGCCGGACAGCACGGGCGTCTGCACCGACGTGGTGATCCGCAGCTACCGGGGCGTGGGGATCGACCTGCAACAACTGGTGCACGAAGACATGCGGGCCAACTTTTCCGCCTACCCCGATCTGTGGGGCGCCACCCGGCCCGACGCCAACATCGACCATCGGCGGGTGCCCAATTTACAGACCTTCTTTACCCGCAACGGCACGTCGCTGCCGGTCACCGGAAACCCGGACGACTACAAACCGGGCGATCTGGTCACCTGGATGGTGGACGGCAAGCTGCCCCACATCGGCATTGTGGCCGACCACCCCAAACGATCCGGCGGCCAGCCGCCCATCGTGCACAACATCGGCCGGGGCGTGGAACTGGACGACCACATGCTGTTTTATTACCCCATCACCGGCCATTACCGCTACAGCGGACCGGGTTAACCCACCCGCATCAGCATCCTGTCCAGCCAGCGCGCAGGCAGCAGGCGTTTTAAATAGCCAAACAGGTAGGTGGGGAAGGTGACGTAATAGCGCACCTTCGGGCGGGGCGATTCCAGTGCGTGGATGACCTTTTTGAGCACCGCCTCCGGCGGCAGGGTAAACGGCACGGCGGCCCCCTCTTTTTCCAGCCGTGCGGCCATCTGTTCGTACCGCTCCCGGTGGACGCTGGATTCAATGTCGATATGACGCTTGAAGGCCGCGTACGAATTCTCCCGAAAGCGCGACAGGATCGGCCCCGGCTCCACCAGCACGGCGTGAATATCAGTATCGGCCAGTTCCAGCCGCAAGGTATCGGCAATGCCTTCCAGGGCATATTTACTGGCGTTGTACGCTCCCCGAAACGGCAGCGAGACAAACCCCAGCACGCTGCTGTTGAAGATGATGCGGCCGGTGCCTGCTTCACGCATGGCGGGCAGCACGGCGTTGGTCAACTCCACCCAGCCAAAAAGATTGGTCTCAAACTGCTCCCGCAGCGCCTCGCGGGACAAGTCTTCCACCGCCCCGGACTGGCCGTAGGCGCCGTTGTGAAACACGGCGTACAGTTCGCCGCCGGTGGCCTTAAACAGTTTGTCTACGGCGTCCTGAATTGATTTGGAATCAGCCAGGTCCAGCACAAACGACTCGAACCCGTCTGCTTTGAGCGTCTTCACGTCCGCTGCCTTGCGGGCCGTGGCAAACACCCGGTAGCCGCGTTCGCGAAGGTCCTCCGCCACACAGCGGCCAATGCCGGAGGAGCAGCCGGTGATGAGAATGGGGAGGGGGGCGGGGATCATGCACCCATTCTACGGGTTTTTGTTATGAACGGCTGTGCAGATGTGGGACGTTACTCAACGGGTGAAAGATAATCGGTCTGGGCATGCAGACGATGGAACAGGGGGCAGGTGAGCCGCCCCGCCCCCTGCGGTTTCAATTGACGTTCCCGGTGCTCCCTGCCATGATACCCCGGTTCTGTCGACTTCCCCACGATCTCTTGCAGGCCTTCGGTGCGCCGTTGTGGGTCGCCTGCGCCGGAGTCCATTTTTTTCGGAGACTGGCACCCGGTTTAACATCTGTGGGGAGTGACGTCCGGATGCCGTTTTGACGGTTGTTGGGACGTTACAGGGTCCAGGGACCTCACCTTTTTGTGTAACAAGACCGGTCGGATACCTACGTGCCGGGAAGTGGTTGCATGCTCGAAGTGCCGGGCTGCGAAGTTATCCCTCGTCCTGCACTGGAGAGTATGAACAATATATGACGCAAGCGGTTCACTGTCCCAACGAAAACCACAGACGAACGAACCCGCCGGTGCGGTTCTGTCCGATGTGTGGACATGTTGTGAACAACAATATTCCGGCAAAGCCGTGTAGCGCAGAAGGCCATGAGCAGAACCGCCGTGAGCGGTATCAATACTGTCTGGATTGTGGTGATCAACTGATGATGCAGACATAGTGGAATTTCTGTTACCGGTTGGAAAACGGAAATGAAAAACCATCTGAATGGCACCTGGGAGGGGGTTGAACAGTGGATCAAAGATACCATCCGGCTCGGACTTTCGGTGGCTCGTTTGCCCGCTCGATACCCTCGAAAACCGGGAGATGATTGTTGACATGGTGTTGAAGGATGCCAAGCGGAACGACGGTGTTTTTCCTGAATCCAATGGGTTCATCGGAAGGGCGTGAACGGTCTGGTGGAAAATGGATAAGTTAATGCCAGACACGATCCGTTCGGAAAAATGAGGTCGTCTTATATATTTGCAGGTGCCATGGTGGCGTTATTTATGGGCATGTTCTTATTGTTGAAAGGAGTTGCTTCACAATTTAAAACCCTGTTTTAACCTGGATGTTCAAACTGAATATGCCCTTATTCGAAACCATTTCTGGATGGGGGCATGTGATTTTCGTCCTGTCAGTGTCAGCGTATTTGTTGGTGCGATTGTCCAGGCACCGCCGGTCCCGAAAACAGACCTCCGTTAAATCGGGCCACCTTAGTAATGAAATTGGAGTCTCATGCACAATCCTGATCGGCTGACCACAGCCCTGCTACTTGCCGCTGGAACCGGTACCCGGCTTCAGCCACTGACGCTTGATGCGCCCAAGTGCCTCACGGTTGTCGGAGGCCGTCCCATCCTGGATCGGCTGGTCTGTAACCTGCGCGAACAAGGGATTGAGAAGCTGGTGGTTGTTCTGGGACATATGGGTGACCAGATTCGTGAATTTCTGAGTGATCTTGCGTGTGATATGAAGGTCGAATACGTGTTCAATCCAGAGTACGCGACAACCAATAACATCTACTCGCTGTGGCTTGCACGGGAATATATCGACGAGTCATTCCTGCTGGTGGAAAGCGACCTGGTTTTCGATGCCGACATGCTGGATAACATGTTCTGCCCGGACAGGATCGCGGTTTCTCATATACTGCCCTGGATGAACGGAACCCAGGTGTCTCTCGGCCCTGATCGGCGGGTCACGGCCTTTCATACCGGGGATGATCGGGGTCATGAAGCCCGGTACAAGACCGTGAATATCTGTAGCCTGTCCCGCAAGACCTGGAAGCAGGTGGTGGAACGGTTGGGGCGCTTTATTTCGGCACAACGGCGTGGCGAGTATTACGAGGCGGTATTTGACGAAATGACCGCCGACGGCACGCTCTCCTTCGAGGCGGTCTTTTTCGATTCGGGTCGGTGGTATGAGATTGACTCCATCGCGGACCTGAAGGAAGCGGAAACGTTGTATGGGTCTGCTCCCGATACCGCTAAGTCCCCCATGCTCAAGGAGGCGTCCGCCGGACATGGCTGAAGCGGGCGTATCCTGAACGGTCGTCGGGCAGGTATGGAAACCACCCCGGGGCACTTCATCTACCGGAACCTGGCCAATGCGATATCCATTCTGGGCGTACTGCCTTTGGTGTTGCTGTTCCTGGATGATGGCTACCGCTACCTGATCTTCCTGATCGTCTTCAACAACTTCATGGACGATCTGGACGGCATTCTGGCGGCCAGGTTGAATATTCGCAGCCGGTTCGGCGCCGATCTCGATAACGTTTGTGATGCGGTTGCCCACGTCGCTCTGGCCCTGGCGGTCGGGGCGCATTTCGGCGGCGTCATCCTGTTTGTCAGCACGGTCGCTTCCGGCTCGATTATCCTGCGTGTGGTATCCCGGATCAGTCCCGAAGCCGCCACCGGGAAGGGCTCGCCAACGAACGAGCTCATGCGCCACATGTTGTTCGCCCTGCTGCTGATACAGGCGTTCGGTTTCCAGCCTGAGCCGATCCTGATCCCCCTGTTCCTGCTTCATTCGGTGTCGATGGTCGTTCCGTTCGGGATGCCCACCCTGATTCGAGGGCGGGCCAGGACCGTCTCCGCAGTCGGCCTGATCAATGTGGCATTGGTGGCCGCCTGGCTCATTCCGCTGGCGATGCCGTTCATCGCTACGGCTTTCGCCAGTACCTATCTATATTCCTTTGTCGTGGAAGGTGGCCGGTGGTTGTATAAACGATCCCGGCAAGAAGAGCGGGGGTAGTCGCCGGGACGATGGAAAGCCCCTCCGGGCGGTGTTGTCAGTCGCCGATGACCTTTACCAGCACGCGCTTTCTGCGCTTGCCGTCAAACTCGCCGTAGAAAATCTGCTCCCAGGTGCCAAAGTCCAGAATACCGCCGGTGATGGCCACCACCACCTCGCGGCCCATGACCTGACGCTTTAAGTGGGCGGCGGCGTTGTCTTCGCCGGTGTCGTTGTGGCGGTACTGATCAACCGGCTTGTACGGAGCCAGGCTTTCCAGCCAGGTCTTGTAGTCCTGTTGCAGGCCCGGTTCATCGTCGTTTACAAACACCGATGCGGTGATGTGCATGGCGTTGACCAGGACGATCCCTTCCACGATGCCGCTTTCGGAGACCACATCCTCCACTTCCGTGGTGATGTTGACGAATGCCTCCCGCTCGGGAATCTCAAAAAAGAGTTCCTTGCGATGTGATTTCATGTGGACTCCCTGAATGACAAGGTGTTGACCCTGCCGATCTACCCTACCCCCAACGCCCATTATGGCGACACGGTCTGTTTTTGTCATTGTTTTTGAGGGGTTGGAGGGAAGGGACCAAGCGGGTAGCTGCATTCAAGCCGGTGTTTTGCCCCTCCGGCAGACAGGATGCTGGAGTAGAGGTGGAATGTCTCCACCGTAAACGGTTCAGTCACAAAGCCTGCGTGGTGGGCCAGATAGTCGGCCACCCGGCGCACCGGCGTGCCGCGCAACCGGGCCAGGGTAATGTGGGGAGCGAACTTGCGCCCCTCCGGCCCGATGCCTGCCGTGGCCAGCGCGTTTTCCACCTGGTGGCGCAGGGTGGACAGCGGCTCGTGGGCCGTCACCCCGGCCCACAGGACCGTGGGCTTGCCCCGTGGCGGGAAATGCCCCACGCCGGAGATCGCCATCTCAAACGGGGCCGTTTGCACCGTGCCCAGCGCTTCGCGGATGTCGGCAAACACCGAGCCTTCCACCTCGCCGATAAAGCGCACGGTCAAGTGTAACTGTTCTTCCGGTATCCAGCGGGCGTCCGGCAGGCCGCTTTGCAGCAGGCTCAGCATCGTGCGCGCTACGGGCGGAAAGTCAACGGCGATAAACAGACGGTGCGTCATCGGTAAATTCTACCCCGCCTGCACCGGTTTCTTTAAAGCCTGCGGTCAAAATGACCGAAGCGACATCAGCCTGAACCGGGCAACAGGTGGGTCTACGGGGGAAGGTTGCAAAGGGGTGGAACATGCGAGAGCGTCCCAGAATGCCAGCGAGCACGCCGGACACGCGTCCGGAACGGGTCGAGGTGCCGGTACGGGGTATCCGGGTAAAGCTGTCCACAATCAGCGGCGCAAAAACCATCCACGGCTGGGTCACCCTCTTTTCCATCACCGGCATGTTTGTGCAGACGGACGTACCGCTGCCCGACGATACCGAAATTTCCATCGACTTTACCGCCCGCGTGGGCACCAGAGCGCACCGGCTGCAACTGCTTGGCTGGGTGGTGCAGTACCACACCCACGGCATGGGCGTTCAGTTTGATCAGAAGCTCGTGAAGGCCAACCCGGTTCTGGGGGAGTTGGTGGCGGAGTACACGAAAAGCGCCACCCCCGAACAGGTGTAGACCGCTCTTTCCACCCCCCCGGCGGGGTCAGGCTTTGCGGACGATGCCGGTTTTGATGCCCATTCGCTCGGGCTTTTGGCCAATCTCTTCCACAAACTCGTGATAGGCCTGCCAGGCACCGTCCCACCGGTGGTTATCCAGCACATCGTCCACGATGATGACGCCGCCTTTCGACAGGCGCTCATACACCTTGCGCAGCCCGTTCAGTATCGGCAGGTACAGGTCCACATCCAGCAGGCACATGGAGATGGTCAGGTCCGAAATGTCCATTTCGGAAATATCGCCGGAGCGGGTGCTCACCCGGGTGCAGCCCGCCTGCGCCATGTTGTTCTGAAAAATGCGCTCGCTGTTATAGCCGAACCCCATCAGGGAACCGCGCGTCTTGCCCCGTTTTTCGGCTTCAAACGCCAGGTCCTTGCGGGTAAACCCGGAAAAGGTGTCCAGGCAGTGGTAATGCTTCTTTGAGCCGATGTTGTCCAGGTGCCGGTTTAAAAAGACCGTGGTCTTGCCGAGGGCGCAGCCGATCTCCACAATATCGCCCGGCACGTCTTTGGTCTGGTCGAGGGTGTTCACCAGCAGCGCCAGTTGTTCCGGCTCCAGCGAATAGGTGTAGCGTGGCCCCACCATGCGGTTGATTACCGGGGTGCGCAACGCCACCCACTTGGCCATCTCTTTTAACGGGTTGGTGGTTTCCTGGGTGGCTGCGGGGGCGGGGTTCGGACTGTCCGGTTTGGTCGGTTCCATCGCGCCAATGTAGCATATTCGGTGTAAAAGCATTTTTGCCGGCATGGAAACCGTTGGAGCGGGCGGAACGATGAGCGACCGGAAAACATGGGAATTCTGGATCGACCGGGGCGGCACCTTTACCGACTGCATCGGTCTGGCTCCGGACGGGCGCGTGGTGGTGGAGAAGGTGCTCTCTTCCGACCGGGCGCCGCTTACGGCCATCAGGGGCGTGCTGGGCCTTGCCAGGGATGCGGCCATCCCGCCGTGCCGCATCCGCATGGGCACCACTGTGGCCACCAATGCGCTGCTTACCCGCACCGGCACAAAAACCGCGCTGGCGATCACCCGCGGTTTTGCCGACGCCCTGGCCATCGGCACCCAGGCCCGGCCCGAGCTGTTTAACCTGAACATCGAAAAACCCGAAAACCTGTACGGACAGGTGGCCGAGATAGACGCCCGCATGGCCGCAGATGGTCAAGTGCTGGATGCCCCGGACCGTGCCGCCATAAAGGCCGCGCTCGGGCCGCTGCGGGAGGCCGGGTACGAAGCGCTGGCCGTCGTGCTGCTGCACGGCTTTGCCCACCCGCAGCACGAAGTTCAGGTGGGGGAGATTGCACGGGAGATGGGGTTTTCTCAGGTCAGCCTGTCCCATCAGGTGGCCCCGGAAATCGGTTTTACCGCACGGGGCGATACCACCTGCGTGGATGCCTATCTATCGCCTTTGATCCGCGACTATGTGGCGACCCTGCGGGCGGAGTTGCCAAAAAGCGATCTGGCCATCATGCAGTCGTCCGGCGGGCTCACCGATGCGGCAAATTTTCGTGGTCACAACGCCATCCTGTCCGGCCCCGCCGGCGGGGTGGTGGCCGCCGCCCACGTGGCCGAAGCGTGCGGATTTGAAAAAGGGGTGGGGTTCGACATGGGGGGCACCTCCACCGACGTGTGCCGGTTTGCCGGGGAGTTCGAGCGGGTGTACGAAACCGTCACCGCCGGGGTGCGGGTAAAAGCGCCCATGCTGGCCATTCATACGGTGGCCGCCGGGGGCGGCTCCCTCTGCCGCTACGACGGGTTTCAACTGCGCGTGGGGCCGGAGAGCGCCGGGGCCGACCCCGGTCCGCTGTGCTACGGCCTGCGGGACGAACAAGGCAATATGAAGGCCACGGAACTGACCGTCACCGATATCAATCTGGCGTTGGGGCGGGTGCTGCCGGACCGGTTTCCGTTTCCCCTCGACGCCGGCCGGGTGACGCAGAAACTTTCCGATCTGGCCGAACAGATCAGCCGGGACGGCACGAAGATGACACCGGAAAAGCTTGCCGACGGGTTTTTGTCTATCGCCAATGCGGGCATGGCCCAGGCCATCAAGGAGATTTCCATCGCCCGCGGGGTGGACGTGCGCGATTACCCGCTGGTGGTGTTTGGCGGTGCCGGGGGCCAGCACGCCTGCGCCATCGCCCGGCGGCTGGGGATTGGCACCATTTTGCTGCACCCCATGGCCGGGGTGCTCTCCGCGCTGGGCATGGGGCTGGCCCCGGTGGCGTGGAACGGCGATGCACCGGGGGGCGGCGTGATGCTGGCCGCGGCAACCGGGGTGATCGTCCCGCTGTTTAAAAAACTGGCCGCAGCAGGGGAGAAGGCGGTGCGCGCGCAGGGGCATACGGGCGATATTGTTCTCACCCGGCGGCTGGATTTGCGCTACCAGGGCACCGAAGCCCCCCTGACCGTTACCGAACCGTGCGCGGGGGCTGCTCCCGCCGACTGGGAAGAAGCGTTCACCCGTGAGCATATGGCCCGCTTTGGCCACGACCGGCCCGGCTGCCCGATCGAGGTGGTGCAGGTGCGGGTGGAAGCCACCGGTACGCGCCCCGCGCCGGATCTGCCGACCCCGGCGGCCTGTGAGGATGCACCGCCGGTAGCAGAAAACCCCGTATGGTTCGACGGTGAGCGCCACGAGGGCGTGCCGGTCTACCCACGGGAAACGCTGGCCGTGGGCACGCAGATTACCGGCCCCGCGCTGATCCCGGAGGCCACCGGCATGGTGGTGGTGGCCCCCGGCTTTAGCGCAAATGTGAACCCGGACGGGGTGCTGGTATTGACCGATCACGGCGGCGCGGCCGCGCATGCCCACGGGGCCGAAGCCGACCCGGTGCATCTGGAAATTTTTAACAACCTGTTCATGTCCATCGCCGGGCAGATGGGCATCGTGCTGAAAAACGCCGCCGTCTCCACCAATATCAAGGAACGGCTGGATTTCTCCTGCGCCGTGTTCGATGCGAACGGAGGGCTGGTGGCCAACGCCCCCCACATCCCCGTGCATCTGGGGGCCATGGGCGAAACGGTCAAGGCGGTCCGGGCCGCGCACCCGAACATGGCGGCAGGCGATGTGTTCATCAGCAACGATCCGGCTCTGGGCGGCTCGCACCTGCCGGATATCACCGTGGTGACGCCGGTCTTTATCGATGGGGCCGTGCGCTTTTTTACCGCCAGCCGGGGGCACCACGCCGATGTGGGCGGCATCACCCCCGGTTCCATGCCGCCGTTTTCTACCAAACTTGCCGAAGAGGGCATCGTTTTTTCCGCCGAACGGCTGATCGAAGGGGGGCGGTTTTTAGAAGAAGACATCCGTGTGCGGCTGGCAGCAGGTCCGTATCCGGCCCGTGGTCCGGACGACAACGTGTCTGATTTGAAGGCCCAGGCCGCAGCGGGCAGAAAGGGAGAAAAACTGCTGGTGGAGATGGCGCAGCAGTACGGCCTGGACACCGTAACGGCCTACATGGGCCACGTGCAGGAGAATGCCCGCGCCCAGGTGGCTGCCGCCATCGGCCGCCTGCCGGACGGGGCGCACGCGTTTGCCGATCAAATGGACGACGGCACGCCCATTGCCGTTACCCTGAAGGTAACCGGAGCGCGCATGGTGATCGACTTCACCGGCACAGGCGATCAGGTGGAAAGCAACCTGAACGCCCCCACCGCCGTGACCAAATCGGCGGTGATCTACGTCCTGCGCACACTGGTGAACGAACGCATCCCCCTGAATTCGGGCTGCCTGCTGCCGGTGGAGATCGTGCTGCCGGAAGGCTCTATTTTAAACCCGGCTCCCGACTGCGCGGTGGCGGCGGGCAACGTGGAGACCAGCACCCGCGTGGTGGACGTGCTGCTGGCCGCCGTGGGCCGCGCGGCAGCATCGCAAGGCACGATGAACAACCTGACTTTTGGTGACGGCCATTTCGGCTATTACGAAACCATCGCGGGCGGCGCGGGGGCGGTGGCCCCGTGGGGCGAGGAAGAGGGCCACCACGGCGCATCCGGCGTCCACACCCACATGACCAACACCCGCATCACCGACCCGGAAGTGCTGGAAACCCGCTACCCGGTGCAGGTGGTGAGTTTTGGCTTTAGAGAAAACTCCGGCGGGCGCGGCAAATGGCACGGCGGCGACGGGCTGGTGCGGCATTTGCGGTTTTTGGCCCCGCTTTCCGTCTCGCTCTTATGCGAACGCCGCACGGTCTGCCCGTTTGGGCTTGATGGCGGTAACGAAGGTGCACCGGGCAACAACATATGGCTAAAGCCGAACGGCGGCTTGCGGCAATTGCCGGGGAAGGTGAGTTTTGATGTGGAGAAAGGGGATGAGCTGGTGATTGAAACGCCGGGGGGCGGGGGGTGGGGAGATAACCCAGGCAGATAGGTAACATTCCGGGGCTGGCCTTACCCACGGAAACCCCACCCAAGCCGTTCGTGCTGAAATCCGTTCGCCCTGAGCCTGTCGAAGGGCATCCGAAAAGGGTAACCCGTTGAACCGTCGCCTTACGCACTTCGACCCTTCGACAGGCTCAGGGCGAACGGATTCAGGGTAGTGGGGCTTAAGCCTTACCGCCCCCTCCGAATCCGCTTCCCCAGACTCCGGGTGTGGGGATTTTGCGGCTCCAGCTGGTGCACCTTGGCATACATGCGGCGGGCGTCTTCAATATCGTGATCCACCGTCAGGTAGGTTTCGCCTGCGTCCAGGTACCACTGGTACGCCTGTTCCCGGTCTTTCTCCACGCCTTCGCCGTTGGCGTACGCCTCGGCGATGCGCTCCTGCCCGCGGGCGATTCCCAGGTCGGCCAGGTGTTCATATACCCGGAACGCCGGGGCCGCCTCCATGTCGCGGGCGATCTGAAACGCCGCGTCGGTGGCGTAGGTTGAGCCTGCACGGGCCAGGCTCAAATAGAGCGCCGCCGCCCGGCTCGGGTCGGCGGCAATGCCGTGGCCGGTTTCGTATAGCTCGGCCAGCTTGTAGCGGATGCGCGGCAGGGGGTTGGGGGATTCGGCCAGGGCAGACTCCGCCCCGTCGCCCGCCCGCAAAAACCAGTGAGCCGCTTGTTCCGGATTTTTCGGCACGCCAAGCCCCTGCTCGTACAACTCGCCCAGCCGGTACTGGGCGCTTTTGGAGACGGGCCGCCGGTACGACCACCAGTTGCCGCCCGAGTCTCTTAATTCTGGAGCCACCTCCGGATCGGCGGCCATCTGATACCAGGTAATGGCCTCCGGGTAGCTTTGCGCCACCCCCAGGCCGTCTTCATAAATCGCACCCACCCGGTACAGGGCGGCGGCGTTGCCGTACTTTCCCGCCTGCCGGAACCAGCGTAGCGCATCCTCATAATGCCCCGCCTGATACGACTTTAACCCCTGCTCGTACAGCACCGCATCCGGCGCCTGCTGGCCCCACGGCGCCGCATTCATGCCGCCCGGATCCAGAAATGGCTGCTGGGCATACGCCATGCACGGCGGCAACACGCATAAAAACAAAAAAAGGACCGCCCGCAACATGCCACCTCGCCACAAAAAGGGGAGAAACTCCAATTTTAGCAGATCGGCAGAAACGTACCTTCGGCAAGCCTGTTGTTTGGTGCACGGTTTCCTTTTCATGGCCCACGCGGTATAAATGAAAGGTCAACCTGACAAATACGGGACAACGGGGGGCCGGGGCATCCGTAACGGGTGATCCCGGCGTGGCAGGCTGGCCGTCCGCAACCGTTCAACCGGCGCGGGCGGCACAAGGGGAGAGGCAGCCATGCGGAACTTTGTGCTTGGCGGGGCGATCGTGGCCCTGACTTTTGGTGGCGCCGCGTTCGCGGCGGACACGCAAACCATTAACGGACAACTGGCGGAAGCGGTGCAGGCGGTGACGCGGGCACACGTACAACAGACACAGCAGCAACTGGGCGGAACCTACGTCGCCTACGACGCCGTGACGAACAATGTGAAAAACCTGAAGTTCAAAAAGATGCGCAAGCAGGTCGTCAAAACGGGCGACTACTACGAGACCGTTGCTATCTTTGTGGACGGCAACGGCAAGAAGTACGACGTGGATTTTCAGATCACGGGCCGGGACGGCACATACCTGATTAACCAGACCGGTTGGCGTAAGGCGGGCAGCAAAAAGCCGTAGCGTCTGCCCGCCGGGGCCGGTTCACACAAACGGACATGACGAGACTCGCCTCATAGTGCCGGGAAGTCTGCTACATTTAGACGGCACGCCGTCATGATTCGTTTGTTGTCTATCTGCTCCCTGAGCGTCCTGTATCTGGCGCTCACCCTGAACGCGCTGACGTGCGGGCTGCAGCACGGCTTTATGTCCTCTGGCGAGGATATGTCGTGCATTCTGCATGGCGGGCAGCAAACCCAATCCATAGATCATTCTGTAAACCATTCCGGCGGGATGGATCATTCCGATGGCGCAAATCTCAGCATGGTGCTGTGCGCCTGTCTGGACAATCTCACGGCCGCTGGAGCGGTCTTGCCCCAGGTGGCGCTGTTGCCACCCGATCTGCCCATGCGGATCGACGGGCTCACTCAGCAGCCTCATAGCCAGGTTGCCTTCCCTCTTCCCCCTTCCCGCGGCCCTCCCTACACCAGCGCCTGACCGTTCCGGTCGGGCCACTCCAGAAAAACGAAATTGCGGTCCACGCCCGTGGAAACATCGGCGTGCTCCGTACCGGTTCCCCCCTTTGCCCGTCCGGGCGGGGAGGGACTCCATCCGATTTTTTACAGGAGCGGTGTGTCATGAAATCACGTTTAATATTCTGGCTGGCGGCGCTGCTGCTGGCTGTTTCGGCCAACCCGGCGGCGGCCTTTGTGGGGCTGTGCTGCGGCAAATGCGGCGGCAATATGCCGATGAACATACCGGGCGGCGGCGTGCCCGAAACCTGCGAATTCCGCCTTAAATTCTCGCCCATGATCATGCATATGGACGGGCTGCAACGCGGCACTTCAAAAGTGGACCCGGCGGACGTTCTGGGCATGCCCGCCATGGGCAAATTTATGGCCGTGCCCGGTTCCATGGACATGCGTATGCTGAACCTGGCGGCAGGCTACAGTTTTACCGACGATTTTTTCGGCGGCCTGATGTTCATGTGGCAGGACAACGAAATGCCCATGCAATTCAACAGCGCCATGGAAATGATGACCGGCCTGCCGGGCTATACCATGGAGTCCGGCGGCATGGCCGACACCATGCTCATGACCAAGTACCGGCTGTTCACCGATGATCCGCTCATCCCGAAAAGCCAGGTCTCCCTGCTGATGGGCCTGAGCCTGCCCACCGGCTCCATCAACGAAAAGAACAGTACCCACCCGGTGGCCATGCGCAAGGGCGAGCAACTGCCGTACGCCATGCAGCTGGGTTCCGGCACGTTTGATCCCACTTTGGGCCTGCTTTATCAGGGTTCTTCCAGCCCGTGGTGGTGGGGCGCCAATGCCAACGCCACCGTGCGGCTGCACGACAACAGCCGTAATTACCGGCTGGGCAACGAATATACCGTGGACCTGTACACCATGTACCAGTGGCGCTACAACCTGCTGACCCAGATGCAGCTGAACGGCGAGGTAACCGGCGACATCGGCGGCGAGATGGACGAGGCGGCCAGCGGCGCCTCCGGACGCGCCATTCAGGGCGATCCGTCCAGCGGCTACATGACCCCGGCGTGGGACCCGGACAACTACGGCGGCCGCAAGCTGTCGGTATCCGCCGGGTTCCAGTGGCAGCCGTTTGCTCTGCACATTCTGGATGTGACCGCCACCGTGCCGGTGTACCAGCGCCTGAACGGCCTGGGGCTGGCCGACGACTACCGGGTGATGCTCACCTGGTACGTGGAAATTCCCACAAAGCGTAGCGTGCGCTACGGCGGCAAGGAATCTGAATCCCCCAGCCAGCTGGGCTTTTAGGAAAGGGGCAAAATGAAAAACAAAACGTTACTGCCGATGCTGCTGGTTCTGCTGGCCGGGTGTGCGGGCAAGGCCACGCCGATCCCCGAGGCGACCGGGCCGGACGGGACGGCCTATGCAGAAGAATGCGGCCTGTGCCATCAGGTGCCCCACCCCAAACGGCATACGCTGGCCCAGTGGCGGCACATGGTGGGGCTGATGGAAGCGCGGCGGGCCGAGGCGGGGCTGCCGCCGATGGATGCGGCGCGCAGGGCGCAGATTGGTGCCTATCTGGAAAGGCACGCCCGATGAAGTGGCAAATCCTGGCCCTTGCGTTGCTGTGCCCGTTGCTATGGGCGCAGGCCCACGGGGCAGAGCCCGACCCGTTTCAGCAGATGGGCGTCGTCCAGCCCAAAGCGCGGCTGCCTGCGCCGGCGTTTACCCTGACCGACCTGAATGGTCAGACGGTGGCCCTGTCCGACTTTTCCGGCAAGGTGATACTGATCAACTTCTGGGGCACCTGGTGTACGCCGTGCAAGCGCGAGATGCCCGCGCTGGAAGCGCTCTGGCAGCAGTACCGGGAGTCCGGGCTGGTGGTGATCGGCGTGAACGTGGACCGGGGCAACAAAAAGGGCGTGGCTCGTTTTGTCCGGCAGCTGGGCCTCAGCTTCCCGGTGCCGCTGGACGCCCAGGGCGATGTACGCAAGGCATATGAGGTGCGGCGCGGCCTGCCGCTGAGCTACCTGATCGGCCGGGACGGGCGTTTTAGCGGCAAGGTGCTGGGCGAGCGGGACTGGCGAGGGGAGGCCGCCCACGCGCTGATCGGGAAACTCTTGCAGGAGTAGGCGGAACCGGCCCGGCCGTCAGCCCAGTACACCGGGGAGGGCGAGCCGGGCCACATCGTCAAAATGCGCCGCCAGATGGAAGGTGATGCCTTTGGTGATGTGCTCGGGCAGCTCCTTCAGGTCGCGCTCGTTTTCGGCGGGCAGGATGATCTCTTTTAGCCCCTGCCTGCGGGCGGCGATGATCTTTTCCTTGATGCCGCCCACGGGCAGTACCCGGCCGGTGAGGGTCAATTCGCCGGTCATACCCAGCCTGGCTTTAATCGGTTTTTTCAGCGCCAGGGAAAGCAGGGCGCAGCCCATGGTCACACCTGCCGACGGGCCGTCCTTGGGGGTGGCCCCTGCGGGCACGTGCAGGTGGATCATGTTTTCTTCGAAGAATTTTGTCGGCACGCCAAAATCGCGCATGCGGCTGGAGACGTAGCTGTGGGCAATGGCGGTGGATTCCACCATCACGCTGCCCAACTGGCCGGTCTGCTTAAAGCCACTCTTTTTTCCGGGGATGGCAATGGCCTCCACCTCCAGCGTGGCGCCGCCCATGGAGGTCCAGGCCAGCCCAACGGCAATGCCGGGGAGGCGCTTGGACTCGATTTTCTGATCCCGGAAGCGGGGTTCGCCCAGATAGTCCTTGAGGTCCGCCGCATTCGTGATTTTGACCGGTTCGAACGCCTCTTCGTCCGTGGCAAGGCTGGTGGCCACTTTGCGGCACACTTTGGCGATGTGCTGCTCCATCTTGCGGACCCCGGCCTCCCGTGCCCAGCCCCGGGCAATGGCCCGCAGGCCCGGCGTGGTCATGGCCAGCTGCTTTGCGTTCAAACCGTGGGCTTCCAGTTGTTTGGGCAACAGATACTTGCGGGCAATGGCCATCTTTTCCTGCTCGATGTAGCCGGGCAGGCGGATGATTTCCATACGGTCCAGAAGCGGGCGGGGAATGCTGTCCACCACGTTGGCGGTGGCAATAAAGAACACGTTGGACAGGTCGAACCGCACGTCCATGTAGTGGTCCAGAAACTGGTGGTTCTGCTCCGGGTCCAGCACTTCCAGCAGGGCCGACGACGGGTCGCCCTGATAGCTGCTGGACAGCTTGTCGATCTCATCGAGCATGATCACCGGGTTGGCGGTGCCCACGCGCTTGAGCGCCTGAATGATCTTGCCCGGCATGGCCCCCACATAGGTGCGCCGGTGGCCCTTGATTTCGGCCTCGTCGCGCATACCGCCCAAAGAAAAGCGGAAGAACTGACGCCCCAGCGTGCCCGCGATGCTCTTGCCCATGCTGGTTTTGCCCACGCCGGGCGGGCCCACCAGACACAGGATGGAGCCGCGCGGATCGCCCCCTTTGAGCTTGTGTACGGCCAGATATTCGATGATCCGGTCCTTGATGTCGTCCAGCCCGTGGTGATCGGCATCCAGCCTGCGGCGGGCGCGCTTTAAATCCAGCGGTTCCTTATCCTGAATGCCCCACGGCAGGCCGGTCAGCCAGTCCAGATAGGTGCGGCTGACGTTAAATTCCGGGCTGTTGGGCTCGATCAGGCGCAGCTTTTCCAACTCTTCGCCGATGACGCCTGCCGCCTCTTCGGAGCAGTTGATTTCTTCCAGGCGCTTCTCGAACCGGTCGATCTCCAGGGTTTTCGGATCGCTGGCGAGCCCCAGTTCCTTTTTGATGGCTTTGAGCTGCTCACGCAAAAAGAAGTCGTGCTGCTGATCGTTGACCTTGTCTTCGATCTGCCGGGTGATCTTTCTTTGCAGGCCCACCAGGTGCAGCTCTTCCTTGACCATGAGCAGTGACTTTGCCAGTCGTTCGCGCACGTCGAAGGTATCCAGAATTTCCTGCATCCGCTCCCGTTTGGCGCTGGTGAGCAGGGCGGCCATATCGGCCAGCCGTCCGGCTTCCTCCAGTGGCACCGGGGGCGTAAACACGTTCATATCGCGGGAGAACAGGGGGCTTTTCTTGACCAGTTTTTTGAGTTCTCCCATCACCGCCAGGGCCAGGGCCTTGGTTTCGGGATCGTCAATATCCAGCAGTTCGTCCGGGTAGCGCACTTCGGCAATCAGGTACGGGCGTACCTGTACGATGCGCTCCACCACAAAGCGGGCGCCGCCTTTCAGGAGCAGGTTGACGCTCCCTTCTTCCGCAGGGGGGGCGTGCAAGGAGATGGTGGTCGTGGCAAGGGGGGCGGGCGGAGAGGCTTCGTCGTCCCCATCCTCCGGCTCCTCCCCCTCATCCAGGGCTTTCATGATGCGGGCCGACATGCCCACCTGGTGGATGTCGGGCAGGGTGGTCACTTCTTTGCCCGCAGGGTCCGTGATCTGCACCACCCCCAATATGGCGTCGTGTTCGTCCAGGGCGGCCTGTACCGCATCCCGGTCGGTCACCAGAAACGGGGCCACGGCGTTGGGAAACAACGGTCTGCCGCCATTGGGCAACAGCACCACGCGCAGCGGCCTGTCCCGGTCCCGGGGAGGGGGCTTGGGGGTGTTGGACTCGGGAGCGGGAGTTGCCCTGCTATCGTCGGCTCCGGGGTCCTTCAGGTGTGTGGACGTCTCCGGCGTTGGGTCAGACGGCGCGGGTTCCGGCGTTTCCTTGATCGGGGTATCGGACATGGCGGTATGGGCGGGCAGTCGCTGTGCCCGCTGTTTTTTCTCCTTGTGCAGTGTGCCGAATCGACGCTGGCAGCGTCCGGGGAAACCGGAAGGGGTGATGTGACTCTTTTATTATAGATCGGAAAAACCGACCTCCCCTGTTTAACCCGTATTTTTGCCTTGTCAATGGGCAACCTGAACCAACGTTCCGCCGTGTATTCGGGCTCAAGTTAACCCCTCAAACGACCGAAGAATAAGGGTGAGGGAGCGGGGGAGTTACGACGGTCAACGTTGGAGGCGGTCATGGACGAAACAGTTAAAATGGCAATCGAGCAGGAAGTTCCCCTTCTTTCGGAGGACGAATCCCCCTTTCTGTGCGGGTTTTGCGACGATATCCACTCCACCGCCTTGCAGGGTGTGGGCGCACAGCAGGAGCTGGACATGTGCCGCAGCTGCGTGCGCATTGACAGTTCCGTACGGTTTGCGGACTTTTTGCTGATTCAGTAGCTTTTTTGCATCAATTCTTTTAAAAAGGAGCGTAACGCTCCTTTTTTTTGCCCGGATATCTGTTTTTCCCGCTCCAGCGAGGTCTTTATGGGCGTATCGGGCCGGATTGAAGTCATTCAGGCAGACATTACCCGCCTGCCGGTGGATGCCATCGTCAATGCCGCCAACAGCAGCCTGCGGGGCGGCGGCGGGGTAGACGGGGCCATTCACCGGGGTGCAGGCCCCGAACTGCTGGCTGCGTGCCGTGATATCGGGGGCTGCCCCACGGGGGAGGCGCGCATCACCCACGGCTATCTTTTGCCCGCCCGGTGGGTCATCCATACTGTGGGGCCGGTCTGGCACGGCGGGGAGCGCGGAGAGCCGGAACTTTTGGCCGCATGCTACCGCAATGTGTTTGCGCTGGTGAAAAAACACGGGCTGCGCACCGTGGGACTCCCTTCCATCAGTACCGGTGCCTACCGCTACCCACTGGAACTGGCGGCGCAGATCGCCGTAAAAGAGATCCGGCGGGCCCTCACAGATAACCGGAACGTCGAAAAAGTGACCATTGCCTGTTTTGACGAGCGGACGTACGAGGCTTATGACAAGCTGTTGAAAAAACAAAACGGGTCAGACACGTCAACCCGTTGACACTCGATTCAATTGTCTGGTAGGTTTGATCATCTAGCGGTTTTCTTTGCAGGGGCGGTCAGCGGGAAAAGACCGTATTTTTCCGGGTGGGAAAGGAGGTACGGGATGGCGAGGACCTCTCCGGCGCGGCAGACGGGCAGTATTCTCGTTGTGGACGACGACCAGGCCGTCCGCGAGTCACTTCAATACATCCTTGAGGAAGAGGGGCATCAGGTGGTCACCGCCGCCTCGGGCCTGGAAGGCTTGAAAGAGCTTGAAACCACGCCGTTCGACCTGTTTCTGACCGACATGAAGATGCCCGGCATGACCGGTATTGACCTGTTGCGCGCCGCCAGCGACCGGCAGCCGGGGCTGTTGGGTATCGTGCTCACCGGCTACGGCAGCGTGGATACCGCGGTAGAGGCCATGAAGGCCGGCGCCCACGATTACATTACCAAACCGTTTCAGGTGGACGATCTGCTCATCACCGTCAGCCGCGCCCTGGAGCACGGTGCGCTCAAGATGGAAAACCAGGCCTTGAAGCGCAACCTGAAAACCAAATACAAGTTCGTCAACATGATTGGCGAATCCGCGGCCATTCAGAAAGTCTGCCGGATGATCGAACGGGTGGCCGACACCGACAGCACGGTGCTTATCTCCGGCGAATCCGGCACCGGCAAGGAACTGGTCGCCCGCACCCTGCATTTCAACAGCCCCAGAAAAGACCGTCCGATGGTCGCCATCAACTGCGGGGCCATCCCCGAGCAACTGCTGGAGTCGGAACTGTTCGGACACGAGCGCGGCTCGTTTACCGGCGCGTCCGGCACCCGCATTGGCCGTTTCGAGGCCGCTCAGGGCGGCACCCTGTTTCTGGACGAGGTGTCCGAAATGAAGCCCGCGTTGCAGGTCAAACTGCTGCGGGCGCTGCAAGAGCGCGAGTTTGAGCGGGTGGGCAGCAACAAAACCATCCACATGGATGTGCGCATTGTGGCCGCCACCAACCAGCACCTGGAACAACTGGTCAAAGAGAAAAAATTCCGCGAAGATCTGTACTACCGCCTGAACGTGATTCCCATCGAAGTGCCGCCTTTAAGGGACCGGGTGGACGATATCCCGCTGCTGGTGGCCTATTTTCTGGAGCGGTTGAACGAAGAAAAAGGGCGCAACCTGCTCGGCTTTACCGAAGAGGCCATGGCGCTGCTGTGCGCCTACGAATGGCCCGGCAACATCCGTGAGCTGGAAAACATTGTGGAACGGCTGGTCATTCTGGAAAGAGAAGGGGTCGTCACCCCCGGAGCGCTGCCCGACCAGATTGGCAAACGCAGCGTGACCGCCGCCATGGGCCGGGTGCTGCTGCCCGATGAAGGGCTGAACTTCGATGCCACCGTGGCCGAGTTTGAAGACGCCCTGATCGTCCAGGCGCTGGAACGCTCCAAGTGGGTCAAAAACCGGGCCGCCGGCCTGTTGGGCCTGAACCGCACCACCCTGGTGGAAAAAATCAAGAAAAAGCAGCTGGAAGCCCGCTACCACCCGGACGCCCGCGCGGCAAAACAGGCAGAAAAGACCATGGAAGCCAGTGGCGGAGCCGCCTCGCATTAGCCATCAGGCGGCGCTCGCTCCGCCGATTAAGCCCATATCCTGTATGATGCCCTCTCTTTGTTTCCTTCCTTCAAGAGAGTCTTGTTGCAAGCGCCGGTCTTTACACCATCCAGACAGGCTTATCTGACGGCAGCAACGCCGTTGCCGCTGGGGGCGTACGTGCCGCTGGGCGAGCGATCGCCCCGCGGCCTGTTGACCCGCCTGGGTGGCACCCGCCCGTTTCTGCTGGAAAGCGCACGTACGGCAACGGGGCTTGCCCGCTACAGTTTTCTGGGGGCGGATCCGGCCATGACCCTCGTCAGCCACGGCGCACAGGTGCACGTGCAGCGTAAAAACGGCACCGCCAGCACCCACACGGATCATCCCTTAACTATGCTGCGGCAGGAGATGGCCCGCTGGCATATCCCCCGCCCGGACGGCTTTCCGCCTTTTTTTGGCGGCTTTGCCGGGGTGTTGTCGTACGACCTGGCCCGGCGCATCGAGCGCCTGCCGGAGTTTTGTAAAGACGATCTGAAGCTGCCCGAAATGGACCTGTCCCTGGCCGATCTGGTGGTCACGGTAGACCACGAAAAATCCCGCCTGTGGGTCACCTGGCTGCCCGACCCGGACGAGCGGGGTTTTCTTTCTGCCGAAGAGCGCTATATCCGGGGCCGGGGCCGTATCGAAGCGGTTTTTTCGCGGTTGCTTGAGGAACTACCCGCCGTTTCCGAGCCGGGCGCGAAGGCGGGCACGGCCACCAGCGGCATGGACCGGCAAACCTTCACCGGCATGGTGCGTAAGGCCCGGCAATACATTGCCGCGGGCGATATCTTTCAGGCCAACCTGTCCCAGCGGTTTTCCGCACCCGCCGAAAGGGTGGATCCGTGGCAGTTGTACGACGTGCTGTCCGGCATCAACCCGTCGCCGTTTGCCTGCTACTTCGATCATGGGGATTATCAGGTCGTCAGTTCCTCCCCGGAACGGCTGGTGTCGCTTGCAGACGGCGTTGTGCAGAGCCGCCCCATCGCCGGTACCCGCCCGCGCGGGATGGACAGCAAGGCCGATACCGAAAGCGGAAAGGCGCTGCTGGCCAACGAAAAGGAACGGGCCGAACATTTGATGCTGGTCGACCTGATGCGTAACGACCTGGGCCGGGTGTGCCACTACGGCAGCGTGAAGGTGAGCGAGTTCATGACCACCGAGCGCTACTCCCACGTGATTCACATCGTCTCCAACGTCATCGGGCGCCTGGGGCCGGGCAAGGATGCGGTCTCGCTCATTCGCGCCGTGTTTCCCGGCGGCACCATCACCGGTGCCCCCAAGGTGCGCTGCATGGAGGTGATTGAAGAGCTGGAACCGGTCCGCCGGGGGTTGTATACGGGATCGGCAGGGTATCTTGCCGCCAGCGGCGACATGGACCTGAACATCCTCATCCGCACCATCGTCATGCAGGATAACGTGGCGTACTTTCAAACCGGCGCGGGCATCGTGGCCGATTCCGACCCGGACGCCGAATACGAAGAGACCCTGCACAAGGCCGCCGCCATGAACCGGGCGCTGGAACGGGTGGGGCAGGGGGTTACGAAACCGGCTGCCGCGCTGGAGGCGGCGGTATAGAGCATGGACGTCATGGATTCCATCGTCTACCTGGACGGCAGATACCTGCCCGCAGAGCAGGCGCGGGTGCCGATCTTCGATCACGGTTTTTTATATGGCGACGGGGTGTTTGAAACCGTGCGCGCCTACGGCGGCGTGGTGTTTGCCGCCGAAGATCATTTTAAACGGCTGGAAGCCTCGGCCCACGGCATCGGCATACCGCTGCCGTTTGCGTTGGCCGGGTTTCAAAACATTCTGGACGGCTGCCTGTCCCGCAACAAGATGACCGAGGCCATCGTGCGGCTTTCCATCTCCCGCGGGGTGGGCGATCCGTGGCCTGCCGCGCCGGTACCGGGCATTCCCACGGTATCGGCTTTCACCCGCCCGTGCCCGCAGGTTTCGGCCACAGACTGGGCCAGCGGCATTGCCGTACAGGTGTCGGACATTACCGCCACCCCGTCCACGGCCATCCCCTCGGGTATTAAGAGTTGTAACTTTTTAAGCCACGGGCTGGCCCTGCGCGCCGCCCGTGCGGAGGGGGCGTCTGAGGCAATTCTGTTAAACGACCGGGGAGAGGTGGCCGAAGGGACTGTCAGCAACCTGTTCGGCGTGTGGAACGGCGTCTTGATTACGCCGCCTGAATCGGCGGACATTCTGCCCGGCATCACCCGCCGGAACGTGCTGGAACTGGCGCGGGAAACCGAGCTTGAGGTACAACAGAAACCCATTCCGGCAAAACGGCTGGCCCGCGCGGATGAACTGTTCGTCACCAACTCCGGCTGGGAGATCATGCCGGTGACAACGGTGGACGGCAAACCGGTGGGGCAGGGAGCCGCAGGGCCGGTCACCACGGCTCTGCACAAAGCCTACAAGGCGCGGGTGCAGGCGACAGTGAAGGGAAGCAAGATGGGAAGCTATGCAGCGGGAGAGACGGCTTGAATCACATGATTTTCATTGTCATGGACAGTTGCCGCTACGACGCGGCTGCCGCCGCCGCCACCCCCAACCTGGACCGGCTGGGGACCATCGAGCGCCGCTACAGCTATGCTAGCTGGACCTCTCCCTCCCACTACACCTTCTTGATGGGGATGACGCCGCACACGTCGCCGTCCGGGGTGTTCGCCAGCGATGTCTATAAAAAAGACTTCGCCCTGTGGATCGACCGGCTGGGCGTGGAAGACATGAGTTTCAAAACCTTCGTGCCGCAACTGTCCCTGCCGAAAGTGCTGAAAGGGCTGGGGTATCGCACGGTAGGGCGGGTGAGCCTGCCGGTGCTGAACCCGTTTACCACCATGAGCGCCCATTTTGACGACTATAAACTGATGGACGACCACAACGATTTTGCCGGCATGATCGAGCAGATGACGTTCCCCGCCGACACGCCGTCGTTCTACTTTCTGAATCTGGGGGAAACCCACTATCCGTACATGCTCACCGGCGGCGAACTGCCGATCCTGCACGGGGTGAACGGGGTTTTTAAAAACATGGACGACTATGTGGCCCATACGGGCGATAGCGTCGAGACGGACGATGCGGCCCTGATTGAGCGGTTTTTCAATCTGGAAGAGCTGGACCGGCTGAAAATGCAGCAGATCACCTGCGTGGAGCATGTGGACCTGATGCTGGGTCGTCTGTTTGACAAGACCCCGGAGAACACCCACGTGATCGTCACCGCCGACCACGGCGAACTGTTTGGCGAGGGGGGGTTCTTCGGCCACGGGCCGATCATGCACGAAAAGGTGTTTGAAGTGCCGTTTGTAGAAGGAAAGGTGCCGTAGCCCATGCCCGCAGCCAAACAACCTAAATTGTCCATCGTGATGCCGTGCTTTAACGAGGCGGAAAACATCGCCGACGTGATCAAGCGCGTCAAAAAAGCCGTGGGGGCGAGCGTCGAGATCGTGGTGGTGGACGACGGCTCCAGCGACGATTCGGCGGCCCTGGCAAAGAAAGCGGGGGCGCGGGTGGTCAAGCACGCCTACAACATCGGCAACGGCGCGGCGCTAAAGAGTGGCATTCGCGCCGCCCACGGCCAGAACATCGTACTGATGGATTCCGACGGCCAGCACGACCCTGCGGATATTAAGAAGCTGGTCGCCAGTCTGGATGAATATCACATGGTCGTGGGCGCCCGCACCGCCAAGTCCGACTCCGACCTGCACCGGGACATGGCCAACGAGGTGTTCAACCGCTTCGCCACCTATCTGGCGAAAAAGCGGGTAGACGATTTAACCTCCGGCTTCCGCGCCCTGCGGGGGCGGCTGGCCAAGCAGTTTGCCTACCTGCTGCCGAACACGTTTTCCAGCCCCTCCACCCTGACACTGGGGCTGATCCGCGCGGGTTATTCGGTGAAGTTTGAGCCGATTGTGGCGGCACGCAGAAAGGGCAAGAGCAAGATCCGCCCGGTGCGGGACGCGATCCGGTTCTTTTTGATCATGCTCAAGATCAGCACCCTGTTTTCACCCCTGCGGGTGTTTTTGCCGGTGGCGGGGCTGTTCTTTGCGCTGGGGATTGGCTATTACGGCTTCACCTACTACACCACCCACCGTTTCACCAACATGAGCGCGCTACTGATCACCAACGGCGTGATCACCTTCATGCTGGGGCTGGTCTCCGAGCAGATCGCCCAGATGCGCCTGGACCGGAGCGAGGAACATCATCTGGATGATTGAGGGGGGCGACCCAATGCGAGGAACGTGGGAGTGACGAAAGGCGCAGGGGATGAGGAAGGCTGTATGGGGGAACCACACCTGCGGCTTGCGGGGCTTTCCCTCTGGGTGCACGGCCGCCAGTTTCCGAATGATCAGGGCTCTTGGGACGGCAACTGGCTAAACATGACCGCGCATTGCAAGGCAGAGGGTGCACAGGTCGAACTGTCCGAACCGATGCTCATGACAAGCGATCTTGAAAACTGGCGGAAAAGCCTTCGACAATTGTACGACACCCTTGAAGGGGAAGCCCGTTTGGACCCCATGGAACCATATTTGGCAGTGGCGCTAAAGGCAAAAGGGAAGGGACATATTGACATGGCAGTGGAGATTTCCCCCGACCATCTAAACCAACGACACCAGTTCAAATTTGAACTGGACCAGAGCTATCTGTCTTCCTTGATCCGGCAACTTGATCAGATTCTTGAACAATACCCGGTACGGGGAGAATCGTAGCAACCTCTCCCCCGTTGCCCGCAAGGCAGTCCCGCGTTTACACTGGGGCGCGTTTACTTCCCCCCTGTAAAAAACCTCGCCCACCGCATCGTCACCCATCCGGCGTTTGAGCCGTTCATCATCTGCCTGATCCTTGTCAACGGCGTGGTACTGGGCATGGAAACCAGTCCGTAGGCTGGGCTGAATGCAATGAAGCCCAACGTCAGACCCGACAGGTGACCAGCCATTCGTGCTGAGCCTGTCGAAGTGCGAAAAGGCGGGGGGCGTAGTGGGATTTGTTCACCCTTCGACAGGCTCAGGGCGAACGGATGTTGTGTTGGGGGCTACCCCTGCTTCGTCAGCCGGATTGCCAGGTCGTCCACGGTGGAACCCACCAGGCAGCCTTCCAGCAGAAAACTGTCCGGGGCGATGGTGCCGGAAAGCTCCATCTCGAATTCCTTGAGTTCGCCAAACACGGTGCGGACCGGCCCTGCAAAGTGGAGCACGGCCACGGTGCCGGTCAGGCGGTCGCCGGACAGTTCGTACTCGCCTGCGTAGTGGTAGGTGTCGTCACCGCCGATGGCCTTGCCATCCTTAAAAGTGATGGTACCGGCCTCGATGCCGCCCGCTCCCGCTCCTTCGCGGGCGATAAACTCCACCGACCAGACTCCCTCAAGCATTTTTTGTCCTCAGATGCGGGTGAAACAGAGCGCAGAGTGTACCCGGTTGCACCGCTGCCTTCAAAGGGCGTGTGCCACGCCGGGCGTAATGCCCCGGAGCGGTGTGGGGTGACAGGGAACCATGGGGAATACTGCTCTGGTATCCGCCACTACCCCCTCACTGTGCAATCAGGCAGGGGTGAGGGGGATTTTGTCTATACCCGCCCCCGGCTTTCCCCCATCAGCCCCCCGGCGATCAGGTGGGCGGTGCGGATAGGCTCCGGCACATCGCTGTGGGCCGTGGTGCGGACGATCAGGTCTTTGGCCTCACCGACTGTCATGCCCGCCCATTGCACGAACACGTTGCCCACCTTCTGCGGTTCCCCCGCCGCCTGAATCAGCCGCCATTTGCGCGCGCCGCCCGGCACGCGGGACAGCAGGGCGGCTTGAATCGCAGAAAAATCCGGGGCCTTGCGCATCACCACCAGCACCGGCAGGCCAAGCGCCTCGGACAGCGCCCGGATGTCCACCACGTTAAAGCCGCCCAGGGCGATGCCCTGCAGCATGACCGCCTGCAAATGCGCCACAAAGCGCGAGCCGGAAACCATCTGCGTCAGCACCTGCGTGGCGTTGGCTCCGTCCTTTCTCACCTTGCCGGTAAGCACCCCGTCCAGCCGATTGCCCGCAAACACGGCCCCCACCACAGTCACGTTGCCTTTGTGATTGCGGGAAAAAGAGCAGTCGTCGAAACCGATCACATGGGAAATTCGCCGGGACATGCCAACAGGATACCGCACCCCAACCAGCGCGTATCCGGCCGCCCGCCATCTGGACGGTCGGATACGGAGGCCGATTACGGCATCAGCAGGCGCGATATTTCGGCGGCGGCGTTGGTCACCTCCCGCACCGGTCCGGTGATGAACGCCTCTTCCCGCACCGGGCCACCCGGAGCCATGCTGTCGGCGTTGGCCATGGGGCCAAAATCGAGGCCGGTAAGGCCCTGAATCCGGTGTACCGGCACGCCGTACGTCTTGTATTCGCCGAAAGCCAACTCCAGGTCACCCAGCATGTTGCGCTGGCTTTGCAGGTAGCCTGCGGCGGCCAGCTTGCCGTCATGCACGGTGGCCACCACCTTCCAGAACTCGGCCGGGATGCGGATATCGCGGTAGATCAGGTCGTCGTTGCGGAACACCGGGCCGGTGAACACGCTGACCCGGATGTCGTTTTCCCGCGCGGCATCCAGAATGTGGCGTTCCAGATCCAGCCAGGTCTTCCGGTTCAGGCTTTTGTGCTGGGGGGCGCAGTTGGTGTAGTGAAAGGTGTCCTCGTTGGCAATGATCGCTGTTTCCTCATCGCCCCAGTTGGGGTCCTCGCGCCGCACCAGATGGCCCCGGTCTACCTTGTTGCCCTTGTACAGCACGTTGTCCACCTGATGTTCGTCCGCCAGACGGCCGTCCTCGATCCACTTGTCGGTACCGCGGACGATCCTCATACTGGTGTCCCCGTCGATATTGGAGGCGGTGTAAAACGCCAACCGGCGGGACTTGGACATTTGCAGCGAAAAATGGGTGTATTGCAGCACCCCGTCTTCGTTACCGATAACCGGGGCGAGGTCCTTCTCCATCTGCTTTTTCATGGCAGGCAGCGGCACGGAGACGCCAAGGAAATCGTTGTCGTAGCCTGTGCGGTCGGCATAGTCCTCCGGCTCCATCCGTTCCACCAGGGTGGCCACCGGCGTAAAGTCCGTTTGCGGTATTTCCCGAATGGTCATGTCGGTCGCCTCCCGGGCGCTGACAAAGACCGACATCACGCGGACCCGGGCCGCGTCGCCCAGGTCTTCCCGGGTGTTGAGGTGTTCCTGAATACGGCTGATCCGGATGCCTTCGTTGGCAATCCATCTGACCTGATCTCCAGTGGGCTCTCCGATGATCGGCTTCCCCGTGACCTTGTGCAGCAGGTTTCCCTGATCGTCCGTCGCCGGCACGCTGGAGTGATGCAGCCCCACCACAAACCAATTGTCATTGTATACCGGGCTGCCCGACGATCCCTGATGAGTGTCGCCCAGATAGTGCAGGAAATTTCCCTCCACGGCCTGCAACCGGTTTTCCCGGAGAGCCACCTGTTTGCGCTCCGCCTGAGGGTGCTGGATGACGTTCATCCGTTCCGACAGCAACGCCTTGCCGGACTGGCTAATCAGGGGGTTGAAGCCGTAATCGGAGAGCATTCTGCCCTCCAGCGACACCGGCTTGACCGCCACCACCGCATAGTCGAGATCCTTATCGTTGCAAAAGAACGCGTTCGGATCGAGATTGAAGTTGGCAATGGTCCGTGGCTTGCCGTTGGGATCGTTTTCAAAATCAAACTGGGCCAGTGAATTGGCCGCCTCGTCCGCACCGGTCAGCACGTGACGGTTGGTCAACAGCAGGTCGTTACCGATCAGAAAGCCCGATCCAAACCCCAGTCCCTGACCGAAGTTATTGCGAATCTCGATTCGGCAGACCGTGCGGGCCACCTGTGCACCGCGGGGCATGAAGTTGCTGGGCAACAGGTCGTTTTCGCCCATGATGCGCTCCATCATGAACGCATCGCCAACCCCTTCGGCCAGGGCGTTGCGGATTTCAAACCGGGAATCGTCTTCCACGCCCTTAAACTGTCCGCTCCGGCAGAGAGCGAGCCTTTTGTCGCGCTCGGCGTCCTCTTCCCTGTATCGTTTGGCGGCCTCCACGGCCACACGCATCTGTCGATTTTCGATTTCCATGGCGTTACCTCCCCGCATGCGCCGGAACCCGATGAGAGCCCGGCCAGGCTTTAGCGTTGGATTGATGGAAAGAGCAGTGGACAGCCCCATCCGACTTTTTCAATTATCTACAAGTGTAGACAATTTTTTTGCGGAGTGCACATGTGGGAAAACCGGCCCCCGTAAGGCCCGGTGGAACGTGGGCGTTTCCGTTCAGGGAAGCAAGTTCGGCCGGGGGGGCAGCGGGGCCGGGGCCGCATCCGGCAGTTCGCCCTTAAACGCCACCGGCACCGACAAAGGCGATGTGGTGGCGGACCACTGGCCTTTCAGCACGTTATCCGGCCCGGTGCCGCCAAACACCAGATAGCCATATTTGCTGTAGTGGGGCAGCTTTCTGGCCAGCCCCGGTATGGCGGCGGGGGTGTCCGCCGCTATCCAGGCCACAGGCGCCATTTTTTTGCCTTTGCCGGTCCGCACGGCCAGCACCACGGCGTTGTTCTCTTTCGGGTAGGAACCTTCCGGCAGCACCAGCCCGCCGTCCAGCGAGACAAACAGCCGCTCCGGCGCGGCGCGGATTACATCGGCCGACAACTTATTCTCCCACCCCAGCACCCACACGGCGGCCCCGGCAGGCAGGGCCGAAAGCGCCCCGGCGGCGGTTTTTGCCTCCGGCAGGCGGGAAAGCTCGGCATCGGTAATCATGCGGGCGGTTTTATACTGGCCCGCCCACGCTTCGGCCAGCGCCCGGTAGGCTGTACGGGCCTCTTCCCGCGCGGATGCGGGCAGGACAAATATTGCCTGATCGGCACCAAACAGGCCGGAGAGCGCCGGGGGCGTTTCTGCCGCCGCCAGCCGCCGGAACACGTCGTACTCCGGGTCGATGGCCAGATGCACCGGGCGGGTGGGGAACATCAAATCAAAATTGCGCGAGGCGCCTGTCATCTTCACCAGGCTTTTGCGGGCGGTGGGTTCCCCTTCCAGGGTGACCGCCACCGGCACATACAGGATGTATGGCGCGGGCGTCCCGGTCTGCCAGAGGGTGGCGTTCAGTTCATAGCCGCTCCCTTTTTTGACGGCGCGGGCGTCCGTGACCGAAAGCGTGGGGGCGCCGGTGCGGGTCAACCACTGGTCAAACACCGGGGCAAGCTCCAGCCCCGAAGTGCGGGAAAAGACCATTTCAAGGTCGTCCCACCCGGCCTGCTTGAAGCGAAACTCGGCGTACAGGTTTTGCAGCGCCTGCTTGAAATCGCCATCCCCCATGCGTATCCGCAGCATGTGGAACAGCATCATGGATTTGCCGTACCCCACCGCCTGGGACGCTTCGCCATCTCTGGCGCGAAAATCGGCCAGCGGAAAGTCTTCTCCCCCGCGGACAAAGTCGGTGTACTTTTGCAGCATGTCGCGCCGGTACTCAGCCCCCTTGCCGTCCCGTTCCTTCAGCAGATGATCGGCCACGTAGTTGGTCAGCCCTTCGGCCCAGTTGCCGCGCCGGGGCTTCACATACACGCCGTTGCCCCACCAGTTGTGGACGATCTCGTGGGGCAGGGAGGTATGGGGAATAAACGGCAGCCGCATCACCTGCGACCCCAGCAGGGTGAATGACGGCATGCCCCAGCCGGTTTCCGAGCGGTTTTCCACCACGGCAAATTTTTCGTACGGGTACGGGCCAAGCAGTTTTTCGTATACGGAAAGATATCTGGCCGTGGCGGTCATGTAGCGGTCGGCGAGTTCCAGGTCCGGCTCCAGCAAAAACGCCTGGGCCGGGGCCACGCCGCCGGGCAGTTCATAAAACGTGAACGGGGCGGCCACCAGATAGATTTCATCCTGGGGCTGATCCGCCTCCCAGCGCAGTGCTCTGGCATCGTCCGGGACGGCCAGCCACTCCGGCGGCGGCAGGGGGCCTTTTCCCTGACTGACCACGTGCCACCCTTTCGGCACCAGCACGGTGAGATTGAAGGTTTCGGAAAAAAACTCGGGAAGCCACTCATTCATCCGGGAGTATGGGCGGACAAACCGGGGATACCAGAAGCTGTTGCCGGAAAGCAGCGCCAGTCCCGGTGTGATTGCATCCACCGTGCCAGGGGGGCTTTGGGTGGCCGGCAGGCTGCCGGTGTACTCCATGAGCACCGTGGGGTTGTTGTCGGTCACCCGCACCTCGTATACGCCGATGTTGGGCATGATTGGATCCACGCCGGGAAGGGCGCGGGTGAGTCCCATGCCCGGGGCCAGTTGAAACTCCACCTGCCGTACGTGGTTCCCGTCCGGCGCATCCGAGGCACGGTCGAGCATCTGCGCGGGCAGGGTGATACGGTCCGAGACGTACAGCGCTCCAGTGGCGGGTTCCAGCCGCACCATCAGTTCGTGGTGCACGGTGTCGCGCAAGGGCACCTCGGGGGTGGGTTGCAGCGCCTCTTTCTGTTCATCGCCAACGGTGGTGACGGTGCGCACCTCGGTGGTCACGCAGGCGGACAGCCCGATGGACAGGCCGACGCACAGCATTAAAAACAACCTTATGCGCATATTTCTCCCCACTTCTTTTCCAGTCGTTTCACCGATACCGGCACGGTGGTCCCCATCTCCTGGGCAAACAGGGAAATCCGCAACTCTTCCAGCAGCCAGCGAAACGCCGCCGTGTCCGGGCTGTCGTATTCCCTGTCTGCATACGCCGCAAGCAGGGGGGCCAGTTCCGCCAGCTTTTTTTTGTCTTTCTGCGGGTTCTGATCCATGCGGGTCAGGCGCTTGCCCGCCGCTTGCAGGTAACGCGGGAGCTGTTCCAGCCAGCGGGCCGGGGTGGCTCCCACAAAGCCGCCGTATACCAGCCCCTGCACCTGATTGGTGATGTCGGCAATCGACGCCGCATCGCCCCGGTGCCCCTGTTTGGCAAGCGCAGCCATGACGGGATGATAGGCGGACAGGGCTTTTCCTGCCAGCCCGGCCAGCTCTGCCGCACGGGAAAGCAGCTTGCCACGGGCGGCCTCCAGCAGTTTATGAAAATCAGCCTTGCTGCGCGGCGGCAGCCCGTCGGGGATAAACAGCGACGCCAGCACCGTATGGGCAATGTCGGACCGTAGGGCCTCCGCCGTGCCCAGCGGGGCATAGGCCAGCAGCACGTCTTTGGACAGGGCCAGCTTCCCCAGGTGCTTCATCTGCGGTGCCAGTTCCAGCGCGGCCAGTTTCAGTACGCCGGAATCGTGGTGCAGATTCGCCTCGGTGCGGGTGGGAAACAGGCGCATGGCGGCACTGTCGCCCTCGTCCACAATGGCGGGAAACGCCGCCACTTTTGCGCGTTTGGGGCCGATGAGCACCTGCTCCGGCAGGTCGTCTACGGCCCAGCCGGTCATCCCCTCTTGCTCGTACTTGCCCTTGTCCAGTTGATCGAAGCTGGCCCCCGAGTCGTGCCCCAATTCTTCCTGCAAGGCACTCAAATCGCGCCCCTGGGCCGCCAGCTTGCCGTTTTCGCCGACGACCACAAAGCGCATGAACAGGTGATCGGGCAGGTGTTGCAGGTTCCAGTCGGCCTCCCGCACCGTGTGGCCGGTTTCCGCCAGCAGGTAGTCGGACAATGCGGCGGTGAGGGGTACATCTGACGGCTCCACCGCCTCCACAAACTTTCCGGCCCAGTGGGGCCACGGCATGAACGCCTTGCGCAGCCGTTTGGGCAGCCCTTTGAGCAAAAACCCCACCTTGTCACGCAACATGCCGGGCACCAGCCACTCACAGCGAGCGGGGGAGAGGCCGGGCAGGGCGTGAAGCGGCACGGTTGCCGTGACGCCATCTTCCCGGTGGCCCAGTTGAAATAGATAGGCAAGGGCCAGCCGCACGCCGCCGGTATCTAAATGATCCGGGTACAGGTGGTGGTCGGTCGTATCCTCGGCGCGGGACAGGTCTTCTTTGGATAAAAACAGCAGGCGCGGGTTGTCCCGCTCCGCTTCCTTGCGCCACTTGTCGAACGCGCGCCCGTCGGATACCCCCTCCGGCACGCGGGCATCAAAGAAGGCGAACAGGGCGTCCGGGTTGACCCCGGCCCCCGCATCGCGGAATTTGGCGGCGATCGACTCCGCCTCGGCCACCTGCTTTTTGTTGTGGGCCACAAACGGCGCACGGTTCTTGAAATCGCCTTCCACCAATGCGGCGCGGATAAAAATTTCCCGCGCCTGCTCCGGGTCGATGGGGCCAAATTGCACCCGCCGTTGGGGCACCAGCACCAGACCGAACAGGGACACCTTTTCCCACGCCACCACGGCGGCCCTGCGCGCGTCCCAACGGGGGTCGAAGTGGCTTCTGGATACCAGCTTGCCAGCCGCTTTCTCCACCATGTCCGGCTCAATAGCGGCGCACACGCGGGCGTAGCGGCGCTCGGTTTCCACCAGTTCCGCAGCCACAATCCAGAGGGGCGGTTTTTTGTACTGGCCGGAACCGGGAAACACCATGAAATCGCCCTGCCGGGCCCCGGTGTATTCCTTCTTCTCCCGCTTCTGGCCGATGTGGGAGAGCAGGCCGGCAAGCAGCGCCCGGTGCAGTTCTTCATAGGTAGCCGGTTGCTGGTTGGTTTTCTTGCCCGTCTCCTTCACCTGCCGGGAAAGCTCCCGGTGAATATCGCGCCACTCGCGCAGACGCGGGTACGACAGGTATTTCTCCTTGCACAGTTTGCGCATCTTGTTTTGTGTCAGGTGCCGGGATTGCTCCTCAAAAAACCGCCATAGATTTAAAAAGGAGACGAAATCCGATTTTTCGTCCTTGAACGGCGCGTGGGCCTGATCGGCTTTTTCTCTTTTTTCCGCCGGGCGCTCCCGCGGGTCCTGAATGGACAGGGCGGCGACGATCACCAGCACCTCGGCCAGACAGTTCTCTTTTCCCGCAGCAACGATCATGCGGGCCAGGCGCGGGTCCACGTTAAAGCCTGCAAGCCTTCTGCCCATGGCGGTGATGCGCCGATGGCCGTCCACCGCGCCCAGCTCTGCCAGCAACTTGTACCCATCGGCAATCTGGCGGCGGTCGGGCGGGTCCACGAATGGAAAATCGGCAATATCGCCCAGATCCAGATCGAGCATCCGCAGGATTACTCCGCCAAGGCCGGTACGCAGCACTTCGGGGGCGGTGAACTCCGGGCGGCTGTGGTAATCGTCCTCGGCAAACAGGCGGATGCAGATCCCCGCCGAGATGCGCCCGCAGCGGCCTTTTCTCTGGTCAGCACTGGCGCGGCTGACCGCCTCCACCGGCAGGCGCTGCACCCCGGCGCGGGCGTTGTAACGGCTGACGCGGGCATAGCCGGGATCAATCACATAACGGATGCGCGGTACGGTGAGCGACGTTTCCGCCACGTTGGTGGCCAGCACAATGCGGCGCTTGTGGCCGGGGCGAAACACCTTGCCCTGCTCCGCTGCAGACAGGCGGGCATACAGCGGCACGATTTCCGTTTCCGGCGGGTGGTGCTTCTTTAACGCGTCGGCCACCTCGTGAATCTTGCGTTCGCCGGATAAAAACACCAGCACGTCGCCATCGTCGGCTGTTTCGTCCACGGCACGCAGGATGGCCGGGACCGACTCGCGCCCTTCGTCGTCTGCGGCGGGGCGATAGCGCACTTCCACCGGGTAGGTGCGGCCCGAAACCTCGATCACCGGCGCCCCGTCAAAATGGGCGGCAAAGCGGGCGGTGTCGATGGTGGCCGAGGTGATGATAATTTTCAGATCGAGGCGGTTCGGCAACAGCCGCTTGATGTATCCGAGCAGAAAATCGATGTTCAGGGAGCGTTCGTGGGCTTCATCCAGAATGATCGTGTCGTAGCGGAGCAGGCTGCGGTCGCCGCGGGTTTCGGCCAGCAAAATGCCGTCGGTCATGACCTTGATAAACGTTTCGGGCCGGGTCTGGTCGGAGAAGCGCACCTTGTATCCCACCGCATCGCCCAGCCGGGTGCCCAGCTCTTCGGCAATGCGATCGGCCAGGGTGCGGGCGGCGATGCGCCGGGGCTGGGTGTGGCCGATCATGCCGTCCACCCCGCGCCCGGCCTCCAGGCAGATTTTGGGCAACTGGGTGGTTTTGCCCGAACCGGTTTCCCCGGCAACGATGACCACCGGGTGTTCCCGGATGGCATTTATAATTTCGTGCCGGTGGCTGCTGACGGGCTGTTCTTCCGGGTAGGGGGGGGTGGGCCGGGTCTCTTCCCGCTGCACACGGGCAGCGATGGAG
>CBDUXI010000010.1:0-60847 GCA_965371175.1 uncultured bacterium
CTTCTGCCGCCATGTGCGTTGTTACTGACCACCCCCAGGGTTTGTTAACACAAACCGGCCCTAGAAACTGAGGATGGAGTTCTGGGCATACTCCACCAGCGGTCCGGGGTAAATCCCCAGCACCAGCACGAACAGCATGGAAAAGACCAGCGCCGCGCGCATGCCATTATTCAAGGTCAGCACGTGTTCGGTATCCGGTTCCTGCATGTACATCACCACGATCACGTTGATGTAGTAGTACGCGCTCACGGCGGCAAGCAGCGCACCCACCACCGCCAGCCACACAAACCCGGCGTTGATCACCGCCATGAAGATATAGAACTTGGCGATAAAGCCCGCCGTGGGCGGAATACCCGCCAGGGAGAACATGAAGATGAGCATGAACAGGGCCGCCCACGGATGGGTTTTGGCCAGTCCCTTGTAGTCGTCGATCTCTTCTCCCGCAAGACCTGCGTTACGCATCATGATGATCACGCCAAATGCGCCCAGGTTCATGACCGCGTAAATCGCCATGTAGTACATGACCGAAAAGGTGCCCATGGCATCGCCGGCGATGACGCCCATCAGGGCATACCCCGCATGGCCAATGGACGAGTAGGCCAGCATGCGTTTCAGGCTGCTCTGGGCCAGCGCCACCAGCGCCCCCACGATCATGGTGAGCACGGCCACCACGGAAAGGATCGCCGTCCAGTCGGGGCGCATACTGCCAAACGCCTCCAGCAGTACCCGCAGGAGCACGGCAAAGGCGGCGGCCTTGGGGGCCACGCTCATAAAGGCGGTCACCGGCGTGGGAGCGCCTTCATAAACATCCGGCGCCCACATGTGGAACGGTGCCGCCGCCACCTTGAACACCAGCCCCACCAGCATCATGATCAGGGCGATGGTGGCGGCGGAGTTGGGGGACCCGTCGGCCAGATAGCTACCGATGGCGACCAGGTTGGTACTGCCTGTCACCCCGTAAATCAGCGACATGCCGTACAGCAGTACGGCACTGGAAAACGAACCCAGAATAAAGTACTTGAGGCCCGCCTCGGTGGAACGGCTTTCGTACCGTTTCATGGCGGCCATGATGTACAGGGTGACGGAAACCAGTTCCAGCCCCATGTAGATGACAATCAGGTCGGTGCCCGACACCATGAACATCATCCCGGCCAGCACCAGCAGAATAAAGTGGTAGTACTCGCCCAGATGAATCCGGTCCTGTTGCAGATAAGTACGCGATATCAGGATCGTCAGGACCACAATGGCGTAAAATAGCAGCTTGAAGAAGTTCGAATACGGGTCCACCACAAACGTGTCGGCAAACACCAGCAGCGTGCGGCCTTGCAGGTTAATGGTGGCCCACCCGGCCAGCACCACACCCGCCAGCGAAAACCACGCCAGCGGCTCCTTGCGACCCTTGGGCAGCAGCAGGTCAAACAGCAGCACAAGGCAGGCAAACGCCACCACGATCATCTCGGGCAGCAGGGCAATCACATTTTCCATGGGAATGGTGTTGTTCATTACGCTCTCTTACTTCATCGCAATCGCAGTGGCGTCGGGCGCCAGGGTTATCTGGTCCAGCAGGTGAAGCACGCTGACGTGCATCACCTCCAGAAACGGTGCCGGGTACAAACCGATCCAGAACACCATCACCACCAGCGGGGCCAGCACCACGAACTCGCGGAAACTCAGGTCTTTTAACGCCTGGTTCTTCGGGTTGCTGCACTCGTTCCAGATCATCCGGGAGCACAGATAGAGCATGTAGACCGCGCCCATCACAATGCCGATGGCGGACAGTACGCCAATCAGCTTGTTGAACTCGAACGCCCCCACCAGTACCAGGAACTCGCCGATAAAGCCGTTGGTCCCCGGCAGGCCAATGGACGACAGGGTGAAGATGATGAACATGGTGGCGTACATGGGCATGGTTTTCGCCAGCCCCCCGAACTCGCTAATCTCCCGGGTGTGGCGCCGGTCGTAGATGATGCCCACGCACAAAAACAGCGCCCCGGTGGTGATCCCGTGGTTGACCATCTGCAGGATGGCCCCCTCGATGCCCTGCTGGTTGTAGACGAACATACCCACGGTCACAAACCCCATGTGCGACACCGACGAGTAGGCGATCAACTTCTTGATATCGCTCTGGGCCAGGGCCATGTACGCGCCATAGATGATGGCCATCACGCTCAAGGTGAGGACAAACGGCGTGTAGCTGATGGACGCCTCGGTCAGCATCGGCAACGAGAAGCGCAGGAAGCCGTAGGCCCCCATCTTCAGCATCACCGAGGCCAGAATCACCGACCCCGCCGTGGGTGCCTGCACGTGGGCGTGGGGCAGCCAGGTGTGGAACGGGAACATGGGCACCTTGATGGCAAACGCAATAAACAGCGCAGCAAACAGCCACATCTGCGCCATCGGGTCAAAGCCCACCTCCATCAACTTGGGAATGTCAAAGGTTTGCCCGCCGTGCAGGAACATATAGACGATCGCCACCAGCAACAACAGCGAACCCGCCAGGGTGTAGATGAAAAACTTCTTTGCGGCATACACCCGGTTGACGCCACCCCATACCCCCACCATCAGATACATGGGGATCAGCATGGCTTCCCAGAAGATGTAGAACAGCACCAGGTCGAGGGCGCAGAACACGCCGATCATGGCGGTCTGCATCACCAGCAGGCTGATCATGAACTCCCGACTGCGCTCGGTAATGGCGTTCCATGAACACAGCACGCAAAACGGCGCCAGAAACGTGGTCATGATCACCAGCAGCAGACTGATACCGTCTATCCCCAGGTGGTAATTGACATTAAAGGTGGGGATCCAGGCGTACGACACCTCGTACTGGAAGGCGGCGGTGTCCATGTTGAAGTTCAGCCACAACGGCACCGACAGCAGAAAATCGGCCACGCAGGTGACCAGGGCCAACACCTTGACCGTCGTGTCGTCCTTGATCAGCAGGGCAATGGCCGCACCGATCAAAGGTAAAAAGATCACCCAGGTAAGGAGATGATCCATGGAGAAAATCTGTTCCATGCTGTCCCTTGCTTTACCGTAAACCCATCGTGACGTTCTTCAGTTCCAACGAATCCGTCAGACCAGGAAGAACGCGCTCACAATTACAAAAATCCCGATCGACATCACCATGGCGTAGTGCTGCACCCGGCCGGTCTGGAAGAATTTTAAAATCTCCCCGCCGATGCGGGTGGTAATGGCCACCCCGTCCACCATGATCCTGTCGATAATCACATCGTCCACCACTTGCCACATCCGCCGGGCCACCGCCAGCGTGGGCCGGGTAAACACCGCATGGTACAGCTCGTCCCAATACCATTTATTGAGCGAGCCGTTGTACAGCCCCTGATAGGTTTTGGCCACCCGCGCCGGCACATCGCTCTTTTTGTAGTACAGCAGATATGCCACGTAGACACCGGCACCCGCCACCGCCAGCGAGAGCGCCATCAGCAGATATTCCACCCAGTGAGGGGCATAGTGGCCATGGCCGCCACCGTGATCGGCTGCGACCGCGTGGCTGTCACCGGCCACAGCACCCTGGCTGTCCGTGTCGTGCCCGGCATCGGCGGCAACGGCCTCACTCACCAGCCCGCGGGAACCCAGTCCCGCCTGTAATGCGGGGGTGCCACTCACCTCACTGGTAAACACCGGGCTCAAAAACTTGTGGGCGTAGTTATGGTCCTTCACAAACGGCTGCCCCAGCCACCCCACCAGCAGCGCACCAATGGCCAGCACCACCAGCGGCGTGGTAATGGTCGCGGGCGACTCATGGGCATGGGCCTTGGTCTCCTTACTCAGGTTGTCGTCGCCATAAAAGACCAGGTAGAACACCCGGAAGGTGTAAAACGCGGTCATGAAGGCGACGATGATACCGATCAGCCACAGCCCCTTGCCGAAGGCACCCATGTTGAACGCCTCCCACAGGATTTCATCCTTGGAGAAGAACCCGGCGAACGGGAAGATCCCCGCCAGCGCCAGAGAGCCCCAGAGCATGGTCCAGTAGGTGGTGGGCATGTATTTTTTTGCCTGCCCCATCTTGCGAATATCCTGCTCGTCGGACAGGGCGTGAATGACAGAGCCCGCCGCCAGAAACAGCAGCGCCTTGAAGATGCCGTGGGTGAGCAGGTGGAACATGCCGGCCACATAGGCCCCCAGGCCGCAGGCCATCACCATGTAGCCCAACTGGCTCATGGTGGAATAGGCCACCACCTTCTTGATGTCGTTCTGGGTCATGGCGATGGTGGCGCCAAACAGGGCGGTAAAGCCACCCACCATGGCCACCGTCATCATGGCGACTTCCGACAGGTTGAAGATCGGATGGCAGCGGGACACCATAAAAATGCCCGCCGTCACCATGGTGGCCGCGTGGATCAGCGCACTGATCGGCGTGGGGCCTTCCATGGCGTCCGGCAGCCACGAGTGCAGCAAAAACTGGGCGCTCTTGCCCATCGCGCCCACAAACAGAAGCAGGGCGATCATGGTGACCACCCGAACCTCGGTGCCGAGGAACGACAGGGTCTCTTCCGAGTGCGAACCGATGGCCGCAAACACGGTGTTGAAATCCACACTGCCGGTGGTCACCCAGATCAGCAAAATCCCCAGGGCAAAGCCAAAGTCGCCCACCCGGTTCTGGATAAACGCCTTGAAGCTGGCGTTGCAGGCGCTCTTTTTTTCGTACCAGTGAACGATGAGCAGGTAGGAGCACAGCCCCACCATCTCCCAACCGAAGAACAGTTGCAGGAAGTTGTTGCTCATCACCAGCGTCAACATCGAGAAGGTGAACAGGGAGATGTAGGCGAAGAACCGGTCGTACCCCCCGTCCCCCTTCATGTAGCCTGCGGTGTACAGGTGCACCAGGCTGGACACCAGGGTCACCAGAATCAGCATGGAGGCGGTCAGCTGGTCCACCATGATGCCCACATGGGCGCTGAACGCACCGGATGGAATCCATTCGTACACGTTCTGATAGACCGTGTGGCCGTTAAAGGCATCGATGAATACCTTGATCGAAAGCCCCAGCGAGGCAAACACGAACGGCACACAGATCAGGTGCGCCTGATTTCGCATCCACTTGTGGAACAGCCCCACCACCACAAACGAGATCAGTGGCAACAGGGGAATAAGGTAATAGATCAGCATAACGGCGTTCTCAAATCCTCAGTTCACACAAAAAGACGACACAAAAGGCCGACCTACCATTTCATTAGATCCAGTTCTTCCACGTTCACCGTCTGACGGTTCCGGTAGATGGCAATTAACAACGCCAGCCCCACCGCCACTTCCGCCGCGGCCACCGTGAGGGTGAAAAACACGAATATCTGCCCGGTGATGTCGCCCAGATAGTGGGAAAACGCCACAAAGTTGATGTTCACTGCGTTTAGCATCAGTTCGATGGAAAGCAGAATCACGATGATGCTGCGGCGCGTCACCACACCGATCACACCGATGAAAAAGATCACCGCCGAAAGGATCACATAGCTTGAAAGCGGGATCATGCGCCCTCCTTTCCGTGGTCGTCGATCAGTTCTTTTTTGGTCAGCACGATGGCCCCGATCATGGCCACCAACAGCACCAGAGAGGCCACCTCGAACGGCAACAGGTAGTCGGTATAGAGCTTCATGCCGATGGCTTCGGTGTTGCCCAGCTCCGACATGGCCATGGCCGCCTGATCCACCACTCCGCCGCCAAAGTCGCCCGCCTGCAACGCCCCCACCAGCATGGCGGTCACTGACCCTAAAATCAGGATGGCAAACGGCCACTGGCGGTGCATGTGGCGGCCTTCGCTACGCAGGTTCAGCAGCATCAGCACAAACAGGTAGAGCACCAGAATGGCCCCCGCATAGACGACAATCTGCACCACCGCCAGAAACTCTGCATTGAGCAGCACGTACAGCCCGGCCACATGGAAAAACATGGTCAACAGCGACATAACGTTGTAGACCGGATGCTTGAGGGTGACCGTCAGCACCGAGCAGACCACGCATACGGTGGCCAGATAAATAAAAATAATCTGGGTCATGCCGTGCCTTTCTCCGTTTCCAGTGCCTTGCCGGTCAGCCCCACCTGCTCCGGCTGTTCGCCACCGTGGGCCATGTCGATGGGCGGGAACGCATAGCGGTTGTCGCCCAGCCCCTCCTGTGGGTGCAGGGTGCCGTCGTCCATGTTGTGGGCGAACAGGAACGCCTTGCCGTCTTCCAGATAGCGTTCGCCCATCTGGTACAGCTTGTTCTTGTCGAACATCAGTTCAGCGCGGTCGTACACAGACGCCTCGTACACCTTGGTCATGGCCAGCGCATCCACCGGGCACGCCTCGGTGCAGAAGCCGCAGAAGATGCAGCGGGTGATGTCCAGGTAATACTCTTTGGCGTAGCGCACCAGCGGCTGGTTCGGCACCTCGTCCGACACCACCTTGATGCAGTTGGAGGGGCACGCCGCCTCGCACAAACTACAGCCCACGCAGCGTTCGGTACCGTCCTCGTAGCGCAGCAGGCTCATGATGCCCCGGTAGCCGTCCGGAATTTCGTGCCGCACATGGGGGTACTGCAAGGTGACGTACGGCTTGAACATCTGTAAAAAGACCAGCTTCATCCCCTTTAGAAGCTCGGTCATGAATATGTTTCGTATCAGGCCCATTTGGATTCTCTTTGCTTTCCCGTGTGCATCAGTTGTTGTAGATGTACACGCCCAGGGCGGTCACCAGCAGGTTGACCAGGGTGACCGGAATCAACACCTTCCAGCCAAACGTCATCAATTGATCAAAACGGACCCGCGGGAAGGTGCCGCGAATCCAGATGAAGAAGAACAGCAATGACCAGGTCTTGATGAACAACCAGGCAAAGCCGGGGATGAAGTTCAAAAATTCAAACGGTGCTTCGTAGCCGCCCAGAAACAGGATCGAGGCCAGGCAGCACACCAGAATCATGTTGGCGTATTCGGCCAGAAAGAACAGCGAGAAGCGCATGCCCGAATATTCGGTGAAGAAGCCCGCCACCAACTCCGATTCCGCTTCCGGCATATCGAACGGCAGACGGTTGGTCTCGGCCACGGCGGCAATCATGAAGCAGACAAACGCCACCGGCTGCACGAAGATATGCCAGTTCCAAAGCCCTCCGTCCTGGGCCATGGTGATGGACCGCAGGGACAGGCTTTCGGACAGCAGCAGCACGCCGATAATGGAAAAGCCCATGGCCAGTTCGTAGCTGATGATCTGGGCACCGGAGCGCAAACCGCCCAACAGTGCATATTTGCTGTTGGAGGCCCAGCCGCCCAGGATCACGCCGTAGGCACCCACGCTGGCAAAGGCAAAAATATAGAGCAGTCCCACGTTCAGGTCGGCAATGACGCCGACGGACTGGCCAAAAATGAAGGTTTCTTCATTGAACGGGATCACCGCAAACCCGATCAGGGCCGGCACCAGACAGATGACCGGGGCGATGGCAAAAATAATCTTGTTGGCCCCGGACGGGATGATGTCTTCCTTGAAGAACAGTTTCAAACCGTCGGCAATGGGCTGCAGCAAGCCGTACGGACCCACTTCCATGGGACCCAACCGGTCCTGCATAAACGAGAGCACCTTGCGTTCCGCATAGGTCATGTAGGCCACGGAAAGCAGCACCACCCCCATGACTGCGGCGATTTGCACCACCGCCAGGATGACTGTTTCGATCATCATCTGCGACTGTTCCTTAACACTTCGTTCATCGGGCTTTTCCCATTACCTGGCTGACGCCACACTCACCCGCGTAAAGCGGACCTGCGGCACGTTGCCTTCTTCGTTACTGCCTGCAGTCGTCTTCACCAGATTACGCACCGGGTTGCCCGCCACATGCTTGGGATAGAACAGGGTACCGGGCATCACCCGACTGTCCAGCGACACCTGCACATTGGCCTTGCCACTCTCGGAGGTCAGTTTTACCCGGCCGCCATCCTTGATGCCGAGTTTTCTGGCCTCTCTGGGATTCATCAACAGCCGGTCCGCATGGTCGATTTTCATGAGCCCCCAGTTGTAGGTGGTCATGGAACCGGAGTGGTACAGGCTGTCGCCCACATACAGATGCATTTCGTGCTCGGAGGCGGCGTTGAGCTTCGCGGGCAGGTCGTAGCGATACTCCATGTTCGTGAGGTACCCGGCCTTCAGGTAAGCGGACAGGGCGGCAGTATGCTCGTGCCCCCGGTCGGCGTTGGCAAGGCCGGTCTTGGCCACCTGCGGCACCAAGGTGCCAATTTCGGCGCGAATTTCCTCCACGCCGCCGTAGGCCAGCGGGAAATTCAGGGCCCCGGCGATACCGGAGATGATCTCCCAGTCCGGCCTGGACTTGCCGGCAGGCCGGATGGCCGGACGAATCTCCTGGGTGTTGCCTTCCATGTTGGTGAACGTGCCCGACTTTTCGGCGTAGCTTGCCGCCGGGAAGATCACGTCGGCCTGTTTGGCGGTGTCGGTTAAAAACAGGTCCTGCACCACCAGAAAGCCCACCGCGCCAAATGCGGCGGCCGCGCCCATGCTCGCAGGCAGCGAGCCCACCGGATCGGTGCCTGCCACCAGTGCGGCGGTGATGCGCCCTTCCTTCATGCCGTCCAGCATGCCGGAGAGGTGCATACCGGAAAACTCGGGCAGATCGCAGCTCCAGGCGGCAGCCAGCCGGGCGCGGGCTTCCTCACTCTCCCACGCCACCCCGCCGGGCAACAACTCGGGTGCGGCACCCATCAGCGCCAGCCCCAGTTCGTTGTTCTCGTTGGTGAGCGCGTTTACGCCGCCGCCACCCCCGTTCAGGTTGCCGGTCAGCAGGGCCAGATCTACCAGCATGGCCATGGCGCTTGCGCCCTTGATGCCGCCGGTGACCCTGGGACCCGCCAGAATGATGCCGTTTTTGGCCCCCGCAAATGCACGGGCCGTGGCGATGATGTCGTCTTTGGACAGGCCGGTGGGGGTTTCAATTTCCTTGTAGGTGCCGGACAGTTCGTTGCGGATGGCGGCCACGGCCTCCGGGTGGTTTTTGGCCACCTCCGGGTCGATCAGCCCTTCGTCCACCACGGCCTTGACCAGCCCCTTGATGACCGCCACCTCGCTGCCCGGTGTGATCACCAGCCGGGCCTTGCCCAGCTTCATGATCTCGGTCTTCATGGAATCGACGGTAAACACCTGGCCGCCGTGGCGCTGCATGGACTCCTTGACCGCCAGCCCGCAGATGGGGGCTTCACGGGTGATGTCGGAGCCGACCAGCAACACCGCATCGGCTTGCCGGATGTCGTTAAAGCTGTTCATCATGCCCACCGTGCCCACGGCGTCGCGCATGACGGTCACGCCGTTGATGGCACCGTAGCGCAGGGTGGAATCCACGTTGGACGATTCCAGCACGTTGCGGATCAGGCGGGTGAACAGGTAAATCTCTTCGTTGGCCAGACGTCCGCCGACAAAGCCGGCGATGCCGTCCCCGCCCTTGTCGGCCTTGGCGGCAGACAGGCCGCGGGCCGCCTCGGCGAAGGCATCTTCCCAACTGGCTTCCACCAGTTTGTCGCCCCGGCGCACCAGCGGCTGGGTCAGGCGGCGTTCGTCTTCCATAAAGTGGAAGCCAAAATGGCCGCGCACGCACAGGGAACCCTGGCCCGGACCCACCCCTTCCACCGGGGTCACCCGGGAGGTTTCGCCGTCCATGCTACGCAGTTCGTACTGGCAGCCGCACCCGCAGTAGGTGCAGGTGGTCAAGGTGGTCTCTTCCTGCCACGGACGGAACTTGTACTTGGAGAAGCGGCTGGTGATGGCCCCCACCGGACAGACGTCCATGCACTGGCCGCAGAATTCGCAGTCCAGCGCTTCGCCCATGGGCGCACCCACCACGGTAATGAAACCGCGCTTGGAAAAGCCGATGGCGTCCACCTGCTGGATGTCGCTGCACACCTGGATGCAGGCACCGCACAGAATGCAGCGGTTGCTGTTGAAGTCCAGCAGCGTCGAGCGCACGTCTTCCGGGTAGTCCTTGCGCTGGGTGACGAACGGGTTTTCGGAAGAGCCGTACTTGACCGAATAATCCTGCAGTTTGCACTCGCCGCCCTTGTCGCATACCGGGCAGTCCAGCGGATGCTGGGTGAGCAGCAGGTCCAGGTTGGTCCGGCGATCCTGCCGGGTGCGCTCGGAGTCGGTCTCTACCTCCATGCCGTCCATCATTTCGGTGGAGCAGGCCATGAACATCTTGTTCATGGGCTTGGTGACCTCCACCGTGCAGATGCGGCAGGCGGCCTGGGGCTGCATGCGCGGGTGATAGCAGAAGGTGGGGATTTCGATCCCCAGCTGTTCGGCCGCCTGAATGATGCGGGTTCCCTTGGGCACATCAATGGTCTGGCCATTGATGGTCACCGTAATGGTGTCAACCTTCGTGGTCGGGCTCATCGAACGCCTCTCTCAAATTGCCTGTGCTGCACCGGGATCATTTGATCGCCAGGAACGGACAGGCCATCACGCACGCCTTGCAGCGGATGCACGTCTCGTGGTTGATAAACGCCACGCTCTTCTTTTCCCACTCCAGCGCATCGGTGGGGCACGGCGGCTTGCACAGCCCGCAGGTGGTGCATTTGTCGTCCAGCACGATGTACTCGATCAGGTCGTCGCAGGAGTGCGCCCGGCACTTTCTTTCGATGATGTGCTCTTCCATTTCGTCGCGGAAGTAGCGGATCGTCGTCAGCACCGGGTTGGGCGCCACCTGCCCCAGACCGCACAGGGAATTGGCTTTGGTAAAGCCGGAGATCTGCTCCAGCTTTTCAATGTCTTCCATCTTGCCTTCGCCGCGGGTGATGCGCTCCAGCATTTGCAGCATCAGGGCTGTACCGTCCCGGCACGGGGTGCACTTGCCGCACGACTCGTCCACGGTAAATTCCATAAAGAAGCGGGCCGTGTCCACCATGCAGTTGTACTCGTCCAGCACCACCACCCCGCCGGAACCCATGATGGCGCCGCCGGAGTTGAGCGACTCGTAGTCAATGCCGGTTTCCATGAACTCTTCGGGCAGACAGCCGCCGGACGGACCGCCGAACTGGGCGGCTTTAAATCCAACTTTTTTGAGGGTCATGCCGCCGCCGATCTCTTCTACCAGCCGCCGGATGGTGGTGCCCGCCGGCACCTCCACCAGCCCCGGACGCTTGATCTTGCCGGTAAGGGCAAAGGTTTTGGTGCCCTTGGTGGTTTCGGAACCCCAACCGGCGTACCAGTCGCCGCCGTTCCTGATGATTTCGGCCACGTTGGCGAACGTTTCCACATTATTGATGTTGGTGGGTTTGCCCCACACCCCGTGGGTAGCCGGGAACGGCGGCTTGATCACCGGCATGCCGCGCTCACCCATGATGGAGTTGAGCAGCGCCATTTCTTCGCCGCACACGTAGGCCCCCGCGCCCTCCTTGATGATGATGTCCAGGGAGTGGCCGGAACCCATGATGTCTTCGCCCAGGAACCCTTTTTCCCGCGCCTGCGCCAGCCCCCGGTTCAGAATTTCGATGGCCAGCGGATATTCGGCCCGGCAGTAGATATAGCCGTGGGTGGCGCCAATGGCGACACCGGCGATGATCATGCCCTCGATCACCGAGTGGGGATCCCCCTCCAGCACCGCCCGGTCCATGAACGCGCCCGGATCGCCCTCGTCGGCATTGCAGACGATGTATTTGGGGGTGGATTCCGCATCCCGGGCGAATTTCCACTTCATCCAGGTGGGAAAGCCCGCCCCGCCCCGGCCCCGAAGGCCCGATTTTTTCAGCTCGTCGATCACTTCATCGGAACTGATGGAGACCGTTTTCTTGAGCCCCTCGTATCCACCCGTGGCGATGTAGTCATCAATCGAGTTGTAGTCGATCACGCCGCAGCGCTGCATGACGATCTTGACCTGATGCTCGAAGAACGGCGCCTCATGAAAATCGGGAATGCCGTCGTACGGCTTCTGCTTTTCATCCGGGTTGGTCAACTGACCGAAGGCGGCGCGTTTCGACACTTCGCCCTTGGTCAGGTGGTCGGTGAGAATCTGGGCCAGGTTCTTGGAAGAAACCTTCTTGTAACAGACCCGGGAGCGGCCCTTGATCTGAATGTCCACCAGCGGCTCGTTGTGGCACATGCCCACACAGCCGGTGGGAAAAATATCCGCCTCCAGCTTGTGCTCCTTGAGCCAGGCCCGGATTTCCTCTTCCAGAGCACCGGCTCCCGCAGCGGTGCCGCAGGTACCTTTGCCGATCCAGATGCGCGGTTTGTCCGAGCCTTTCGGCCACGGCACATATTTTTTCGGCATGACCGACAGCGTGCCATCGGTATTTTTGGACGCGGGTGCGTCCATCACTGCGGCCCCCCCGCCGTCTTTCTTTTCATTCGCCATGGCGATTATTCCTCCCGGACGGCCAGTTCAGGCCGACTCCCGATCCGCAATGGCCTGAACCTTGTCGGCCATCTGGGCGGGCGTCACATGCGCTGCCGTTTCGGTATTGATCAAACATAATGGGGCAAGGCCACAGGACCCGATGCACGCCACAGGCTCAAGCGTGAACATCATGTCTTCGCTGGTCTCCCCCGAACCCAATCCCAGATCGGCTTTCAGACGATCGAGGATGTCTTTGGACCCCTGCACGTGGCAGGCGGTTCCCACACAGACCTTGAGAATATATTTCCCTCTCGGCGCTGTATAGAACTGGGAATAGAAGGTCAACGCCCCATAAATTCTGGCCAGAGGCACTTCCAGAATCTCGCTCATCTCCGGTAAAAACTCGGGCGGAATGAAGCCGTACTCCGCCTGCACTTTCTGCAAGACGCGGATCACCGGCCCCTGGGTGCCGTACTCTTCTTCCGCCAGTTCGCAGGCGCGGGTGAGATCGATTTCCTCTTCCTGCTTTTTCTTTTTGACTTTGGCTTTGGCGTTCATATCAATAATTCCTTCGTTACCGGTCGCACTCGCCCATCACCACGTCGTAGCTGCCGAACACGGTGACGATGTCCGCAATCATGTACCCGCGGGACATGTGGTCGAGGGCACCCATATGCACAAACGACGGGGCGCGAATCTTGAGCCGGTACGGGTTGCCGGTGCCGTCGGAAACAATATAGAAGCCCAGTTCCCCCTTGGGGCATTCGGTGCCGCAGTAGACTTCTCCCGCCGGCACGTCGAACCCGTGGCAGACCACCTTGAAGTGCTGGATCATGGCCTCCATGCTTATGTTCACCAGCACCTTGTCCGGGCGCTTGAGCTTGGGGTCTTCGGTCATGATTGGCCCTTCCGGGGCCATCTCCAGCAGTTGGGCCACCATGTGCGCCGACTGCTCCATCTCGCGCACGCGGATGTAGTACCGGTCGTAGGTGTCGCCATTTTTGCCCAGCGGCACTTCGAACTCCAGCTTGTCGTACCAGCCGTACGGATCACACTTTCTTAAATCGTAGTAGACCCCGGAGCCGCGCACCGACGGGCCGGACAGGCCAAAGCTGACGGCATCCTCAGCGGTGATGATCGCAATGTCTTTGGTGCGGCGTTTCCAGATGCGGTTGTCCTGGAGCAGGATGTCGTACTCGTCAATACGGGCCTGGAAAGTGGTCAGGAACTTCCGCACTTCGTTCAGGCACCAGTCGTCGATATCGTTCTCCACGCCACCCACGCGCATGTAGCTGTGGGTCAGGCGCGCGCCGCACAGGCGCTCGAACACGTCCATGAGCACTTCCCGCTCGCGGAAGGTGTAAAAGAACACCGTCATGGCGCCGATATCCAGCGCCTGGGTGCCCAGCCAGAACAGGTGCCCGGCAATCCGGGACAGCTCCGCCGTCAGGGTGCGCAGCCATTCGGCCCGTTCCGGCACTTCTACCTGCATCAGCTTTTCCACCGCCCGCACATAGGCCCAGTTGTTGGCGAGGGAGCAGATGTAGTCGAGCCGGTCGGTGAGCGGGATCACCTGCTGATAGGTGCCCGCCTCGGCAATTTTTTCCGTGCCCCGGTGCAGGTAGCCCAGATGCGGCGTGGCCTTGAGGATCTTTTCCCCTTCCAGCTCCAGAATCACTTGCAGCACGCCGTGGGTGGCCGGGTGCTGGGGGCCCATGTTGAGCATCAGTTTTTCGGTACGCAGGAGGGGGAGCTCCTCGTCCTCGGTTACGCTCTCCGGATCCCAGAGATACTCAGTGGTCTGCATGGCCGGGTCAGTCTCCGATCTGCGGGATAAAGTCGTAGTTTTCGCGCCAGCCTTTGCCCTCGATAGGGAAGTCCTTGCGTAGCGGCCAGCCTTCAAAATCATCGGTCATGAGGATGCGCCGGTGGTCCGGGTGGCCCGTGAAGGTGATGCCGAACATGTCGTAGGTTTCGCGTTCCATGAAGTTGGCGCCTTTCCACAGGCTCACCACGGAATCAATCGACGGGTCGTCCTCGGTCACGCGGGTTTTCAGGATCACCCGATGCCGGTGCTCCACGGACCAGAATACGTGGATGACCTCAAAGCGCTCCGCATCGTCCGGGTAGTCCACCGCGGTCACTTCGACCGGATAGTCGAAGTCCAGTTCCTTGTCCTTTTTGAGCAGCTTGCAGATATCCAGCAGCCCCTCTTTTTTGACGGTGATGTACGGCTCCCCGGCAAAAATTTTGTGGGAGACGACCATCTTGGGAAACGCCGTCTTGAGCTTTTTTACGATTGGGTTGGTTTTGGCTGGCATCGGTTTTTACCTCGCAAACACCTTCTGCTCCATGATCTTTTTCTGGAGCATGAAAATACCGTCCATCAGTGCCTCCGGACGGGGCGGACAACCGGCGATATATACATCCACGGGAATGATCTGATCGACCCCCTGCACCACCGAATAGGTGTTGTACACGTTGCCGGAAGTGGCGCAGGAACCCATGGCGATCACATAGCGCGGCTCTGGCATCTGATCGTAGATGCGCCGCACCACCGGGGCCATTTTGCGGGTCAGGGTGCCCGCCACAATCATCAGGTCGGACTGCCTCGGAGAGCCCCGGAACACCCCGGCGCCGAACCGGTCCACATCGTACCGGGCCGCCACCACCGCAATCATTTCAATGGCGCAACAGGCCAGACCGAAGGTCATCGGCCACAGGGCGCTTTTTCTGGCCCAGTTTACCGCCGAGTCGACCGTGGTGGTCATGACCCCCGGATCAAATTCCCGCGTCAGTCCCATTCCAAAGCTCCCTTACCCCACGCATAGGCGTAGCCAACAAATAGAATGGTGATAAACAGGATCATCTCCACCAGCCCGTAAATACCGATCTGGTTGAACACCACCGCCCACGGATACATGAACACTGCTTCGATATCGAACAACACAAACAGCATGGCGATGATGTAGTAGCGCATCGGGAACGGTTGCCGGGCATCCGAGACCGGGGGTGCCCCGCACTCGTACGGCAACAGTTTTTCCCGATACGGAGACGACGGGCGTACGAACGGCCCGAGCATCAGGGTGATAAAACCGAAGGCGCCGGCCATCACAAAAAAGATGAGCACCGGCAGATAGTCGGTTGGTACAAAGTCGGTCGTCACAAAAAACTCCCTCTTGAACGCCACAAAACTTGCGCCCCTAAAGGTAAATTGACAGGCCCTTATTGTCCTAGCTAAGGAGCGGAATCATACGAAACCGCCCTCTTCCTGTCAATCCCAACGCCCACGAACTGCCTTTGTGGAACCGGGCGCGAACCCTCCGCACAAAGGTTACCCGGAGGTTTTGGCCGGCCGCTTCGGGCCACCCGCCTCCTCGGTAATGACCACTTCGAAACAGTCCAGCCCGGGCGGTCCCGCAAGCACACCGTCGGGCAATCCGCTCCGGTGCGCGCGGGCAAACGCTTCCGATTCAGTCCAGTTCACAAACGCCTCCCGGCTCTCCCAATTGGTGTGGGAAACGTAGGTGCCGTCCGTCCCTTTCAGCAACTGAAAGCGAATAAAGCCGGGCACCTGATCCAGGTGGCTGTCCCGCGTCTTCCAGGCCGATTCGAACACCTGGCCCTGGCCTTCCCGCACCCGAAAGCGGTTCATGGCGATATACATCGCCTACCCTGCCGCGCTCGGTGTGTACGGTTCCCCCTGGTAGTCGGGGGCGCAAAAGATGCCGCAGTGGCAGTGGCCGTCCCGGGGAATCTCTTCTTTCAGCCCCGGTTTGCACGGACAGATACGGTCAATCGCTTTGTCGTTCTGGATAATGAAGCACGGACAGTAGCGACGCCCATGCAGGTGCTGGTTACGCGCCAGCCCCTGGATGATGCCTTCGTTGATCTCGGCATCCGGGTTGAACTTGATATCGAACCGGTCCACCACCTTTTGCACGAACACGGCCGTTTCGGCAAGACAGGTTTCCAGGTCCTTTTTGGGCTTTTCTTCCGACTTCATTGCCGCTTGAGACATGAAACACCTCTCGTCTATAACACGGCCCGCAGGGAGGCACCCCGGAGCCAGTCGATGATACGTAGCCTTGCATCAACGATTATCGAGGGGAGTTTCACAGCCGGTCAACAACGGAAACCGCCAAAGTGCAAAAATATGCGCGTCGGCCACGCTGCCGAAAAAGGGCATACCCCGCCCCACGCACCACGGGTGCAGGCGTTGTATCAATAAAATGGGAGGCCCAAAAAAGGGCCAAAAACGAAATCGGAGCGCGGTGCCCCTAGCCGGCGCTGGCGCTGGCCTGTTTTTCCGCTTCCACGTCGATACGTGGCGGGCGGCCCCGGCGGCGGGCAACGGTAATGCCCAACTCACCGATTTTTTTCCGCAAGGTGTTGCGATTGATCCCCAACAGACGCGCAGCAGCCACCTGGTTTCCCCGGGTTTCCTCCAGCGCAATGGCGATCAACGGCCGTTCAAACTCGGCCAGCAGCATGTGGTAAAGGCCGGTCTGATCCGCGCTGGCCATGGCCTGCACAAACCCACGCACCTTTTCTGCCACCAGCATCTCCAGAGAGTGCCCGGCAACGTCCACCTTTGCTGATTCAAGCATTTCACTCACAGTCACATCCTCCCTCTCACCCGGCAAATGCCGTTGCATTCTCCAGCTGACTGCTATCGGTCCTGTAATGCGCCCCGACCCCGTGACGCCTGTCCAGCGCCGCCTGGGTGATGGCCCGGGCTACTGTCAGCAGATTGAGACATTCCATCGTCTCCCGATCCAGGGGGTCGTACGGCATCCCGGCCAACTGCTCCCGTATCCAGGACAATGTCCCGGAAAGGCCCGCGCCATCACGCACTACCCCCACATGTTCCCACATCATACACTGTAATGTCCCGCGCAATCGCTTAATTATTTTGCGATCAACCGATTGCCTGCGCGATACGATGCGCTCGGCCGCACTCATTGCGACTGCGGCGGACACGGGTTCCGACCGGCGCACGTACGCTGCGGCGGCAGATCCCGCACGGGCACCGAACACCAGCGCCTCGAGCAGCGAATTGCTGGCCAGCCGGTTGGCGCCGTGCACCCCCGAACAGGCCACCTCGCCCATGGCGTACAGGCCGGTAATTCCGGAACGACCGGAACGATCCACGCGTACGCCGCCCATCAAAAAGTGGGCACCCGGCGCCACCGGTGCCAGGGTAGTCGCCAGGTCAATGCCGTGCTCGGCGCAGGTACTCATGATGGTGGGAAAGCGGCGCTTCAGCTTATCTGCCGAAAGGGCGGTCATGTCCAGGTAGACGTGATCGGCCTTGTCACTTTCCATTTCCTGCCAGATGGCCCGCGCCACGTCGTCTCTGGGGGCCAGGTCGCCATCCGGATGATAGCGGGTCATGAATGCCTCGCCGTGCGCGTTCAGCAAGGTTCCTCCTTCGCCGCGCAGGGCCTCGGACAGCAGGAAAGACGGATGCGCTCCCCCCGCAAGCATGGTGGGGTGAAACTGCACAAACTCCATGTGCCGCAAACTGACCCCCACCCGTGCGGCCATGGCAATGCCGTCGCCGGTGGCGGTTTCCGGGTTGCTGGTGCGCCGGTATACCTGCCCCGCCCCACCGGACGCCATCAGCACCGCGCGGGCAGACACCACCACCGGCTCGCCGAGCCCGTTGGGGAGCAGCAGCATGCCAACGCAACGGTTGTCGTCCAGCAGCAGTTCGGAGGCAAAATGATCTTCCCGCCACGAGATCGACGGGCGGGCGCGGGCCTCAAGCTCAAGCGCCCGGACAATCTCCCGACCGGTGGCATCGCCTCCGGCACGCAAAATACGGCGGCGGCTGTGGGCACCTTCCCGGGCCAGGGCAAATTCTCCAAGCCGGTCCCGGTCGAAGCGGGCACCCCAGCGGATCAGGTCGTCAATGCGCTCAGGCCCTTCCCGCACCATGACGCGCACCGTGTCCGCATCACACTTTCCCTTGCCCGCGTGCAGGGTGTCTTCCAGGTGCAGCCGCTCGGTATCGTCGGCAGTCAGGGCCACGGCCACGCCACCCTGGGCCATGGCGGAGCACCCGCCGCCCTTGTTGACCACGATCACCTCACCGTGGTCCGACAGGGCAATAGCGGCCTCCAGCCCCGCGACGCCGCCACCAATCACCAGGTAATCAACTTGCGCTGTTTGCATTGCTGTGTGTATGACCTCTCCTTAAACGAACACCGCGCCGCCACCCACACTCAGATTTATCAACAATACATTAAACAATTAGAGTCGTGCCAGGGCCGTGCACCTTCCCGGTGCGGTTTCACCGGCGCCCGCGGGTTTTTATGGACCCGCCGGATGGATGGTCTCACCCGTGACCGGGTCGTTTCCGTAAAGCGCCAGAATAAGGGGCGGGTCACCGGCAGCCATCTCCAGTTGCAGTTGGCCTGCGGCCTCGGTACCGGCACGCACGCCGTGCCACACCACCCGCGCCAGCATGCGCTCGCCGAAGGTACGCAGCCCGGCAAGTTCGAGTGTCAGCTCAAACTGGCCCGCGCCCGCCGCGGCAAATGCCTGGGCCATCCGCGCCCGCGCTTCGGAGCGCAAGCCCGGTTCCCACAGAGCGGACAGGGCGGTTGCATCTCGCTGCTGCAGCCCTTTTTCCATGGTCAGCAGCACCTGCATGACCGCTGTGGCCTGCTCTGCCACCGCGGCGGCTCTCGCCGTATCTGAACGATGGCCGCCGCACCCGGAAAGGCCCAGCACAAAAAGCACCAGCGCACAGACATGGACAAATTTCTTACTCATGACAACGGCAATGCTATGGACGAAGGCACACCGGCGTCAACTCCCGCGTCCGGTGTGACCGGGAGACAGCGCCGCAAAAAAGGCCACCGGATGCCGTGGCACCCGGTGGCCGCAAATATCCGCACCGGTTATTTCTTTTTGGCCTTCTTTGCGGCCTGAATCCGGTCGTAGTCTTCAAACAGCGCCGTATCGTACCGGCCCGCCTTGATGTCGCGCCGCACGGCGGCCCGGACCGATGCCACGGTCAGGCTGGCCCCGTTTACGGTGCCTTTTTTTACGGAGGTGATCCCGCGCTTGACGGTCACGCCAAACTTTTCCTGATCTACCTGCACCACCTCGATCTTGGCGCGCTCGCGCACCTTCACCCGCCGTCCGCCCGCATATTTGCGAAAACGGGTATTCAGCGGCACCTCTTCAAGTTCAACATTTACGGATCGTCTGGCCATTCTGGGTGTCCTCCCGGTTAATCAAATTCATACCATATATGCGACAACAAAAATCACGAAAAATACTGCGGACCCCCCAGCTAAAAAACAAGCGTGTAATGGTGGTGCACAATTCGCTCCCGTGTCAACCGGAAAAAAAGGCCGCCATCATCGAATACAGATCAGATAAAAAGGAACCTTTCTAGCCGTCGATATCGCTGATTGAGTGCGCCGCAAAACGGAACCCGGAAAGCTCGGCAGAGGGCACATTCTTTTCCTGCAACAACACCTTGAATGCGCGGCCCATTCCGTTCGGGTCCATGAGTTTTCGCATGGCGCAAAACTCGTCCGATTTTTCCGGGTCGCCCCCGTCCCGCGCAAGCACCTGATCCATCATTCGGGTAATGCCCAGGCCCACCAGAAAATGGGCCTGATCGGTAAATGCCACGGGGGTCAGCCCCGCCTTTTTTCCCGCATCGGAAAGCGCGGAAAAATCCACATGGGCAGTCAGGTCCTGTAACCCCACCCGCACATACGGATTTTCGCTTACCTTGTGTTCGTGGTAGCACAAAAACGTGCCCGTTTTTCGATCCGGTCGATAATAAACATCCGCCGGATAGCCATAATCAATCGTCAGCACGTGCCCTCTGTTCAGGCGCTCCGAAACCGCTGTAATCCACGATCCCGCAGCCAGGTTGACCTCGGTGCGGTACTGATCCGGAAACGTCACCTTGTAGCGCTCAAAATAACGGGAAATCTCACCCGTGGACAGATCCCCGATGTGCTCGACAAGCCGGCCGCCACGGTAATCCACAAACACCTCTCTCAGGGCGCCTTTTTCGGTCACCACCTGATGGTGGGGCAACGAGTCCACCAGTTCGTTGGAAACAAACACGCCGTCCACCGGATCCATCCCGTCCAGATCGGTATGCCAGCAGGTTTGCTCGGCAAATTCGGCCAGCAGTTTTTTCTGCCGGGAGATCAGATCGGGAGAGATGTCCACAATCCGATAGACAAGCCGGTCAAACAGCGCACGATCTGCGGCCCGGACGGTACGCAAAATATCGTAGGCCAGCAACCCCTTGCCCGCCCCCATCTCCACCACCGTGTACGGGCCGTCCGGGAGCAGTGCGCCCATTTCGACAATCTGTGCGGCAATCAACTGGCCGAATACCGGGTGCACATCCAGGCTGGTATAAAAATCGCCATTCTTGCCAATTTTGGTGCGTCCGCCGGTGTAATACCCCAGCTTCGGCGTGTACAGGGCCAGTTCCATAAAACGCGCAAACGGGATCGGACCGTCCCGTTTAATCTCGCCCGCAATCTGCGCGACCAGCTGTTTTGATGCCGGCGTCAAGACCCGATCCGCCGGTAGTGAAGATAGCGAATAGTGGCCCCCAGGGCGGCAAACTTGCGCTCGTACTTGGTTTCGATGCGCCCCGGTATTTTATAGATAAACCGGTGCCGCCCTTCCATGTTCACAAACCCCGGATGGGCCTCAAACACATCCCGCATCTGGAATGCATAGCAGTCAAAATCGGTGGCCATGAACACCCGCCCCCCCCGGCGCACCTTGCGGCACAGCAGTACCGGCAAAGACGGCACCACAAACCGGCGTTTGTGATGGCGCAGTTTGGGCCACGGATCGGGAAAGTTGATATGCACCTCGGCAATCTGCCCGTCGGCAAAACAGGTGGAAAGCACCTTGTACGCCTCGCCCCGAACAATCCGCACGTTGCCCACGTTCTCCCGCTCCAGACGGCGGGAAAGCTTGACGATGCCCTTGCCGTACAGTTCGATGCCGACGAAGTTCACCTCTGGCCGGGCCATCGCCATTTCGACCAGTTTCATGCCGTTGCCAAACCCCACCTCCACAACCAGAGGCGCGGGCAGCGGGGCCAGACGCTCAAACAGGGCGTCCCAGCTTGCCGCAGAAATATCCTCCACATCCACCAGAAAGCCGGTGTCCACCACCAAATCCCGACCTGTACGCACCCTGACCATAACCCTCCGTTTCCGCTTGATTTGTCCTGTCACACCGTTTTTTTAGCGCCCGGATGGCACCGCAAACGGCTCACCGTTTCCGCTATTTTACCGATAGGTACGGCATGAAGTCCGTAAACAATTCAGATGATCTGTATATCCCCGAGCCACCACAAGCTTATCTGATCGCGGGGCCCAAGCGTTTGCCCAAAGCATACCGCCGGGCGCTGGAGACCCTGCCGGTCCCGGCAACCCCTCTGGAACCTGCGTCCCACACAGAAACCACGGGTGCCACGGTACTGGTGGCGGTCACCGATTCCCACGGGTTGGGGGAGCTGGCCTCCATGGCCGACGCCGCCGCCCCCGGACAGCCGGTGGTGGCCCTGTACACCGGTCGTCGCCTGTCGCTTGCCGCCCTGTGCACCAAGGTGGGGGCCACCGATGTGATCTGTCTGGACGAGGTACCGCCGGAGGCGCTGGGCGACGCCCTGTCCGCCCTGGCCCAAAAAAACGAGCTGCCGTGGTGTGCGGCAGCGCTGGAAATGCTGCACGTGGGTGTGGCCGTGCGGACCCGGGACGGCGAGTTTCGCTACCGCAACCCGGTGCACGCGCGGGTGGCCCCGGAAACCCTGTCCGACTATCCGGAAGACCCCCCCGGACCGCAGAACATGGCCCAGGTAACCGACATCGGCTCCGGGCGGGTATATCTGCTCACCCAGGTGCCCCTGTCCACCGCCGACCCGGATTTGATGCTGGAAGTGCTGGAAGAAATCACCGGACGGCATACGGATCAGGGAGAAATTTCCCGCCAGCGCGACGTGCTGATGCAGCACGCCCGTGCCCTGGCGCGGGCCAACCGGGAACTGGCCCGGCTGGACCGGGCAAAAAGTGAATTCATCGCCCTGGCCGCCCACGAGATCCGCACGCCGCTCACCGCCATCCGCACCGCCGTGCATCTGCTGGAACGGGAGATCGGCGACACCTCCGACCACGCCGACCGTTTTCTGGACATGGCGAGCCGCAACATCCGCCGTCTGTCTTCCCTGGCGGAAGATTTGCTCGATTTCACCAAGCTGGAAACCCGGCAACTGACCCCCGCGTTTGAATCCGTCAACCCCGCCACCTGCATCCACAATGCGGTGCAGGGGCACCAGGCGGACGCCGCCGAAGCGGGGATTCGCGTCAATGTTTTGCTCCCCGGCACGCTGCCTGTCATGCAGGCCGATGACGCCCGTCTGACCCAGATTATTACCAATCTGGTGGGCAACGCCGTCAAGCGCACCCCGTCGGGCGGCGCGGTGCAGGTGGAGGCCGAACAGCTTGCCGACTGGCGGGAAGTGGAACTGACCGACGGCCCCCTGCCCGCGCCTGCCCTGCCGGACGATCCGGAAGGCTGGCTGGAGGTGCGGGTGGAAGATGCCGGTCCCGTGGTGCCGGACGACCTGACCGTGGAGTTGTTCAACAGCTTTTCACCGGGAGAGGGCGAAATTTCTCACGACTGCCGGGAGTTCGGTCTGGGGCTGGCCATCTGCCGCCGCATCGCCGAAACCCACGGCGGCGTGGTGTGGGCCGAGTCGGCAGGCGACGCCGGTATTCGTCTGTCCCTGCGGCTGCCGATCCTGAGTGCCGACAACGCCCGGTTGCTGGCAGGCAGCGAGGCCATCCGCCGTTTCCATCAGAAACAGGCGGAACCGGCGCTGGTGGTCATTGAGGCCGAAAATGACGCCACCTTTGCCCGGGCAGCCAAAACCTGCCTGCGCTCGTCCCGGCCCGGCTGGCTGTTTGTGGAATCCGAGACGGATCGCCGCATTGTCGGCGTACTTGAGGGCGGTAACGAGGGGGCCACGGCCCTGCTTGAGCGGGTGGCCCGAAAACAGTTGTCCAGACAAAAGGGGGGGCAACCGATAAGGGGTGGGTGGACCCTTCCTGACCCCGCGGAAACGTTCCGCGAGGCATTGGCGAGGGCACGGGCCACGGTAGGGGTACTGGAGCCGCGTCCCGGAGGGAAAATCAAAGCGGGAGGATAGACGATGGGTTACAAGATTCTGATTGTGGACGACGAGCCCGACCTGCGGGAGTCGGTGGGCTATCTGCTGGAGGGCGCAGGCTACGAGGTGGTATGCGCCGCCAACGGCCACGAAGGCATTGGCGCGGCCCACTCATTCCGGCCGGATCTGGTGCTGTTGGACGTGATGATGCCCAAGGAGAACGGCTACCGTGTCTCCCGGCGCATTCGTGACGCCCAGGTGCGCGGGTTGTTGCCCATGCACATGAAGGTGGTGCTGTTGACCGCCCGTAAGCTGGATCACGATCCGGCCAGAGAAAAAATGTTCGAGGAGTTCGCCCAGCCGGACGCGGTGATCTACAAGCCGTTCGACCCAAGCCAGTTGTTGACGATCATCGGCCAGATGGTGCAGGAACACACCCGGGTCTGACGCCCCGGCGGCGCCCTAGCGCCGCCTCGGGTCATCGACGCTGGTTCTTACCTCGCCGTCCGGCTGCATGGTAAACACGAAAATCTCTACCAGACCGAGGCTGGTCTGTATCTGCCGGAAGAACGTCAGGTAGCCGTCCCGGCGAATCTCCACCGCGTGCAGCCCGCGGAGCAGCCACAGAACCCGATCCCCCTGAAAATCGCGGACCAGCCCCTTGTATTCGGCATCCACAAACACCTGAGCATCATTCGGGGCCACCATGAACTGCACCCCGCCCTGACTCCCCCCGTAAGCCAGTAGCGCCGCAGGCGGCGGCTTGGCGCACCCGACCGTAAGCAATACCAGCCCCAGACTCAACCACAGCCCTATTCGGCCCATGACAATGTCCTTCCCTTGTGCGGTCGGCTTATTCAGTGCAGGATCGCCCGTGAGTATACCGGACCCGGCGCTTCGATTGCCCCATCCCGCAGGCGTTTGCGATAATACAGATCACTTCGATGCCGGACCCGTCCGGCCAGCACAAGGAAAGCAACATGGCAAACTTAGGCGTCAATGTGGATCATGTGGCCACCATCCGGCAGGCCCGTGGCGGGGTCGAGCCCGACCCGGTGACCGCAGCGGCCATGTGCGAAATGGCCGGGGCGGACAGCATCGTCTGCCACCTGCGGGAAGACCGGCGGCACATTCAGGACCGGGACTTGATACTGCTTAAAAAAACCGTCAAGACCCGGCTCGACATGGAAATGGCCGCCACCGACGAAATGGTCGACATCGCCTGCAACCTGGTGCCCGACATCGTCACCCTGGTGCCGGAAAAACGCGAGGAACTCACCACCGAAGGCGGCCTGAACGTGCTCGGCTTGCAAAGTGACCTGAAAGGCAAAATCGCCCAAATGAAAAAACTGGGCATCGTCGTCTCTTTGTTCGTGGAGCCTGTCGAAGAGCAGATAAGAAGTTGCCGGGACGTGGGGGCCGATTTTGTGGAAATCCATACCGGCACCTACGCCAACGCACGGGGGTGGGAAAAGGAAAAACAACTGGACCTGATCCGCGAGGCCGCGCATCTGGCCGATACCCTGGGGATGGGGGTCAACGCCGGGCACGGGCTGGACTATCACAACATTGAGCCGGTCACGGACATCCCGCAGATCGTCGAGTACAACATCGGCCACAGCATCATGGCCCGCGCCATCATGGTGGGGCTGGAAAAAGCCGTGGCCGACATGCGCGCGCTGATCCCGGCGAATCCCCTCCCGATAGAGATGAGCGCCCGGTGATCCTGGGCATCGGCATGGATCTGGTGCAACGCGCCCGTATCGAAAAGGCGCTGGAGAAGCACGGGGAGCGCTTCACCCGCCGCATCTTTACCGATGCGGAACAGGCCTACTCCGGCAAAAAACCCCACGCACCGCTGCACTATGCAGGCATGTGGGCGATCAAGGAATCGCTGGTAAAAGCCCTGGGCACCGGCTTTCGGGACGGTATTGGCTGGCGTGACATCGAGGTGGGCCACGATAAGCTGGGCAAGCCGGAAGTTTCCCTTTCCGGCAACGCGCAGAAGCGGGCGGAAAAATTGGGAGTGACCCGCATCCACGCCTCCATCACCCACGATACCGAGTGGTCCGCCGCCCAGGTCATTCTGGAAGGGTAAGCCCCGATGTTCATCGTTACCGCGAAGCAAATGCAGGCCATCGACAAAGAGACCATCGAACAGGTGGGCGTGCCCGGCACCGATCTGATGGAACGGGCCGGGGTGCTCACCGTCAAAGCCGCCAGCGACCGGTTTGGCGCCCCCAAAGGCAAGCCGGTGGTTATTCTGTGCGGCAAGGGCAACAACGGCGGCGACGGCTTTGTGGCCGGTCGCCTGCTGTTATCTGCCGGAGCAACGGTTTCCCTGTTTCTGGCCGGGCACCCGGCGGATGTCAAAGGGGACGCCCGCATTAATCTGGATGCGTTTTCCGGGGCGGGCGGCCAGGTGCACACACCGGACGACCTCACCGGCAAGCGCCTGGAAAAAGACCTTACAAATGCCCACTTCGTCATCGACGCCCTGTTCGGCACCGGCCTGAACCAGCCGTTGCGCGAACCGGCGGCAGACTGGGTAAAAAAGGTGGAACAGGCGGGTCGCCCGGTGGTGTCGGTAGACATTCCGTCCGGCATCAATGCCGATACTGGCGCCGCACCGGGCAGCGCGATCAAGGCCGATCTGACCGTCACCTTCGTCTGCCCCAAGCGGGGCCACTTTCAGGGGCCGGGAGCGGACCACACGGGCGATTTGGTCGTCGCCGACATCGGCATCCCGCAAAAAGTGGTGCAGGCCGCAGCTCTTCCGCTTGCCCTGATCACCCCGGAGGCCGCACGGGAGCGGTTGCCAGGGCGCCAGCACACCGCTCACAAGGGCAGTTTTGGGCATGTGCTGGTCGCAGGCGGCAGTCTGGGCCTGACCGGCGCTGCGGTGCTTGCCGCCAAAGGCAGTCAGGCGGTGGGGGCGGGGCTGGTTACCGTGGCCTGTCCTGCAGGGTTGAACGATATTTTTGAGGTCAAGCTCACCGAGGCCATGACCTTGGCCGTGGCCGAAACCCCCGACCACACCTTCTCCCCCAAGGGGGTCGAAAAACTACTGGAAGCCGCAAGAGACAGGTCCGTGACCGTGCTGGGTCCGGGTATCTCCCGACATCCGGAAACCGGCGAAACGGTACGGCGCTTCACCACCGAATACGACGGTCCGCTGGTGCTGGATGCCGACGGGCTGAACGCCTGGGCCGGACATATGGGGTCGTTCCCCAAACGCCCCGTGCCCACCGTGCTCACCCCCCATCCGGGTGAAATGGCGCGGCTGCTGGGCACATCGGTGCCAAAAGTACAGGCCGACCGCATGGAAGCGGCCATGACCTTTGCCCACAAGCACGATGTGACGCTGGTGCTGAAAGGCGCCCACACCGTAGTGGCCGATCCGTACGGGCTGGCGTTTGTAAACAGCACCGGCAGTCCGGCGCTGGCCTCAGGCGGTACCGGCGACGTGCTGGCCGGGATGATCGGCGGGCTGATCGCACAGGGGCTGGCCGCCGCCGATGCCGCCGTGCTGGCGGTATTTCTGCACGGGCTGGCCGCCGATTTGTGGACGGACGCCAACGGCCCGGTGGGGCTCACCGCAAGCGCGGTGGCGGCGCGGGTGCCCGCCGCGTGGAGCGCGCTGGCTCAGGGCACAGTGGTCAGCAAGGTGCAGCGTATCGGGCCGCTGGGCTGACAAGACGCTTTCCCGAAGGCACAAATAATGGGAGAATAGGCGATTCATTATCGTTTTGGAGTGTACGCATGAATTTCATGCACGTGGCCATCATGGTCGCCATCCTGCTCGTGGTCATGGTGGCCAGCATGGTCTACTACGGTAGCCGCGGAAAAAAGAAGATGGGCGAGCTGTTTGCTGCCGTGGCCAGCAAGATAAACGGCACCGTGGTGCAGAAGAACCGTCTGCACTACCCGCACCTTTCCGCACAGATTAAAGACCGTCCGGTGCAGATGTTTGTACACCTGTCCGAAGGCCACAGAAAAACCTCCGACATCATGTATCTGGTGCTTTCCACCCCGCTCACCCTGCCGTCCGCCACCCTGGTGGTGAAAGAAAAATTTTTTGAGGTGGCCGAAGGCAAAGGTCCGTTCAACGAGGTGGCCGGAGACTATCTGGAAAATCTGATGCCGGGCCATTACGTCTATGCCGAAGACGAAGACAAAACCCAGCCCCTGTTTGCCGACGGCAGCCTGATCCAGGCGCTGCTACCGCTTGTCCGCTACCCGAACATCGTACTCGGCCCCGACGCCATCACCGTGGGCAAACCGTACGGCGGCGCAGGCGATCTGGCCCCCGAAAAAGTGACGGCAGAACTGGAAAAACTGACCGCAGTCGCCGCCCTGCTGGACAAACCCAAAAAAATCAAAAAGGCGGCGGCTGGCGCGTGACCCTGACCACCTGTTCCCCGGAGGCGACCGAGGCCGTGGGCGAAAAACTGGGCGCCGCCTGCCGGGGCGGCGAGGTGATTCTGCTGTCCGGCGATCTGGGCACCGGCAAAACCCGCCTGACCAAAGGCATCGCCCGCGGATTGGGAATCGATTCGGGCCAGGTAACCAGCCCCACCTTCACCCTGATGGCCATCCACCACGGCCGTCTGCCGCTCTATCACGTCGACCTGTACCGTATCGACGATGCGGAAGAAATTGCTCATCTGGGCCTGTTTGAACAGGTGGAAGGGCCGGGTGTGATCGTCATCGAATGGCCCGAACAGGGCGACCCCCACGTGCCCCCGGCAGGGCTCACCCTGCACCTGACGCAAGGAAAATCAGACGCCGAGCGCAAGTTAAGCGCCCAGGCGGGAGACGCACCGCACCTGCTTGCCGCCCTCTCCTGAGGGCGGCAAGCAGGTGCGGGCCGCTCTGGTACACTTGAGCCCCATGTTTCCCCCGTACCTGTTTGCCTATATCGAAACCTTGCGGGCAGAACCGGCCATTGGCACCTTGAGAGCCCTGGCCGAAGAGCAGGGAACCGAGCTGTGGCTCACCGGCGGCTCGCTGCGGGACGCACTCCTGACCCGCTGGCCGAAAGACCTGGATCTGGCGGTAAAAGGCGACGTGGAAAAACTGGCAAAGTCCTTGGCTCGCAAAGTGCGCGGGGCGTACGTGCCGCTCGACCCGTCCACCGGCACCGCACGGGTGGCCATCAACAGCACGCAAGGCATCAACTGGATCGATCTGGTGGCCCTGCGCGCACCCACCATTGCCGAAGACCTGGCCGCACGGGATTTCACCATCAACGCCATCGGCCTTGCGTTTGAAGAGGCGATGGAGACGGCATCCGGCGATTTTATCGACCCCACCGGTGGCCGGGACGACCTGCACGGACAGTGCATCCGCATGACCTCGGCAAACGCTTTTGCGGAAGACCCGTTACGCATGGTGCGGGCCTACCGCTTTGCGGCCCAACTGGGGTTTGCCATTACGCCTGAAACCAGTAAGGAAATCGTCCGGCAGGCAAAAAACGTTACCCGCCCCGCCGCCGAACGGGTGGCCCAGGAGATGTCCAGCCTGTTCGCCTCTCCCGCCCCGTCGGGAGCCGTGGCGCAGATGATGGCCGACGGTGTGCTGGACAGACTGATACCGGAGTTGGGCGACATGCGCGGGGTCACCCAGAACGACTATCACCATCTGGACGTGTGGGACCACACGGTTGAGGCCATGCGCCAGATGGAGCAGGTGATCGCAGCCCCTCCCCACGCCGTGGGCGACCGGGCAACCCGCTTTGTGAACGACGAAAAAAACCGGGAAATGCTGTACTGGTCGGCCCTGTTTCACGATGTGGGAAAACCCCCCTGCCGCACCGAAGAAGCCGGACGTGTGTGCTTTATCGGCCACGATCAAAAAGGCCGGGAGATGACCATCGCCGCCATGGAGCGCCTGCGCCTGCCGGGCAAAATCTGCCGCCGGACAGGACGCCTGGTCCGCAACCACCTGCGGCCCCTGCAACTGGCCCCGGTATGTGCCGAAGGAAAACTGTCCGGTCGCGCCGTAGACCACCTGCACCGGGATTTAAAGGACGATCTGCCCGCCCTGTTTTTACTGGCCATGGCCGATTGCAAAGCTTCCCGTGGCCCCGCCCGGCCAGACGGGGACGATCACGACATCGCCCGTCTGTTTGCCCACGTGGAAGCCTACCGGGAAGCCCATATCACCCCGGTGGATACCACGCCGCCCCTGCTTACCGGTGACGATCTGGTCGGTCGGTTCGGGCTGAAACCGGGACCGAAGGTGGGCAAACTGCTTGCCGGGCTACGCGCTGCCCGCATCGCGGGAAAGGTCACCGACCTGCCCGCTGCCGAAAAATGGGTGCGGGCGCAGCTTGCCCGCAAGGATGCCCCTCCCACGGAAAACCGCTGACAGCCGTTTTGCTTGAAGCCCTCCATGGGCTACCATGGGGGCCGTCTGATTTTCCCCCACGGAGGTGCCGGTGTCCGCATTCGTTCCCGTAATCATTGCCGGCGGCGTCGGCTCGCGCCTGTGGCCGCTATCCCGCGAGCTTTATCCCAAGCAGTTGATCGCTCTTCTGGGAGAGCAGACCATGCTGCAAGCCACCGTAATGCGCATGGACGGCCTTGCCGATTGCCGGAATCCCCTGTTTGTGGCGGGGGACGAACACCGGTTTATGGCGGCGGAACAGTTGCGCCGGATCGACGTTACCCCCCATGCCATCCTGCTGGAGCCAGAGGGCAAAAACACCGCCCCGGCCGTTGCGGCGGCGGCGCTCACTGCCTGCAAAGACGGCGACGACCCGGTGCTGCTGGTGCTCCCCGCCGACCATGTGATCAGCGATGTGCCCGCGTTCCACAAGGCGGTGGGCATCGCCCTGGAGCAGGCCGAAAACGGCTCCCTGGTCACGTTTGGCATTCGCCCCGGCCATGCGGAAACCGGCTACGGCTACATCCGTCAGGGGGAGCCCCTGCCCGGCTCGGACGTATCCAAAGTGGCCGAGTTTGTGGAAAAGCCGGACCAGGAAACGGCCACCCGCTATGTGGAGTCCGGGGAGTATCTCTGGAACAGCGGCATGTTTGCCTTCAAGGCGTCCGTATTTCTGGCGGAGCTTGAGGCCCACGAGCCGGATATTCTGGCCGCCACAAAAAAAGCGCTGGAAGGGGCGGTAACCGATACGGATTTCACCCGCCTGGACCCGGAGGCGTTTGCCGAATGCCCGTCCAAGTCCATCGACTATGCGGTCATGGAAAAAACCGATAAAGCCGCCGTGGTGCCGGTGAGCATGGGCTGGAGCGATCTGGGTTCGTGGGATGCCCTGTGGTCCGCAAGCGAGCCGGACGAAAACGGCAACGTGCTGGTGGGAGATGTGCTGGTGGAGGACGTAACCGGCTCCTACATCCGCTCCGAATCCCGGCTGGTGACGGCGGTGGGGCTCAAAAACCAAGTCATCATCGAAACCCCGGACGGAATACTGGTCACCCCCCGTGACCGCGCCCAAGACGTAAAACGGGTGGTGCGGCTGCTCAAGGCTGCGGGCAGACCCGAGGTCACCATCCACCGCACCGCCTACCGACCGTGGGGATCGTACACGGTCATGGAGGTGGAAGACCGCTATCAGGTGAAGCACATCACCGTAAAGCCGGGGGCTTCCCTGTCGCTGCAGATGCACCACCACCGGGCGGAACACTGGATTGTGGTGGCCGGCACCGCCAAGGTGACCCGGGGAGACAAAACGTTTTTGCTGCCGGAAAACGAGTCCACCTTCATCCCCATCGGCACCAAACACCGGCTGGAAAACCCCGGTCAGGTCATGCTGGAAATGGTCGAGGTGCAAAGCGGCGGGTATCTGGGCGAGGACGACATCGTCCGCTTTGACGACGTCTATGGCCGAGACGAAACCGGGTAGTCAGGTTAGCCCGGACAACTCATCCCATCGTTCCAGCAGTTCCGCTGCCGCACCGGCGGCATCGTCCGCGCCAAACACCGCCGAAATCACCGCCCCCCCGGCAGCGCCCGCGCGGGCGACTGCTTGCAGATTATGCATCCCCACGCCGCCAATGGCGTATACCGGCACACGGGCCTGGTTGCACACAACGGCCAGGGCATCTGCCCCCACGGGGCCGGGTGCATCTTTTTTTGAACGGGTGCCGAACACGTTGCCAAACCCCACATAATCGGCCCCGTCCGCCTCGGCGGCACGCAACTCTTCCACGTTGTGGGTGGAGACCCCCACAAAAGCGTTTGGCCCCATGACGGTACGCACGTCGGCCACCGGCAGATCGTCCTGCCCCACGTGCACGCCGTCTGCGTCCACCATGCGGGCAAGATCCGCCCGGTCGTTCACGATAAACAGTCCGTGCTGTGCATGCACCACCCGGCACAGCGCACGGGCCAGGGCCACCTGCTCCCGGCACAGGGGATTTTTATCCCGAAACTGCACCAGCCGCACCCCCGCCGCCACGGCAGCGGCGGTAGACGGCAACAGGGCGTCTGCCGCCACAGCGGCATCGGCAATCAGATAAACACCATGGGGGAATGCTGTTTTTTCCCGAACAGGCAGGGTCATGGGTGGGGGGCCGTACGGGGTCAGCCGCCCCCGGCAGCGGCGCTGTCGGGGGGCGAATCGGCTTTGCTTTTCCGGTCCGCTTTCGAGGCCGCTTTGGCAGCGTGATTTTCCTGTTCCGCCTGACGCACGAAAAACTCTTCCAGATAGCCGGTGGTGTACTCGCCTTTCCGGAAGACCGGGTCGGAAAGTACCTTCAGGTGCAGCGGCACGGTGGTCTTGATGCCGTCCACCACCATCTCTTCCAGCGCCCGGTGCATCTTGGCGATGGCCTCGTCTCTGTTGCCGCCATGCACGATCACCTTGGCCACCATGGAGTCGTACTGGGGCGGCACCGCATAGTTGGTATAGGCGGCGGAATCCACCCGCACGCCGGGGCCGCCGGGGGGGTGATACCAGGCGATAATGCCGGGGCTGGGCAGAAAGGTCTTCGGGTCTTCCGCGTTAATCCGGCACTCGATGGCGTGGCCGGTAAACGTAATGTCTTCCTGGGAAAACGACAACGGCTCCCCCGCGGCAATCTTGATCTGCTCCTTGATCAGATCGATGCCGGTGACCATTTCGGTGACCGGATGCTCCACCTGAATCCGGGTGTTCATTTCGATAAAGAAGAACTCCTCGGTGGCCGGGTCGTACAAAAATTCCACGGTGCCCGCGTTGCGGTATTTACTGCCTTTGCAGGCGTTCAGAGCGGCATCGCCCATGGCTTTTCGCACTTCCGGGGAGATGGCCGGAGACGGGGATTCTTCAAGCAACTTCTGGTTGCGCCGCTGCACAGAGCAGTCCCGCTCCCCCAGATGGACCACGTTGCCGTGGTGGTCGGCCAGCACCTGAATCTCCACATGGCGGGAGTTCGTAAAGAAGCGTTCCATGTACACGCTATCGTCCCCGAACGCGGCGGCGGACTCGGTCTTTGCGGCATTGACGGAGTCGATCAGATGTTCCGGGTCGTGCACCACGCGCATGCCCCGTCCGCCGCCGCCAGCGGAGGCCTTGACCATCACCGGATAGCCAATCTCGCCCGCCAGGGCGATGATGCGGGCATCGTTGTCCGGCAACAGGCCGTCGGAACCCGGCACCACCGGCACGCCGGATTTTTTCATCAACTCCTTGGCCCGGGCCTTGTCACCCATCTGGGAAATGGTGGCGTGCTCCGGCCCGATAAAGGTGATGCCGCACGATTCCACAACTTCAGCAAAGTGGGCATTCTCCGCCAGGAAGCCGTAGCCCGGATGGATGGCCTCGGCCCCGGTGAGCGAAGCCGCGCTGACGATGTTGGGAATGCTGCGGTACGACAGGGCATTATCCGCCGGTCCCACGCACACCCGCTCGTCGGCCAGCAGCACGTGCAGGGAGTCCTGATCGATCTCGGAACAGATGGCAACGGTCTTGATGCCCAGTTCCTTGCAGGCGCGGATCACCCGAATGGCGATTTCGCCCCGATTGGCAATAAGAATTTTTTCGAACACGGAAGCTTGCCCCTATGGCTCGATACGCATCAACGGCTGGCCAAACTCCACCGGCTCGCCATCTTCCACCAGCATTTCCGCCACCTTGCCGGAAAATTCAGACTCAATCTCGTTCATGAGTTTCATGGCTTCGACAATGCAGACCACCTGACCTTTTTTGACTGTGTCTCCCGCCGTCACATAGGGCGATTTATCCGGGGCCGACGCGCTGTAAAAGGTGCCCACAATGGGAGAGATAATCACCTTGCCCGGCACCGGTTCCGGCGGAATACGCACGTCGAACGAGCCGCTGGAGGCCACAGCCTCCGCTTCCCGTGTTGCGGCGACAAGCACCGGAGCGGGCGCGGCGGCACTAACCACCTGCGGCGCGGGGGCGGCGGCGGGTGCGGCAGACTGCCTCGCCACCCGCACCTTGATCCCCCCGCTCTCCACCTCCACCTCGGCAAAACCGGTTTCTTCCAGGTAGTTGATCAATTCCTTGATTTTCTTCAGGTCCATCTGGCTTTCCTTTCCCCGGCCTTCCTTTTCCTGGCTTGCCTTTGCAGGACGGCTTGCACTTTTTTTCCGATCGTCACGTCCCATGGTCATCCTTATTTGGCCCGTTCCATATAGGTACAGGTGCGGGTGTCTACCCGGATACGCTCTCCCGCCTCCAGGTAGAGCGGCACCTTGACCACCGCACCGGTCTCCAGGGTGGCGGGCTTGGTGGCGCCGCTGGAGGCGGTATCTCCCCGGACGCCGGGGCCGGTTTCCACCACCTCCAACTCCAGAAAGGTGGGGATTTCCACATCAATCGGCTCACCCTCAAAGTAGAGCACCTTGACCTCCATGTTCTCCATCTTAAAGTCCACCGCCGGTCCCAGTTGGCCTGCGGTGAGGCTCACCTGATCGTAGGTTTCGTTGTCCATGAACATGTATTCGGACCCGGCCTGATAAAGGTACTGCATGACGCTGTGGGTCAGGTCCGGCGTTTCGACTTTTTCTCCGGCGCGGAAGGTCCTGTCCAGCACCCTGCCGTCCTTGAGCGACTTGATCTTGGTACGCACAAAGGCCGGCCCCTTGCCGGGCTTGACGTGCTGGAACTCCACGATGGTGTATGGAACCCCGTCCAGTTTGAGTTTGCTGCCGTTTCTGAATTCGGCGGTGGAAATGGGACCCATTTGGTCCTGACTGATTGTGTGGGGCGGACCGCTACGCGCCCGCTATCCGGTTGTTGATTGTGCCTTATTGCCCTGAATATAGTCTATCAGGGCAGTAAGCCCCAGACGATAGCTGGTGGGGCCAAACCCGGTGATCTGCCCCACTGCCACATCAGCCACGTAGGAATGGTGCCGGAACGGCTCCCGCCGATGGATGTTGGAAAGGTGCACCTCCACCACCGGCGTGTCCACCCCCAACAGCGCGTCACGTAGCGCCACACTAGTATGGGTGAAGGCGGCAGGGTTGATCAGAATGCCTGCGACCTTTGGCCCGTGCGTCTGAATCGCATCCACCAGCGCCCCTTCGTGGTTGGACTGGATCGCGCGCACTGTATAGCCTTCGGCTTGTGCCTGTTCGGCCAGGGCCGTATCAATCTCTTCCAGACGGGTCGCGCCATAGGTCTCCGGCTCGCGGGAACCGAGCAGGTTCAGATTGGGGCCGTGCAGTATCAGAATTTCGCCCATCGACTTTCCGGACATGGCTTTCGCGCCCACCCTAGAGCTCCGTAACCAGCCGGTTGGCCTCCAGTTGCAGATAAAAACGTCCGCGCCCGCTGTTGCCGCCCGCCTTCAGGATGAGCGCCAGAAAGTAATCGGTCCCCACCCGGGACACCAGGACGATGCCCTCGGACGTACCGAGACGGACATTCTCCAGCGTGCCCATGCCCCCCGAGTCGGTGCTGTCGGAAAGCCCCCGCAGGGCCACACTCATTTCGGCGGCAAGGCTCGACAAGTCCACCAGCGGATCCTGCTTGACCTCTTCCACCACCAGCCCGTCCATGCCCATCAGGGCAATACCGCGCACATCGTCCAGGTGACTACAGACCCGTCTTAATGCTTGAGAAAAATCAATCATTTGCACGATCCTGTATCCGTTCCAGCCATTCGTTCAGGCGGGATATCCGTTCTTCCTTGGGCAGCGCGTCCTTGCTGCGAGCGGCATCATACCCTTCCTGGAATCCTTTGTCGTACCCTTCAGTATCGGAACCGGGATCGCCCTGCAGGGTAAGCAGTCCCGCCAATGTCTCGGCATCCTTGAGGCACTGCTGGAGTTCCTCATTGTTCGGGTCCAGCGTGAGCAGCTGCTTGAAGACATCAATGCCGCGGGCATAGTCCCCCTGACGAATATACAATGCGGCAAGCTCCGTGGAGCTGAGCAGCATGCCGGAGGCGCCCTCCGCCTCCCCCGCCATCGGCTGGGAAGCGTCCGGAAGCGGCTCGTCGGACGGGTTGTCCGGCCCCGGTACGGGCGGCTGGTTCTCTGTGGGAGTGTCTTCGCTCATGAGTCCTATACTTACGTTAACGGAAAATGGTAACAAAGACTTTAATGAGTCGCCAATCAGAGTTGACGGTTACCCCCCCGTTTTTTTACGCTTGGCGACCATATCGGTTACCATAAATGCCCCGGTATGGGTCTGTTCTGTTCGTCTGGCAACCATTTTCTCTGGCCCACCCCGGAACAGGAAGTCGGCGCTAAGGTAGCATAGAAGGAATCGCCCGATGCCAAATTTTCTGTACATGGGAGTCCAGTGGGCCTACCTGCTTGCACTGGCCATATGGGTGGGTGGCATGATCGGCTTTATCGTGCTGTTCGTCCCCAGCCTCACGGACACCCTGAAACGGGAGCAGACAGGGGCCGTGATCGGCAATTTTTTGCCCCGCTTTCGCGCTGCGGTCAGCGTTTGCGTGGGCATTTTAGTGGTCACCTCCGCAGTCAAGTTCGCCCTGTGGGAAACCGTCACCCCGTGGCTGCTGATACGCTGGAGCGCCCTGGGCGGCATGGCGGGTATTGCCGCATACGACTTTGGCATCCTTGCCCCCCAGCTCAAGGCCGCAAAGGAAGCGGGCGATAAGAAACTGTTCGCGCGTTTGCACACCCACGCCACCCTGACGATGGGTCTGACGCTGCTTTTGGGTCTTGTGGCCCTTTTTCTTAGTTGAAGATGATGACGCAAATATGATTGGACAATCCGAGTCGTTCCACGCCGGAACATTCCGCGCTTTACTGATTGTTTTTACCCTCACCCTGACCTCCCTGTCCGCGTGTGCCCATGCGGGCGGTCGCGACTACGGCGTGGGGTATACCGAACGGGGCGACGCCTCCTGGTACGGGCCGGGGTTTCACGGCAGGCTCACCGCCAACGGTGAAACCTATGACCAGTACGGCATGACCGCCGCCCACAAAAAACTGCCGTTCGGCTCCATGGTAAAGGTCACCCGGCGGGACAACGGCCACAGCGTGGTGGTACGGATTACCGACCGGGGACCGTTTGTGCGGGGACGCATCATCGATCTTTCCATGGAGGCCGCAAGGCAACTGGGCTCCCTGAATGACGGCGTGGTCCCGGTCAAAATCCGTGTGGTGGGAGAGCAAAAAGCCGCCGCGGGAACAGGATATGCCGTGCAACTGGGCCTGTTTCAGAATGCGGAAGGCGCCCGTGAGTTGATGACCCGGCTGTCCCCGCGCATTCCCGGCCTGCACCTGGTGCCGGAAGAGGCAGCAGGGTCCGTGCGCCTGATGACCCAAAGCTACACCAATTACGACAAGGCCTCGCGGCTGGCGCGCCAGATTCGCCAGCGGTTTATGCAAGACGCGTTTGTCACAATGGTGTCCGACCCCACCAATCAATAGTCCGTCGCATCCGCTCCTTGCGAGTCCGGCGCATACGCCCCTTGCGGGCAGCCCTCCCGTTTGACAAGGAAACGGGGGGTGCCTGATAGTATGGGGTTGGGAGTTTTTTCCCAGCGTTTTCACCCCGGACCGGAACCTGTTTAGCATGTCGAAACTGCGAGAAAGCCTGCTTGAACTGGTGCGACGCACCTCCACCGAACTGCCGAAAGACGTGGTGGATGCCATCGAAAAAGGCGCCTCCAAAGAAACGGAAGGGTCGGCGGGCAGTTATGCCATGCAGGTGATCGGCAACAATATCGACCTGGCCCAGACCGCCTCCCAGCCCCTGTGCCAGGATACGGGGGCCATCCTGTTTTTTGTGTCGGCACCGGTGGGACTCGATCAGATCGCCTTCCGCAAAGAAGCCTATGAAGCGGTACGCACCGCCACTGAAAAGGGGTACCTGCGGCAGAACTCGGTGGACTCCATCACCGGCGAAAACTCCGGCACCAACCTGGGGCCGGGTTCCCCCACCCTCAAGTTTGAACAGTGGGAGAAGCCCCACGTGGAAGTCCGCCTGATACTCAAGGGCGGCGGCTGCGAAAACGTGGGGATTCAATATTCCCTGCCCGACACGGAATTGGGCGCCGGGCGCGATCTGGCCGGAGTGCGCAAATGCGTGCTGGATGCCACGGTAAAGGCTCAGGGCAAAGGCTGCGGACCCGGCATTTTAGGGGTGGTCATTGGCGGCGACCGGGGCAGCGGCTACGCCGAGTCCAAACACCAGTTTTTGCGCGTTCTTTCCGACGACAACCCGGACCCGGAATTGAACAAGCTGGAAAAGTCACTGGTGGACGAGGCCAACAGCTTAGGCATCGGCCCCATGGGCTTCGGCGGCCGGACCACCCTGCTGGGGGTCAAGATCGGTGTGCTGAACCGGCTGCCGGCCAGCTACTTCGTCAGTGTTTCCTATATGTGCTGGGCCTACCGCCGTCAGGGGGTCACCCTGACCGCCGACAGCGACATCGGCGACTGGCTGTACTGAGAATTAAATTGAACAGACAGAAGGACACCTCATGATTGAGCTTTCCGCCCCGTTCACCGAAGATAAAATCCGCGCCCTCAAGGTGGGTGACATGGTGAACATCACCGGCACGATCTATACCGGCCGCGACGCGGTACACAAATACCTGTACGAAGGCGGGGAAGCGCCGGTCGACTTTACCGATCAGATCATCTACCACTGCGGACCGGTGGTGGTGAAAGAGGACGGCAAGTGGCAGGTAAAGGCCGCAGGCCCCACCACCAGCATTCGGGAAGAACCGTATCAGGGGGAGATCATCCGCCGCTTCGGCGTGCGCGGGGTGATCGGCAAGGGCGGCATGGGCAAACAGACCCTGGCAGCGCTAAAGGAGTACGGCGCCGTCTACATGCACGCCATCGGCGGTGCGGCGCAGGTGCTGGCCCGTTGCGTGACCGAGGTGAAAGGCGTCTCCCTGCTGGAGGAGTTCGGCAGCCCCGAAGCCGTGTGGGAGTTTGCCGTGGTCAAATTTCCGGTGGTGATCACCATGGATTCTCACGGCGGCAGCCTGCACGAAGAAGTACTGGAAAAATCGAGCGCGGTCCTGAACGAACTGCTGTCCGGCTAGCTCGCAAACCGCCGGACCCGCCGCAGCGCCAGCTTCCTGAAATACGGCGCCCCGTTCCCGATCATGTAAGATTGGGCCGTGAGCGACCTGATTACCACCCATCCTTCCGCCGACTTTGACGGCGTGGCCTCCATGGTCGCCGCCCGGCACCTGTATCCCGACGCCATCCTTGCGTTCTCCGGCTCCGCCGAGGAAAAGGTGCGGAACTTTATGCGGGATTGTCCGGCAGATGCCCCCGTTGCCATCCTCAACCCCAAACAGGTGAAGCGCAAGGAAATCACCCGCGTCATCCTGTGCGACACCCACACGCCCGAACGGGCCGGGCACTTTGAAGCCCTGTGCCGCAGGGTGCCGGTCCATGTTTTTGACCATCATCCGGTAGAGGCCGGTGAGCCGAAACCGGAACAGGCCGTCATCGAACAGGTAGGGGCCACCACCACCCTGCTTGCGGAACGGCTGCGTGCAGACAAGGTCACCCTCATGAAGTGGGAGTCCACCCTGATGGCACTGGGTATCTATGAGGAAACCGGCAGCCTCACCTATGCCAGCACCACCCCCAGGGACATTCAGGCCGCCGCATGGCTGGTGGAGTCCGGGGCAAATCTGGACGAAGTACGAAGCCGACTGACAACGGAACTCACCCTGGAGCAACTGGAACTGCTCGACGCCCTGGCCCACCAGATGGAAGTGCGCTACCTGGACGGCTACAAGATCGGCGTGGCCACCGCCCATGCCAGCCGCTATATCCCGGAAGTGGCGGGCATCGCCAACCGGATTCTGGCCATAGAGCCCATGGATGCGGTCGTGATACTGATCACCATGGAAGAAAAAGTCCTGCTTGTGGGCCGGGGCAACCGCACCGACATCCGGTTGGGAGAGGTGGCCCGGCGCTTCGGCGGCGGCGGGCACCCCACCGCCGCATCCGCCATGGTGCACGACAAAACCGTGATCGAAGTGGCCGCGCTGGTCTGGGATGAACTGGAACGCCTGACCACCCCCCTTTCCCGGGCTGGCCGTGTCATGACCACCGCAGCCGTCACCATCGACCATGCGGCGCGCCTGCCCGAGGCGGAACAAGCCCTTACCCGCTACGGCATCAACACCTTGCCGGTGGTAAAAAAGAAAAAGCTGGTGGGCATCATCTCCCGCGAAACCATCCAGAAAGGGCTGCACCACAAGATGGAGAACCTGCCGGTGTCCGACCTGATGGAGTCGGACCCGTACACGGCCACCCCCGAAACCCCCATGCGGGAGGTGCAAGAGCGCATGATTGCCGACAACCGGCGCTTTGTACCGGTGGTGAAGGCGGGTGTTCTGCTCGGCTGCATTACCCGCACCGACCTGCTGCGCACCATGCACGATGACCTGCGCCCTCCCGCAGGCGAGGCGCACACAGCCTCGCCGTACCAGCGCAACATTCAGGACCTGATGCGCCGCCATCTGCCCGCACCCGTCTACCGCCTGCTGGAAGAGGTGGGCCAGGCTGGAGGGGCCGCTGGCACCCCGGTTTTCATGGTGGGGGGGATCGTGCGCGACCTGCTTTTGGGCCACAAAAACCTGGACGTGGATCTGGTGGTGGAGGGCGAGGCCATCCCGTTTGCCAACAGTTGGGCCAAATCGTGCGGTGCCCACGTACACACCCACGAGCGCTTCGGCACCGCCACGGTCGCCGTGGACCGGCCCGGACTGCCCGCGCGCTTCAAGCTCGATCTGGCTACCGCCCGCACCGAGTTCTACGAATACCCGTCCGCCCTGCCCACGGTGGAGCACAGTTCGTTAAAGAAAGACCTGTACCGCCGCGATTTCACCATCAACGCCCTGGCCGTATCGCTCACCGAGCCCGACTTCGGCACCCTGATCGATTATTTTGGCGGCCAGCGCGACCTGAAGGAAAAACAGATCCGCGTGCTGCACACCTTGAGTTTTACCGAGGACCCCACCCGCGCCATCCGCGCCACCCGCTTTGCCGTGCGCTACAACTTTTCCATCGGCAGCCAGACCGAACGACTGATCCGGAACGCTGGAAAACTGGGGCTGTTTGACAGGCTGTCCGGCAAGCGCCTGCTGACCGAGTTGATCCATCTGTTTTCCGATGCCGACCCGGTGGCGGGCATCACCACCCTGGGCCGCATGGGCGTGCTGACCGGTATTGACCCGAGGCTGGGGGACGGCACAAAAATTCTGCCGGAACTGTCTCGTGCCAGCGAGGCCATCGCGTGGTTTCACTTGCAGTTTTTTGATCGAAAGCTCCCCGCATGGCAAGTCTATCTGCTGGGCCTGTCCGATGCCCTTGCCCCGGAGGCCCGCCCCGCGTTCTGGATGCGGCTGGACCTGCCGGGGAGACTGCGCAGGGAATGGGAAAAGTGGGCGCACCTGCCCGCCCAGGCGGAAAAGTCGCTGCATAAGGATGTGGCGGCACGCCCGCTGGATATTTATCGCATTTTAAACGGCGCCCCACCGGAGATACTGGTTCACCTGATGGCAAAAACCGGTTCGGAGCCAGTCAAACAGGCCGTATCCATCTACCTTTCCCGCATCGCCGATATGACCATCGCCGTGACCGGCGAAGACCTGAAGGCACTGGGCATCCCGGAAGGACCGGTCTACCGGGAAATTATGGAACAGCTGTTGTCAGGCCGTATTGAAGGAAAACTGGAAAGCCGGGCCGACGAGATCGGCTGGCTCAAACAAGCCGGCTACACCTGAGGCGTCATCCGCCGGGAGTGCTACCCCCTCCTGGTGCCCCGCCATCCCCCGGCGGCGGCGGGGCACTCCCGGTGATGCACTCCTGTCCCGGCAGGGTAAATTGCAGCGAAACATCCCACATAATGTCATCCACCTCGATTATATCCACCACTTCAATACCCGCCCGCACGGTGCCAAACATGTTGTAGCTTCCGTCGAACTCCCGCACCTGCTGCTTCATGATGAAGAACTGGCTGTCCGCACTATCGATATCGCCTTCGTCACGCCACATGCCAACGTTGCCGCGGAAAAAACGGCCAAATTCGCTGAACTCGGCCGCAATAGACTGACCGGAACCGCCCGTCCCGTCCCCCACCGGGTCTCCCCCCTTCACAAAGAATGGATTGACCTCGTGGAAGGTCAGGCCGTTGTAGAACCCCTCGCATATCAGTTCACTGACCCGATCGATCGTAATGGGGGTAATTCTCGGGTCCATCTCAATCAGAATGGTGCCCTTTTCGGTGATGATCCGGAATATGAGTTGCGAAAGCCGCACGGTAAGCCGGTTTACCGCAAGTCCAGAGGTAATCTGATCCAGCAACGTCTCCCCCTCGGTAATTCTGCCGAATACCGAGTAATGGGCATCCAGACCGGGGTCCAGCCGGGTGAGCGGAAAAATCAGCCGGTTGGTAGGATGGTCTTTGGAACCGATCCAGCCCATGGCCACACTGCCCCGGTCCAGCGGCTCCCCGGTGTGGTCAAACGGAATCGGATCAATGAGTGCGGCATCGTCATCGGCGTCACCGAACACCGCCATCAGGCCGTCGTCCACCCGGTAAAATGTCTTGCCGCCATAGCTGTTGGATAGCGCCAGGGCCACAATCATTTGCGTTGTCGACGGAGCCGGTTCTTCCAGCAGTTCCACGGCGATGTTCCCCAGGTCGGTCTCGATGACCAGTTCAGTCACCAGCTCTTCCTGCACGGCGTCACCACCGCCACCGCCACTCCCGCCGCAGGAGACCAGCGTCAGACACACCGCCACCGCCAGGGCGCGCCCCAGCCTGGACGGGCGGTTTATACACACTATCTTCGTCAGAGTCGTACTTCCCGTGCTTACCGGACCGAAACCTTGATCATCCGGTCCCCTCGTTTGATTTGTTTTACCGCATCCATGCCGGAGGTCACCTGCCCGAAAATGGCATACTTGCCGTCCAGATGCGGCAGACGGCCCAGGGCGATGTAAAACTGGCTGTCCGCGCTGTCCGGGTCTGCGGTACGGGCCATGGCCACCGCCCCCTCCACGTGCTTGCGGTCACTGAATTCCCCCGGAATGGTCTGTCCCGATCCGCCCCGTCCGGTGCCGGTGGGGTCGCCCCCCTGCACCACAAAGTTCTCCACCACCCGGTGGAATGTCACCCCGTTGTAAAAACCATCACGGGCCAGCTTGGTAATGTGCGCCACAGTTTGCGGGGCATCTTGCGGATAGGTTTCAATCACCACCAGCCCGTACTGGGTCTGGATCTCGATTACCGGGCCAGTCGCCGGCGTTTCCTCCCCGGCGGCCCAGGCACCCATCGGCGTCATCAGAGCCAGCGCCATTCCGATTGTGATGATCCAATTTCTGACTGCATTCATTTGCAGGTTCCTTTTTGTGAGAAAAAGTGAGAAAACAAAGGTCACAAAGTGACCGCAACACGACCTAATCGCACTGGCTCACTCATGAAAACAGCACGAATTGTGCCACAAAACCCCGGCTTCCAGGCAACCACACCCCAATGGGGCAGATAAACCGTACAGCCAACCCCCGTCTGGTGCCGTGGGCAGTGCTGACACTAGGCATCGCGCACGTAGGGCTGTTTTGGGAGGTCCAGCCCGTGGCTACGTGGTTTTACCCGCTTGCCTGGTGGTCGTACGTGGTTATTGCCGATGGGTGGACCACCCGCAAAGGCGCCTTTTCCACCCTGTTTTACCCGCTTCCCGCCTTTGCCGGACTGTGCCTTGCCTCGCTGGTATTCTGGATATTTTTTGAGCTGCTGAACCTGCGGATCAGTAACTGGTATTACGTGGGAGTGCCGGAAACCCGGCTATTTCGCTGGGCGGGCATTTCCCTGTCTTTTGCCTCAATACTGCCACTCCTGATTGTCACCGAACGCCTGATCGACACAATTTTCCGACCCGGGCCATGCCGGATACGGCCCCTGGCCGTGGGACCCCGCCTGCTTGCGGGCATACAGTGGACCGGGGCGCTGTTTCTGGCATTGCCCCTGCTGTTTCCATTGCAGGCGTTTGCGCTGGTATGGGGCGTGGTGGTGTTGATACTGGAACCGGCCAATTACCGGGCCGCCCGCCCTTCGCTGCTGGCCGGCCTTGCGGCGGGGTCCGCGCGCAAGATCATCACCCTGCTGACCTCTGGCCTTATTTGCGGCCTGATCTGGGAGGCATGGAATTTTTGGGCGGTGGGAAAGTGGATCTACACCGTGCCGTTTTTCACCGATACCCGCTGGTTTGAAATGCCGCCCGTGGGGTTTTTGGGCTTCCCGCCCCTGGCCCTTGCGGCATTTGCATTTCACTCCGCCGTTTGCGGTTGGTGGAAAACCGGGTCAAAGGCACTGCGTACCGTCATGGTAACCGCTGCCGTCCTGTTTGCCGGTAGCGTCTTATGGGCCATGGACCGGCACACGGTGGACGCCCCGGTACCCACGGTCGGGGGGCTTCTCCTGTTGACCGAAACCGAGCGGGACCAACTGACCTCCGGCGGGCTGACATCCGCCCGCGCCCTGGCGGAAATATCCGACGCACAACTGGCCGAACTTGCCACAGCAACCGGGTTGCCGGAACAGACCGTGCGGGACGCCCGCGATTTCATGCGTCTGGCCCGCCACCGGGGCATGGGGCACGCCAACGCGCACCGATTGTGGCGCGCCGGTATCCAGAGCATGGCGGAGTTGGCCGCATTTACCCCACGGGAACTGGAAAAGCTTATCGGGGAGCAGGCACCGGAAAGACGCAAGCTATCGGTATGGATTCAGGCGGCGGGTAGCCCACCCCCATAACCGTCAATCGACTTTGGCAAACGGCCGGGCCTGGGGGGTCCGTTCCCGCTCGTTGGGGCCGAGCACCCGCTTGCCCCCGGCACGGGGGCGCCAGCGGAAGCGGTCGGTACCCACCTTGATGCCGTGCCCGGCGAAGGTTTCCGCCAGTTCGTCAAAGTTTTTGATCAGGTGTTCCACGGTGGAGCGGTAGCCGTAGCGCAGCACGTCGTGCCGGGTATCGTGGCCCATCACGTTCTGGGTAAACATGAGGGTTTCCTCGGAACGCGGCTGAATGATGTGGATATCCACGTCGGGAAACATGGCTCTCTGCTGGGCCTTGGCCACCCCCAGACGCATGGCGGTGTTCACCCGCATGGCCTGATCGGCAATAAACGACAGCCCCTTGCTCTTCAAGCCCTGGCACAGGCCGTAGCAGGTGGGCAGGCAGACCGAGTCCTTGTCGTTGTCCAGGTGCACCACCGGGTTGATCACCAGCAGCAGTTTGGCCCCTTCGTCCACCGCCACGTCCATGTTGGCCACCCGACCGGTGCCGCCGTCGATGTAATCGGACCCGTCCACCGTGACCGGCTGAAACAGCACCGGCACCGCAGAAGAAGCCGACACCGCCAGGGAGATGGGCACATGGTCAAACCCTTCCCGTCCAAAGGTCACGTAACGGCCCCGGTCCAGATCCACGGCGGGGATGAACAGATCGGGTTTCAGCTCCCGAAAATCGTCGGAAAGCCCTGCGGCGTTCAAGGTGCGCTTTACATATTTTTCCAGCGGTTTGATGGTAAAAATGCCGGACGGCAGGCTCTCCTGCACGGTATAGATCAGGTCCAGCAGGCTGGGCATGCTCCAGGTTTTTACAACGCCGCCGATCACCTCGCGCGCGCACATCCAGGTGGAGTGCATCACCTTTTTGATCATGGGCCAGGTTTCTCTGGTGCCAAAGGCGTAAATATCTTTACGGGTAAAGTTGTAGGGCGAGTCGGCATCTTCCATCACCGCGTCGTAGATAACGCGCGGCTTTACGCCGTTTGCCAGAATGGCCGCCACCGTGGCCCCCGCACTGGTGCCCACGTAAATATCGAAATCGTTAACGGAAAAGCCGTCCTCAAAAAACTCGTCCATGGCGGTGAGCACGCCAATCTCGTACATCCAGCCGGGAATACCCCCCCCGGCCAGCACCAGCGCCACCTTGTCGCGTTTTTTCTTGCGGCTTCGCACCCCGCTCCCCCGCTTTGACTTCCCCAGAGTATCCGCCATGCCGACTCCTTCTTTCGCGTAAACGGGGCACAAGCCAGGCACAGCTCACCCCGCTCTATTCTTTTCGGTCATCGCACCGCCCCGGTTAATCAATGCGCGCTTTTTTATTCGCCACGCCTTTTGAGGGTCGGTTGCGGTATGCTGCCAGCCTGCTGATTCACCCCCTGTAACGGCGTTTTTTATATCCATGAAACTGCACAACCAGATTTTTCTTGCCATGGCGCTGGCCATTGCCTGCGGCCTTGCCGTACCCGACCTGATCACACCCCTGAAATTTCTGGGAGATATCTTTCTGGGGGCGCTCAAGATGATCATCGGGCCGCTGATTCTGGCCTCGGTGGTGGTGGGGGTGATGGGGCTGGGCGACGTGCGCCACGCCGGGCGCATTGGCGGTAAGGCGGTGGCCTATTTTCTTACCACCACCTTCCTTGCGGTGATCGTGGGGCTGCTCATGGTCAACCTGATCCGCCCGGGAGAAGGGTCCGATCTGTCCGCCCTGCTCACCGCCGAGGCCAGCTCCATCCACGCGCAGGAAGTGGGGGTGGGCGCATTTTTGGTGGAGTTGCTGTCCGGCATCTTCATCAATCCGTTCAAGGCCCTGGCCGAAGGCAAGGTGTTGTCGATTATTGCCTTTGCCCTGCTGTTGGGCGGGGTCATTACCACGTTGGGGAAGTCCGGCGAGCCGCTGCGCAAGTTCTTTACCTCGTTAAACGACGCGATGATCAAGATGGTCCACGTGATCCTGTTTTTCACCCCCATCGGGGTATTTGCGCTGATGGGCAATATCGTGGCCACAAGCGGGCTGTCGATCTTTGTGGGGCTGGCCAAATATATGCTCACAGTCGTCGCGGGACTTGGGCTGCATGTGTTTTTACTGCTGTTTCTGGTGCTGCCGATTTTTGGACGCATGAAGGCGGGGCACCTGATTAAAGGGATGCGTAGCGCCTACGCCATGGCATTTTCCACCGCCAGCAGTTCCGCCACCCTGCCGCTCACCATGGAATGCGCCCAGAAAAACGTGGGCGTGCCCGCCCGCGCCACCCGCTTTGTGCTGCCGCTGGGGGCCACCATCAACATGGACGGCACCGCCCTGTATGAAGCCGCCGCCGCCATGTTTATCGCCCAGGCCTACGGCATTCATCTGGGGCTGGAACAACAGTTGATCGTATTTTTAACCGCCACCACCGCCGCCATCGGTGCGGCGGGCATCCCCGAAGCGGGACTGGTGACCATGAGTCTGGTGCTCACCAGCGTGGGGCTGCCGCTGGAGGGCATCGGCATCATTCTGGCCGTGGACCGGGTGCTCGACATGTGCCGCACCTGCGTCAACGTGGTGGGCGATTCCGTGGGCAGCGTGGTGGTGGCAAGGCTGGACGGCCTGCCGTTTCACAAGCCCGGAGAAGAGCCGGAAAACACGGATCAGGGCGGCTCCCCCCCCACTGCGTAACCGTTCCGTGGCGCGCCAGAAGCCGCGGACTGGCGCGCCCCCCCCAAAATGCTATCTTTAAAGTAAGAGAACATAGACCCCCAGTTCAGGAGGCAGCGATATGGCAGTAACCTGGGTTTTGGTAGCGGACAGCAGCAGGGCACGGATTTTTTCCAAAAACGGACGCGAGGCATACGTGGAGGAGGCCGGGTTTATTCACCCGGAAAGCAGGCTGCACGAGCAGCAGCTGACCTCCGATCTGCCGGGGAAGGCGTCCTCCCACATTGGCAACGAACGGCACGGGGTCAACGCCAAGGTGCCGCCTAAACGGCACGAAGCGATGACTTTTTCCAAGCAGGTGACCGATCATCTGGAATCGGCCCGTAGCAAGGGCGAGTTCAGCAAGCTGGCCATTGTGGCCCCGCCCGCCTTTTTGGGCATGCTGCGGGAACAGTTCAGCTCCACCCTGTCGGCCCTTGTCAGCCAGGAGATCAACAAGAACCTGGTGCAGCTCCAGCCGCGCGACCTGATGCCCCTCCTGCCCGCAAGGCCATAGCGGGGCAGCCCCGTTGGGGCGCCGGGCGTGATATCATTCGGGGGTGCCGGAAACAGTCCGGCACCCCCTTTTTCTTGCCATTTTTTGCGGTAACCCCATGGCCCTGACCCCCACCTACGACATTCACAAAAGCTACGACGAAAACTATGCCGACGGGCCGTTTTTTTCCGGCGACCTGCCGCAGCCGGACACCACGCCGCCCCGTTACCGTTTTCTGGATTTTGAGCTCAACAGCCCCATCGGCGTCCCCGCGGGACCGCTGTTAAACGCCAACTGGGTGGACCTGTATGCACGGTTGGGCTTCGATCTACCGGTCTATAAAACCGTCCGTTCCGGCGAGCGGGCCTGCCATCCGGCCCCCAACTGCATGTTTTTAAAAGACGCGGGCAGCCTGTCGGCCAGCCGGTTTGGCGAGCGGTTGACCGCCACCATGGATGCGCCGGACAGTGCGGAGAACGTCTCCATCACCAACAGTTTCGGTATGCCCAGCAAAGGCCCGGACACCTGGCAGCACGATATGGAAAAGGCCCGGAACAGCATGGGGCCGGGCCAGGTATTCATCGCCTCCGCCGTGGGCACTCCGGGCGCGGGCCGGGGCGGCATTGAAGCGGATTACGCCAAAACCGCCGCCATGTGCAAAGAGGCCGGGGCGCAGGTGGTGGAGATCAACCTCAGTTGCCCCAACGTCACATCAGGCGAAGGCAGCATCTATACCGATCCGGAAACCGCGCGGAAAATCGTCAAAGAGACCGCCGGGGCGCTGGGTTCCACCCCGCTCATGGTGAAGGTAGGGTTTTATGAAGACCCGCGTGTGATGGCCGAAGTGGTGGCAGCGGTCGCCCCATTTGTGGAAGGGATTGCGGGCATCAACACGCTCAGTTTTGAAGTGGTGGGCGAGGACGGCAAACAGGCCCTGCCCGGCGAGGGCCGCCTGCGCTCCGGCATCTGCGGCGCGGCCATCCGCGAGTGCGGACTGAGTCAGGCCAAGGACCTGGTTACGCTGAAGGCACAGGAAAAGTACGATTTCGCCATCGTCGGCGTGGGCGGCATCATGACCCCGGATGATGCGGATGCGTATCTGGATGCCGGGGTGGATGCGGTCATGAGCGCCACCGGGGCCATGTGGGACCCGTTTTTAGCGGCGAATTGGCGCAAGGCCCGCAAGGCCGCCAGCGCTTAACTGATCCCGAACAGCCTCTTTGTATTTTCGGTGGTGGCCGCCGCCATCTCTTCTGCCGTCACCCCTTTGATCTCCGCCAGTTTTTCCGCCACCAGGGTTACATAGGCCGGTTCGTTGGTCTTGCCCCGGAACGGCACCGGGGCCAGGTACGGGCAGTCGGTCTCCACCATCAGCCGGTCCATGGGCGCGTCCGCCGCAATCTGCCGGACTTCCTCCGCCTTGTTGAAGGTGATGATGCCGGAGAACGACAGCATATAGCCCATGTTCAGGGCTTTTCGTGCCAACTCCGGCCCGGATGAATAGCAGTGCATCACTCCGGTCACATCGGGGAATTTTTTTAAAATCGCTTCCGTATCCGCCTCTGCCTCGCGGGTGTGGATGACCACGGGTAGCGAAAACTCCCGGGCCAGTTCCATCTGCCGCTCAAACCAGTAGCGCTGCACGTCACGGGGGGAGTGGTCGTAATGGTAATCCAGGCCGATCTCCCCCACGGCCACGCAGGCGCTATCTGCGCACATGTCGCGCATTTCGGTCAGGTGGCTCTCGGAATGCTCCACCACATCGTGCGGGTGCACCCCCACGGTGGCCGAGACATTGGGATATTTTTTTGCCGTAACCAGCGCCGCCTCGCTCTCGGCAAACGTGGTACCGATGGTGACGATGTGTTCCACACCGGCAGCCTTGGCCCGCGCCATCACCCCGTCGATGTCGGAGGCGATGTCATCGAAGTTCAGGTGCGCGTGAGAGTCGATCACACCGGGGAGGGTGGGGACGGTTTTTGGTTTTTTGGGCTGGTTGCTCATGGGGGGTGAGTGTAGGGGGTTGGCTGAGCCACGCGCAACGGCCACCCACTCGTTGTCGGCGGACAGAGCAAAGAGCTACACTCGGTGAGAACACTTTCCACCGGATGGGGAACCTATGACAACAAAAAAACAGGAGGAAGTTCACCGTTGCGAACGCCGGAGCTGGAGGTTTGAACAATACGACACCGAAACTGGTTGGAACTGTGATGGTACAAACCAATGCTGGAGCACCGAAACAGGGAATTTTATAGGCGAAGGAAACCGATACTACTGTCTCCTTCACGCTCCCGATGACGATATCGCACAAGGTGGACTGGGTTGGTCAATAGAATCGCGTGGCAAAATGCAGGCAGCACACCTCCAAGAACTGGTGGACAGGTGGAACGCTGATAACAAGGCGCGCGGAAAAGGGAAAGCGCGTGCTCTTGTCATTCCAGAATTAAAGTGCGGCTCTATTGGCTTTTCGACCGGCATGGAAGCAGGGACCACCAAAGATTTTCTCAAAAACAATCGCCCTCTTTTTTCCGGAGAAATTGATTTTTTCAGGGCGGTTTTCAGTGGAGGTGCCCATTTCAGCGGTGCAAAGTTTTGTGGTGAGGCTGATTTTGAAGAGGCTGACTTCTTTGGAAGCGCTGGTTTTTGGGGGGTGACATTCGAAAAAGATGCCCGATTTAATAGGACAAAATTTAGAAAGACTGCTGGGTTCAAGAGAGCCGAGTTTGAGGGGGAGGCCTGGTTCGGTGAATCTAACTTCGAAGAATATGCCAGGTTCGACGGAGTTTTGTTTGGTAGTCACACTTGCTTCGTAAGCACGAAACTAAATGGATATGCTGGGTTTAGCAGGGCAGTATTCAAAGAAGATAGCACCTTTTCTGACGCGAAATTTTCTGACGAATCTGACTTTATGTCAGCAAAATTTTCTGGAAACGCCTCGTTTTCTAGCACTACTTTTGACAAAAGCGTCTCATTTAACAGGTCCACATTCAGCAAACAAGTAAATTTCAGGAGATGCGAGGTCACCCGGGGGGTCGATTTCTTTAAGGCACAGTTTGGCAAAAACGCCTCCTTCGATGAGGCTAGAATCGGTGAGTACGCTAGGTTCGAAGAAGCAGAGTTTGCTAGAGACGCTGGATTCTCAGAAGCAAAAATCGGTGGAACCGCTAATTTTAACTCAACGAGTTTTGGCGGTAGTGTCGAGTTCAAATTGATTACATTCGGTGGGAACGCCCTGTTCAATGCCTCCAGTTTCTACGAGGACCTTCGGTTCCACCGGAGCCATTTTGAAGGACCTATCGAGTTTATTCGCTGCCTAGTCTTGGGAACCCTTGAGTTTCACCATTCTCATTTGAAATTGCCAAGCTACCTAACCGACTGCCACATCCACGAACTCACCTACCGCACCCACACCGGAGAGCGGCTATTCCTGAACGGCTGTCGTACCCTCCATCGGACCGAAGGTCACCTATGGGACGCGGAGACGCGGGAAACCTTTCTCCTATGCCTGCTGGACGATAATGGCAATCGTTTGTCCGGTACGGAAATGGGGGAACTGGACTTTGCTGAACAGCACGGCCATCTGTTGACCTTCCAGAATATGGATCTGTCCCGCGCCGACTTCATGGGGGCGGACCTTGATAAAACTCGTTTTATCTCGTGCCGGTGGCAACAAACCGAAGGCACCCGTTACAGCGGGCCATACGTAAACGATGAGTACCGCAAGGGCATGGAAAAAGGCGAGCCGCAGCGCTTTGAGGTGATCGAAACCGCTTGCCGCCAGATACGGACAAATCTGGAGGCCGACAAGCACCACGATCAGGCCGGAGATTTCCATTTCCACGAAATGGAACACAGAAGAAAAAGGCTGTCTATCGAAGGGGGAAAATGGCGAACGCGGTTGGTGCTGTGGCTCTACCGGATGACAAGCGATTACGGCGAGAACTGGCTCAAGCTGCTGACAGGGATGGCAGGGTCCATCGTGGTCACCGCAATCTCGGTGCTGCACATAGGCCAATCCGGAGACACGGCAGGAGCTGGCAAACTGAACAGCACAGCCCCGCTAGACCTTTCCGATGCAATTTACACCACCCTGATCGGCCTGTTGCCGTTCGGCACCGCCAAGTCCATCGATTGGAAAGACCTGACACCGACCAGCACCGCCATCATAGCCGGGGAAGGGCTGCTGCTGTTCACCCTCACCACCCTGTTCGTGATGGCTGTCAACCGCCGTTTCCGGCGCTAGCCCTCAAAAAACCTCCGCACCTCCCCCAACTCCCGCACCCGCCGCATGGGCGGCAGGGCATTCAAGAACACCTTGCCGTAGTGCATGCCGGTGACGCGGGGGTCCAGAACCGCCACCACGCCCCGGTCGCTGGTGGTGCGGATCAGGCGGCCTGCTCCCTGCTTTAAGGTGAGCGCCGCCATCGGTACCTGAAACTCCATAAAGGCGTTGCGGCCCGCCTTGTTGAGCGCATTGATGCGCGCCTGCGGGATCGGGTCGTCCGGGGCGGCAAACGGCAGGCGGTCGATCACCACAAGGCTCAGCGCATCCCCCGGCACATCCACCCCCTGCCAAAAGCTGCCGGTGGCAAACAGGGTGGCCGGAGCCTCTTCCACCATCGCCGAAAGCAGCCGCGCGCGGGACATATCGCCCTGCTTGAACACCGTGCCGGGGAGGGATTCTGAACAGCGTTCATAAACCGCATCCATCATCCGGTAACTGGTGAACAACAGCAGCGCCCGCCCGCCGGTTAACTTCACCAGCGCCTTGATTTCGTTCGCCACGGCAGCGGCGTAGTCGCCGGACTTGGGCGACGGCATCTTTTTCGGTAGGTACAGCAGGGCCTGTTCCGGATAGTCAAACGGCGAGCCCACCAGACACTCGGCGGCGGTGGCCGTCTCCCCTCCATCCTGTTCGTCCGAATCGGTTTTCACTGGCTTGACCGCACCGGGAACCATCAACCCCAGCCGGTCGCGCATGTAGCCCATGCCGTCGCCGGTGGCCAGCGTGGCCGAGGTAAACACGGCGCTATTCACCCGCCCGTACAGGTGCTCATTCAACAGCGGCCCCACATGCAGGGGGCTGGCCCCCACCGCGCCGCCGCCGCGCCCTTCGGCCCAGTAGACGGTTTCCGGCTGCGGTCCTTCCAGCACCCGTTCCAGGTCGGCATGGATGCCTTCGGCCCGCCTTGCAAGCTGAAACAGATCGTCCGACTTGCTCTCGTTGCGGGTTAAGGCCAGTGCCAAAAGGTGCAGCCCGTCCGTCAGCCGCTCCGCCGCATCGTCAAAGGCCGGGCCCAGTGCCTGCGGGCGAAACGGCCTGCGCCCGTCGCCTGCGCCCGCCCCTTTCACATGGGCAAAAAACGGCGTAGCCCGGTCCAGCACCCGCTCCGCATCGGCCATCAGGGCCGCCGGATCGCTCACACTGGCGGTCGCCTCCCGGCGCACGTCGCCCACCAGATCGCGAATGCGGTAGTGGCTGACCCGTGCGCCAAAAAAGTTTGTGGCCACATCTTCCACCAGATGCGCTTCATCGAAGATCACGGCGTCGTAATGGGGGATCACCTCGCCAAAGTCGCCCGACTTCACCCCCAGATCGGCAAACAACAGGTGGTGGTTCACCACAATCAAATCGGCAGCCATGGCATTGCGCCGGGCACGGGTGATGTAGCAGGCATCAAAGTCAGCACAGCGGCCCCCCAGACATTGCTCGGCCCCCACCGTCACCTCGCGCCAGACCGGGTGGTCTTCGGCAAGTTCCGTCACCTCGGCCAGGTCGCCGGTTTCGGTGCGGCCCGCCCAGTCGGACAGCAGGTCCATCTCGTCCGGGGTGACGGCAAACGCCCCGGCAGCGGCGGCAAGCGCCCCGTACTTGTGCAGGCACAGGTAGTTGGCGCGCCCTTTGAGCACCGCCACCCGCCCTTCCAGCGGGAAGATGCCCGAAAGGGCTACCAAATCTTTTTCGTAAATCTGATCCTGCAGCACCTTGGTGCCGGTGGAGATCACCGTGCGCTGGCCCGAAAGCAGGGCGGGCACCAGATAGGCAAACGTTTTGCCGGTGCCGGTACCGGCCTCCACCAGCAGGTGTTCGCCCCGATCCAGGGCAGCGCCCACCGCATGGGCCATACTCAACTGTTGGGGACGGCAGGAAAAACCGGGCAGTCGGCGCTCCAGTTCCCCCCCGGGACCTAAAACGGCGGCAATCGGGTCAGGGCTTGGCTGCGCCGTCATGGACCACGATGGGGGACAGGCCCTCCTTGACCAGATCGAGCCGCGCCCATTTGGCCGCGTGTTCGCTGGGGTAATGTCCCACCCGCACCCGCCACCAGGTGCCCTTGCTGCCCAGGTCAACCTCTACCAGATACGACTTGAATCCACTGCCGGAAAGCCGGTTGGAAAGCTCTTCCGCCATCGGCTTTTTGGAGAACGCGGCCACTTGCAGCGTATAGGCAGATACGGCGATTTTTTCCTTTTTCTTGTCCATGGACTTGGATGCGGAAACGGGGGGCGGCGCGCTCGCTTTTGGCGCGATCGTTGCGGTGACCGGCGCGGGTTCTGGCGCAAGCTTCGGTGCGGCTTTTAGTGCAGCCTTGGGTTCGGCCTTCGGCGCAGCCTTCGCCACCGGCTCAGGCGCGGTGTTGTCTACCGCTTCCGTCACCATTTCGGCCAGGGATTGTGGCGCGGGGATTGCGGCCCTGAGAACCATTTGGGGAGCGGCTTTGGACGCGGCTTCCGGTTTGGCCGGGGGCGGCAACGGCATCGGGCGCACGGCCACTTCCACCGACTGGGCATCAATGGCGGCGGTATCGTTTTTGCCGTCCATCATGTCGTACACACCCACCCTGGGCAGCCCGGCTTCGGCCGGGTCGCCCGCGCCGGACTGGGCCGGGGAACCACCGCCCGCCACCTGCATCTTTCCGGGGGGGAAGGCAAACTCCTCCATGGAGCGGGTGCCCTGCCGATTCTGGTCGATCACGACAATCGCCCCCATCACGGCAACAATCGCGGCAACCCCCAGCACATAGGGGCGTAGATACGGCGGGGACGGATATTCGGATTTTTTGTCCAACGGATCCTCAATAGCTTGAAGGGGCATGCCCGATGACGGAACCTGCCTCAACGGGACAATCTTTCGACGAGGGTACCATACCGCCCCCACAGAAATAGGGTGAAAATGGGTCAAAAATCGAATGACCAGCCAAACCCGACTTCCTGTTTGTCAAAATGACCCTTGAGTCTCAATGGGTTAGAGCCACCGAGCCTCGGCCTTCCCGCTACTGTAAATGTAGTATTTTTAGCCTTTTTTTGCCAGTAAATGACCAGGTTTTCTGCATTCAACCCCCACACAAAAGGGACGCCACAGTCACTAAGAACACCTTTACGCTCTGGCTAAATCCATATATAACATGTTGTATATAAAGAATATATTCATAAAGTCACGCACAAATCCGGAACCATAAAATGGAGCAAAACCGGTGCCGGAAAGCCGGACCACGGGCCACTCATTACTTGCCCAACATTTTTTCATTTCCGTAGAGTAGTATTACAGCGCCTTACAGGAAGTGCCGAAACATACTATCGCGCGCAGCTTGTAGCCTTTCAGGGAAGAGGGAATGCGAGGTAGTTTCGTTTTTTTACGCACAGCGGTTTCGGTACTGATCGTTTTGTTTTTGCTGACGCCCCCCACGCAAGGGGCGGCGGCGGATGTCGACAAAGCGCACCGTGATGCCGTTGAACTGGCCCGATCCGGCCAGCACGAGCAGGCCCTGGAGCGGCTTGCGCCACTGGCTGCGAACGCTGCCAGCGACGCACCGGTGCGCTACGACTACATCACCGTGCTCAATTGGGCAGGATATGACGCGCAGGCCGTGGCCGAAGCCAAACGCATGAGCATCCCCGACGCCCCCGTCTACGTGCTGGAGGCCGTGGCCAGATCGGCCCGCAACCTGGGCCGGTTCGAGCAGGCGATCAGTCTATATGAACACGCCATCCAGAAAGCCCCGGAACGGCTCGAAAGCAGGCTGGGACTGGCCCTTTCCCTGACCGATGCGGGCCATGCGGGCAGAGCCCTGACCGTGCTCACTTCACTGGGAGAAACCGTGCCGGAAGAAAGTGAAAACCGGGTGCGGATTGGTTTTGCCACGGCCTACGTGCATGAGTCCAACGTCGATCTGGCCCAGGCGCTGGGCGTCTATCAACGGCTGCTGGAAGAATTTCCCGAAAACAGCGAGGTGTTACGGCGGCTGATCATGACCGCCAACCAACTGGGCGCCCACCACGTGGCGGCGGAAATGGCGGAGAGCCACCCGAATCTACTGTCTCCCGAAGAGTTTGCCCGGGTTAATGCCGATCGGGCCGCCATCACCCTGCGCTGGGGACGGCTGTCTCCCGATACCATCGAAGAGCGGTACGATGAAACCGACCGGGCTCTGGGCCTGATGGAGCAGAACGTGCGCACGGCACAACAAAGCGGCAACGTACAGGCGGAACGGCAGGCCCGGTTCGATCGGCTGGTGGCCCTGACCGACCGGCAGCGCATGGCCGAGGCCATAGCGGAATATGAGGCCCTGGTGGCCGAGGGCGCCAGCGTGCCCACCCATGCGCTTTCGGCGGTGGGAGACGCCTACTGGGCGCTGGAAAAACCGGAAATTGCCCAAGCCCTGTTTTTGCGCGTGATTGAGGCGGAACCGGATAATTTTGACGCCCACGTCAAACTGGCCTACGCCTATCTGGACATGGGCAAGTTCAACCGCGCCTCCCGGGTGGCCGACGCCCTGGCCGAGGCCCAACCGGAACAGCTGGGACAGCCGGGGAGCCGGGTGGTCAAAGACAACCCCAGAAAGCTGGAAGCCGACATGCTGGCGGCGATGATGCGGGCCTTTTCCGATCGGCTGGCCGAAGCGCAGGCACGGCTGGAAACCCTGTTTGCAAAGCATCCGGACGATCAGGACATCAGAGGCGAGCTGGCCAATATCTACTACTGGCGCGGCTGGTCCCGGCGGGCGCTTGCCGAGTTCGAGCTGGGGCTGGCCAGCGGCTCCTCCCATCAGGGGCTGGCCGAGGGCCGCGCCCGCATGCTGCTCGACCTGGATCGGCTGGATGCCGCCGGGCGCGATATCACCACCCTGGCCGCAAGCCACCCGGACGATCTGCAAGTAAACCGTCTGTCCCGCGACCTGGCCACCCGCAATCTGCGGGAGTTGATCGTCACAGCCTCTGGCGACAAGAGTTCCGGCACCGCGCTGGGAAGCAGCAGCACCACCGTGGATGCCGTGCTGTACAGCGCCCCGGTTCGCCATCGCTACCGGGGGTTCGTCCACACCTATGTGAGCCGCGCAAACTTTCCGCAAGGCACGGAAACCCTGTCCCGCCTGGGAGCCGGGCTGGAATATCACCACCGGGGACTACGCCTGACCGCAGAGGGCCACGGCGATAGAAACGGGGGCCGGCACGGCGGCGTGGCGTTGAGCGCCGATCAGGAACTGGGCGATACCTTGTCCGTCTCCGTCGCCTACGACAGCTTCAGCAGCCAGATACCGCTTCAGGCGCTGCTGTTTAACACGGAGACCCGCTGGACAAATTTCACCCTTAACTGGCACCCCAACGAATCGCGGCAGATTCTGGCCGGGTTCGACAGTTACAGTTTCTCTGACGGCAACCGCCGCAAATCCAGCCTGCTTTCCTGGCGGGAACGGTGGTACACGGGCGCCCATTACCGCTTTGCCACCGAACTGGAAGCGTCCACCTCCAGCAATTCCGTCATCGGCGCCCCGTACTTCAACCCGTACGAGGACAGCTCCCTGTCTGTCACCCTGGTCAACGAGTGGCAGGTATCCCGGCGGCTGTTCCGGCTGTACGAGCGCTCATTCACCCACGGCATCGACCTGACGGGCGGTCGCTATCAGCAAACCGGGTTCGAAACCAAAGCCACGGGCAAAGTCCGCTACCATCACCGCTGGCGGGTACACGACCGGTTGGAGATCGCCTACGGCATCGGTCACGCTGTGAACGTGTACGACGGCGTGCGCGAAAAGACCAACAGCGCCGACCTGTCTGTGAACTGGCGCTTCTGACATGCAGGCCAAATTCGTCATATTGCTTTTTGCCTGCCTGTGGTGGACCGCCCCGGCAGCCGCAGCCGCCGCCCCCGCAGATGAATTCATCGTCCTGTCGTATCACGACGTACGCACCCACGTAAAAGGGCACGTGGATGAGGACGAATACGCCGTGGATACCGCGGGGCTGACCGCCCACTTTGCCTGGATACGCGAGCACGGCTACCAGCCCATCTCGATCAATCAGATATTGAAAGCCCGTTACGACCGGACTGATCTGCCCGAAAAGGCGGTGCTGCTGACCTTTGATGACGGCTACGCCAGCTTCCATTCCCAGGTGTACCCGCTACTCAAGCTGTTTAACTATCCGGCGGTTGTGGCCGTTGTCGGCAGTTGGATGGATGCGCCTGCGGGGGAGCGTATCCCGTACGGCAGCGGCACCGTGCCGCGTGAGCGGTTTTTGACCTGGGAACAGATTCGCGAGATGCAGGCGTCGGGGCTGGTGGAGGTGGCCTCCCACAGTTACGACATGCACCGGGGGGTCACCGGCAACCCGCAAGGCAATGAGCAACCTGCCGCCACCAGCCGCATTTACGCTGGCACATCGTATGAGGCGGACGGGCCGTACTGGAAACGGGTGGCGGACGACCTGAACCGAAGCGCAAAGCAGATTAAAAAACATACCGGAACGTGGCCCCGGGTGATGGTCTGGCCGTACGGTCGCTACAACGATGCCGCCCTTGCCGCCGCCGAAAAGGCCGGATTTACCGTCAACCTGGGGCTGGATAGCCGTACCAACCGGGCCGCCGACACGTCTCCGTGGGGGCGCATTCTGGCCCGGGGCAACCCGGACCTGGGAGAGGTGGTCCACGACCTCAGAAACCCGACCGAACGACCGGTGGTGCGAGTGTCCCACATCGACCTGGACTATGTGTACGACCCGGACCCGGTGCAGCAGGAAAGAAACCTGGACGTGCTGCTTGAGCGCATCAAAAAAATACAGGTGAGTGTAGTCTACCTGCAGGCGTTCGCCGACCCGGATGGAGATGGCGGTGCCGATGCCGTCTATTTTCCCAACCGCCACCTGCCGGTACGGGCCGACCTGTTCAATCGCGTGGCCTGGCAGTTGATGACCCGCACCGGAGTGCAGGTATACGCGTGGATGCCAGTGCTCTCCTTTTATCCCCCGGCAGGCACTAAGGGCGGCGACCGTTTTGTGCTGGAAGCCCACGCAGAGGGCGCAAGGGAGGCCGACTGGACTTACCGGCGGCTGTCCCCGTTCGACCCTGCCGCACGGCGCATGATCGGCGAAATTTATGAAGATCTGGCCAAGCACGCCACCTTCGACGGCTTGCTGTTCCATGACGACGCCCTGCTGACCGATCGGGAAGATGCCAGCCCCGCAGCGCTGGCCCATTACAAAAAAAAGTGGGGGCTGCCGGGCCGGGTGGAAGAGATCCGCGCCGACCCCGAACTGCTGGCCCGCTGGACCCACTTGAAAACAGAATATCTGGCCGCCTTTACCGATGAACTGGCCAACCGGGTGCGGACCTACCGGGGCGACCTGAAAACTGCCCGCAACCTGTACGCACGGGTGCTTCTCCAGCCGGAAAGCGAAACCTGGCTGGCCCAGTCGTTTACTTCGTTTTTATCCCATTACGACTACACGGCGATCATGGCCATGCCATATATGGAAGGCGCAAAAAAGCCAACCCGCTGGCTCAAAAAACTGGTGGCGAGGGTAGCGGCGCACCCGCACGCCATGGAACACACTGTATTTGAACTGCAAAGCGTGGACTGGCGCACCGGACAACCCATTCCGGCGGATGAACTGACCCGCCAGATGCGTACCCTGCTCAAACACGGGGTCACCCATTTCGGCTATTATCCCGACGACTTTACCCACGGACAGCCCGACCTCGACACCATACGGGCCGCCGTCTCCCTCCGCACCCATCCGCACGAGCCGTAACCATGGGCGACGTATTCGCACATATCTTCATCTTTCTATCGGCGTTCGCCTTCTACTACCCGTTGCTCATGGCCTATTTCTGGATGAGCGGGGGCATTCTGTACTACCTGCGCCGGGAGCGGCCCCGCGCCTTTGGCGTGGAAAACCCGCCGCCAATGAGCACGTATCCGCCCGTATCCATCCTGATTCCGTGCTTCAATGAAGAGTCGACCGCGCGGGAAACCATCGAATCGGCGCTGGCCCAGACATACCCCAACTTCGAGGTGATCGCCATCAACGACGGCAGTGCCGACGGTACGAAAGCGGTGCTGGACGAAATGGAAACCAGGCACCCGAACCTGAGAGTCGTCCATCTGGCGGAAAACCAGGGCAAGGCCGTGGCCTTGCGTACCGGCGCGATGTTCAGCCCGAATGAGTATCTGGTATGTATCGACGCCGACGGCATTTTTGAACCCCATGCCACCGCCTGGCTGATCAGCCAACTCACCGACGGCCCCCGGGTGGGAGCGGTAAGTGGCAACCCGCGAGTCCGCAACCGCTCCTCGTTGCTTGCCCGCATTCAGGTGGGCGAATTTTCGGCCATCATCGGCTTGCTTAAGCGCACCCAGCGCATCTACGGTCGGCTGTTTACCGTATCGGGGGCGGTCTGCGCCTTCCGCAAAAGAGCACTCCAGCGGGTGGGCTACTGGAGCACCGACATGGTCACCGAAGACATCGACATCTCCTGGAAGCTGCAACTGGACCGCTGGGACGTGCGTTTTGAACCCAACGCCATGTGCTGGTTGCTGGTTCCGGAAACCCTGGCCGGACTGTGGAACCAGCGCCTGCGTTGGGCGCAAGGGGGCGGCGAGGTGCTGATACGGCACTACCCGGTGGCCAAATTCTGGCAATCCCGGCGCATGTGGCCCATCTATCT
>CBDUXI010000011.1:0-56844 GCA_965371175.1 uncultured bacterium
CACCTTACCGATCGCAGGCATCGTGACCGTGACCACGAGTGTATCAACGCGTGAAATTCCGGTGTCCGGCACCGCGCTGCCCGGCTTTGCGCGGGTGGGCGACATGAATGTGCCGCGCAGATTCCATACCGCCACCCGTTTGCTGGATGGGCGGGTGCTGATTACGGGCGGGGAGGACGAAAGCGGCGCGGTACTCTCCAGCGTGGAGGTGTACGATCCGGATACCCGTATTTTTACCCTGCTGCCCGGCGCTGACCTGACCATAGTCGTTCATGACCTCAACGTGACGGACCCCCAGCCCCGGCGGCACCATACGGCCACCCGGATGACGGATGGCACCGTGCTGGTGATGGGGGGCGATTACTACGACGATATCGCGGAGGAATCCGTGGCGCTGAATTCAGGTCAGGTGTTTGACCCTGCGTCGGATACCTGGGTGAGTGACTTTCCGCTGTACTCCCCTCGCACCCAGCACACGGCCACCCATGTGCAAACTCCTTTGGGGCATGAGCGGGTACTGCTGGTGGGGGGGAAGGACAACCCACAATTTCTGACCGGTCTTGATACCGCCGTGGTGTACGCCTCCAACGGTGGACTGGTATCGCTGGATCTGGTCTCTCCCCGCTGGGCCCACGCCGCCGTGGATCAGGGCGACGGCACCGTATTGGTGATGGGCGGCATCCTTGGCGGTGACGCAACCACTTCGGTGGAGGTGATCGATGTGGATGCGGCCATCATTAATCCGGGAGCCCCGGCCTCTACCCCTCTGGCGGGCCTGTCGGTACCACGCTACGACCTGACCCTGACGGTGGCCACGCCGATAGGTGGTGACCCTGCCGCGTTTGCCGTGGGCGGGGGGCACGCATTCGTCCAGGCATTGGATAGCCTGGAATCGTTTGATCTGGTGGGCAGCGCACCGGTTCCCTTAAGTGCAAAACTGGTGGAACCCCGCCGTCGCCACGTGACGGTGGCGCTGGATGCAGGCCAAGGGCTGTTGGTGGTGGGTGGTCTGGATACACTGAATCGCGCCGTGCCCGAGGCCGAACGCATTGCCGCCGACGGCGCAGACGTAACGGCAGCGGGCGATTTGCACACCATCCGCAGCTATGGTCATCGGGCCACACGACTTGCCGACGGCAGCGTGCTGGTGACCGGTGGTGGATCACCATCCGTGCCGGGTAGTGCGGTGGCCGCTGCGGAACTGTACGTGCCGGAGCCGTAGCGCTCCCTTCCCCGGGTCAAGAGCAGAAAAAAAGTTCTCAATTTCCGGCGCAGGGGGCAACCGAAATCGGGCAGTCCGGGTGGGGGTCAACCGCACGTCTTCTGTAAATCAACGGGTTACGGCTGCACTGGCTAACGGCACGAAAAGTGCACATTTGTGTGCGAGGGCTTTTCCTCCATCGTTTTTGGGTCAAGGGCAGAGCGGAACAGATGCATTCCCGGCTGTTCAATTTGTGCGTGGCAATCATCGGCGGGTTCGGTGTGCTGCTTATTGCCTCACAGGCCGGTGCGGCCGACGTGTCGATTGCAAACACATCCAGCAATACCAGCAACAACATGGCGGCCATGCGCGGGTTTGACCCGGCCGTGATGATGGGAATGAACGACCCCCACCCGGACACAACGAATATGTCCGACTACCTGAACGGCAGCACGGAGTTCGGTTTCGGGCTGGGCTCCGGCACCTCCGACAAAACCATCTGCTTCATGAAGACCAACTGCACGTTCATGGGAGAGCAGTTTTTTACCAACGGGGGCGACAGCGACATGAGTGTGGCTGCGGCCTTCCCCGAGGGCGGCTCGAGTGTGCTGCCCACGATGCCCGGCACCACCCAGGCGGGCGGATATTACTTTTTGAATTACGTGGAAGACGGTGACGACGGCACCGGCACGCCCCTGTTTATGCAGGGCCTGAAAAACGAGAACCTTTCCGGCGCGGTGGATGCGGGGATGGACTGTGATACCCGCACCGCCCTGATCGGTCAGGCCCGCTGCAACGAAAACGACTTTGGCTTCCATCAGGAACTGGCTATGCTGGGGGGCGCGGGTCAGGGCGGCATGGGCGGCATGGGTGGCTCAGGAACCGGTCCGGGTGGTATGAATGGTATGGGCCGTGGTGACGGTGACCAGGTGTTTGACCTGTTCTTTTCCATCGATGCCCTGGTGGACGCCAACGGCGACCTGCTGGGCGAGGCCGTGGGTACCTTCACCCAGGACTACACCGACATCACCAACGGCATGGGTAGTACCGGCAGCTGCACCGGCAACTTCACCTACTCCACCGCCGCAGGCTACAGCGGACCCACTGGAGAATGCCCGTAGCGGGCAGCATTGTTTTGGCCCAGAATAGGAATAAATTTTCCCTTTCAGGCCATGGGAAAATTTTTTCCCACTTCACCTTCCGGGTATGAGTGACGGCTTTTCAATGAGTTGTGGCAAAACAGAAGATGGCACGCCGTTTGCTCTATAAGCGGCTATCGCAATCAAGTTGTCGGGAACCCATCCCTCCCGTCATCTCATATATGAGGTGCATATCGTGACCGAGCTCGTAGATTCCTTCCGTCGTACAGTCAAGTACATGCGTGTTTCCCTTACCGACCGGTGCAACCTTCGTTGCAACTATTGTATGCCGGCCTGGGGGAATCACTGGATGCCCAAAGACACCCTGCTCTCTTATGACGAGATGCTGCGGGTGATCCGGTTGTCTGCGGAGCGCGGGGTTTACAAGATTCGTATTACCGGCGGCGAGCCGCTGGTGCGCAAGGGGTGTGTGGACTTTATCCGCCAGGTGGGCGAAGTGGAAGGCATCACCGAGGTGGCCATGACCACCAACGCGATTCTCCTTAAAGACCACGCCCAGGACCTGTACGATGCCGGTCTGCGCCACCTGAACATCAGCCTCGACTCCCTGGATGAGAAAAAGTTTGCCGAGATCACTCGCGGCAACCAGCTTTCCCGTGTATGGGAAGGGATTGAAGAGGCCGTCAAGGTGGGCTTCCCCAGCATCAAGATCAACTGCGTGGCCCAGAAGGGGGTGAACGACGACGAGATCGCCGCGTTCGCCAACCTGACCCGCGACATGAAGATTGACATGCGCTGGATTGAGTTTATGCCGGTGTCCGACTGGGACAACTGGCAGAAGTGCTACATCGGTATTGAAGAGCTTCAGAAGCGGATCGCCGCCGAGGTGGGTGAACTGATCCCGGTTTATGATGGCGACGCTGCCGCAGGCCCTGCGGAGCACTTCCGCATTCCGGGGTATGTCGGACGCCTGGGCTTCATCCATGCCATCAGCAACCACTTCTGTGATACCTGCAACCGCATTCGCCTCACCGCCGACGGCAAGGTTCGTCCCTGCCTGTTCGGGAAAATTGAGGTGGACTTCCGCGAGGCCATTCGCGAAGGGGCCAGTGACGAAGAGCTGAACGAACTGTTTGACGAGGTGCTGCAAATCAAGCCGGACGCCCACAACATTACGATGGACCGTCCGGAAAAGATGCTCACCTCCATGACGTCGATTGGCGGATAGATATTAAGGCTTTCGGGAACATCGTCCCGTTGGGGACGGTGCCCCGGAAAACTGTCCGGAACCCGGGAAGGGAGTCTGGACAAAGGGCAAAAGTGGAAACAAAGGAGGCCGTTATGTAACAGGTCAGCCCGATTCCGACTGGATTGCTTGAGTGTGAAGAAAATCCTTCACACGTAATGGGGCAAGGGATGCCCCGGCCCGCATATGTTTGTATGTGATTTGTCGGGCCAAGGCGAACCTCAAATGAGGTTGAGGTTCGTTTTTGTCGATTAGAAAAAACGTGTAAAGAACGAAAGAAAAAACAATGAACAAGAAAATTGCTATCGCTGTGGGTTCCGCCGCTGCTGTTGCCTTTACCGGCGCTGCTTTTGCTGCGGACCTGGAAATTATCAACTCCTCCGAGGGTTACGGAAGCCCGATGATGGCCGGCAAGTTTGTGCCGCCGTTCATCGCCGCTGACTGTCAGGCCAACCCGAGCACGCTGAACATCACCGGCTGGTCCGGTGTGACCGCCTCCACCACCCTGGCTTGTAACGACCACGGTGATCACATCCTGCACTCCGCTGCTACCTGGGACTTCTTCGGCAACGAGGATCTGGTTCCGCAGCAGGATTCCAACTGGGGCATGGGCGTCAACGCCGCGCCTCCGGGCAGCTGGGGTTTCGCCATGATCGATCCGTTCGGTTATGGTCTGGGTCTTGCTGACGGTGACGGTGTGAGCTACTTCAACGGCTTGACCGATGCCTGGACCAACCAGCTGGATGCTCAGAACAACCCCGAGCGTGCCATGGGTACCCCGGGCGGCCGTCTGCGCATGATGGGCCACGAAAGCCACCGTGAGTTCTGGATCGACCAGACCGTTGTGACTTACGTGCAGGCTTGGGAGTCCCTGGGCGGTTCCGATGAGTTCGCTCAGAACTTCCGCAGCCAGCTGTCCTGGCGTGGTGCCGTGACGGACGAAGCTGCGTCGCACATCGACCAGCGCCTTGAGCAGTCGGTTGGCCTGGGTCAGGCTGCTTTCGAAGCCAGCCGTCAGACTCTGCAGTCGGCCTTCGCTGTGACCTCCTCGGGTGCCAACACCACCACCGACGTGGAAGTTGCTGAGGGTGATATCGACGCTGGCTTGGCCGGCGACGGTATCGGCCAGTTGGTCGCGCAGGACATTGAAGGATTCTTCTTCTCCTGCATGAACTGCGACAGCCAAGACATGGTCGACTCGAGCGTGACTCACGCGTTCGCTCCGGATCCGACCACTGTCTGGTTCCAGGACTACCAGTCCGGCTGGAACGTCGTGCCTACGGTTGTTCACGCTCCGTAGTAACGGCTAGGGAAATTCCCGGAAGCACCTCTGTCTTGACAGAGGTGCTTCTCGGGGACCCTGTCTTGGAAGGCCCATCCCGTTTTTCGGGGTGGGCCTTCTTTTGTTTTCAGCACTTTGGTGTGCGCGCATGCCATCGCCCTCGTTTCGAGGGGCGGGCTTTATGGCACGATTATTGGAGCTTTGTAAGGAGATAACGCTAAAGGGGCCGCTTCGGCTCCCTCTTTTTTCCTTGCGAAAGCCGCACAGGCTGCGGGGAAAAGGGACCACGTAGAGTTGCGGACGTAAATGTGATCGGTCGATTGTTTTTGTTGCTTGCTGTGTTGTTCGTCCTGATGGTGCCGGTTTTTGCCTTGGCCCAGACGGTTGATGACGCGCGGGGATTGATCGCACAGGGAAAGCTGGAACAGGCCCGGACGGTCCTTGACGGGATTCTGGAAGCCAACCCGGAAAATCGTCGCGCCCAATTTTATCAGGCCGATCTGCTTGCCCGTACGGGGCGGATGCCGGAAGCTTTCGACCTGTACCATCAACTGATCGAGCAAAACCCGGAAGATGAAATCTCCCAGTCGATTCAGCGGCTCTTCCGCGAACGGGGGGACAGCCCGAAATCCGCGCGCCGGATTGAGGAACTGTTTGGCCAGGTGCAGCAGGCCGCCAAAAAGGGCGACGTGGCGGGCGTGGCCGCCGCCCTGTCCGAAGTGGTGAAACTGGCCCCCGACCACATGGCTGCGCTAAACGGTCTGGCGCGGGCGCTGGAACGCCTGAAAAGATATCCGGAGGCGATCAGGCACCTTGTGCATATCGCAAAACTGAATCCCCGGAATACATCCGCGCAGTTCCGGCTGGCGGCGCTTTACGAACGGGTGGGAGATATCGACGGCGCCAGAGGTGCCTATCAGACGGTGTTGAAAAAACAGCCAAAAAATATAAAAGCCCTGCTGGGGCTGGGGCGCATGGCGCTCAGCCATGACCGGAATTTTGGCACCAGCGCCGAATATTTTGCCAAAGTACTGGAACTGGATCCCGGTCATGCCCGGGCAACCTACCTGCTGGGACTCAGTCAACTGCAAGCGGGGAACGAGCAGGCGGCCATGACCACCTTCAAAAAGGCCGTGGAACTGGACGATTCCCTGTATACCGCTCACCATCAATTGGGCCTGCTGTATGAAAAACTGGGCCGTACCGGTGATTCCCTGGCCGCGTTTAACAAGGTGGCGGAATTCGGGGGCAACAGCCCCGAAGCCCGGCAGGCCAAAAGAAGGCTGGCGCTGTACGGCAGTAGCGGAAAGGTAGCGGCCCAGGTCAAGGACCTGATCGCCGAGGGCCTTGCGGCCATTGATGCCGATGATGTGGAACGGGCCAAATTTCTATTTCAATCGGTCATCGACCTGGTGCCGACCAACACCCTGGCCCACTACAACCTGGGTGTGCTCCATGCCCGGGAGGGAAATACCGATGCGGCGACTCAGTCGTTGCAGACGGCAGTGGCGGGTGATCCGACCCATTATCTGAGCAGCTATGTTCTGGCCACGATTTATGTGGGTGCGGGTCTGTTTGAGGAGGCGTATGAGTCGTTCAAACTGGTGGCACGCTGGGCGCCGGAAAATGTCCCCCACAAGGCCGATGCCGCGGCCAAGGTGGCTTCGGTGGGCAGCGTGCTGGAGGAGTATGAAGGCAGGCGCGAGGCACAGGAGATGTTCAGGAAAGGGATTCAACAGGTCAAGGATGGGGATATTTCCGGCGGGCTTACCACCTTTGAACAGGCCATTGAACTGGATAGCGAAAACCCGTTTTTCTACTATAACGCGGGCATTTTGTACGTGGAGACCGGGGTGTTCGACAAGGCGTACAAGGCGTTTTCCCGCGCCATTGAATTAAAGCCCGATCACGTGCAGTCTCACTTTCGCCTGGCGCTGTTTTATGAAATGACGGGCTTTCCCCAGGATGCGGCCAAATCGTTCCAGAATGTGGTCCGTTACGGTACCACGGAGCCGGAGGTGGATGAGGCGAAATCGCGTCTTACGGGCGTTCTGGAAAAGGCGGAAATCAAAGAGAAGGCGCTTGCCTATCTGCTGGTGGCAAACCTCATGGAGACCCGTGAAAATACGGAGAAGGCGCTGTTTGCCATCCGCATATCCATACGGCTCAGGCCGGAGAATATCGCTGTCCAGACCCGCTATTCGGAACTGCTGATGAAGGCGGGAGTCGGTACCGATGCGCTGGATTTTCTTCTGCAGAAGCTGGAAGAAGATCCGGACAACACCCGGTTCCTGTTTAATGTCGCCCAGATATACCGGAATCAGGGCGACCTGGAAACCTCTCTGGAGTATATGAGCCGTGCGTCAAAGGCCAATCCGGATGCCATCACCGTGGCACGGCTCCACGCCATTACCCTGGACGAACTGGAGCGGACGGATGAGGCGGTTATGGTGCTCAGGGGCTTTGTGGAGTCACACCCCCATGACGAGGCGGCGGTGCTGTATCTGAACCAGATACTACTGCGGCACGAGCGTAACGCCGAGGCGGCGACCCTGCTCGACTGGTATCTGCAGACGAATGCAGAAAGCACGATAATATTGTTTGAGCGAGGCCGTATTTCCGCGTTGATGGGAGACCAGCCGGTACCCCTTGCGGATCAGGCGGAGGTCGGGGCCTCCGAGTTGATTGATACCGGCACGGAGGTGGGTCAACCGCTGTACGCCACTGCGGTCGAGTGGTTTGAGCGCGCCATTGCCATTGCCGGCGACAGCCCGGCGGAGAAAAAATTTGCGGCCAGGGCGCGGGCGCAGATCACCAAAGGCAAGCGCCTGAATATGAACCTCACTCAGCAGGTACTGAATTTCAATACCAACGCCAACAACTCCAGCACCAACCCCAAAGCCGGCGCGTCCAGCAGGGTGACTTTTTCCGGATCGTATATCCTGATCCGCCGCGTCCGGTTTTCACTGCCCATCACGTTCAGTACCGACCATCAGTTGCACTATACGTTTCAGACCTATGTAAACAACAACACCGTGGGCGCTACCCTGCCGGTCCGGCTGTCGGTGTTTACCCTGATTCCCAACCTGTCGTCCACCTTCGTGCGTACCCAGGACGGCAAGTCGTCGGTTCGTTATACGGGGGGGATGTCGGTCAATGTGCAGGTCAAAATACCCAGTACGCTGTCGATGTCTTATAACCAGACCGAATTCAGTTCATTTACCAATGCCACCAACAACTACAAGCAAGGGGTGCTCAATCTAAATACGGGCCACGGGTGGAGTATGGGAAAATTGGGCCGCATGCGGGGGAACATCCGCTATTCCCAGGACGTTCGTGATGCGGTGGCGGCGATCCTCGATACGGATCGCACCAACCTGACGCTTTCCACCAGCCTCAGCCGTACGCTCAAACGCCAACAGTCCCTGAGTGGTACCGTCTCCGTTACGCTCAGTGAAGACATCCGGGGTTCCAATATCCTCCCGGGCAGCGTAACCGGGGAGGTGGTTCCCATCAAGTCGAAGGTGTCGAGCCTGTCAGTCAATTGGGGGTTCAGGCCGTATCCCAAGGTATCCGGGACGCTATCGGCTTCCTATTCGCGCAATGATTTTTTTGCCGGCGTGTTCCAGACGTTTACCGTGGACCGGGAGAATGCGGACGGGGAACTGGTGCCAACCCAGGTGACCGAAGAGATCCGGCAGGTGCAGACCTCTCTGAGCCTCAATCTTTCTTTTGTTTACCGCCCCAGCAACACCATAAAATGGACCGTCAGGCTGGGGCAGACGGAGTCCCGCGCGAGCATTGATACCCCCGCAAGCCTTGAGGATGTGCTGACCAATCAGGTTGTGCAGGACAACATCAACAAACAACAGACGGTAACCATTACAATGAGCTACTCGTTCTAGGGTCTGTTTGTGTTAACAGGCTCTGGAGCGGGTAGGTACGGCAGACAAACTTCGGGTGCTTGGGTAATGAAACGATGAAAAAAGGCAAGATAGAGCCTGCCACCGACTTGTTCCGGGCGGCCATGGAAGCCCGCCGCCAGGGTGATTCGAAGGCGGCCGAACGGCTGTACCGGGAAGTCCTGTCGTCCAGTCCGGATCATGCCGAGGCGCTGGTCCATCTGGGGATATTGCTGGGCCAGTCCGGAAATGGAGAAGAAGGCATTAAACTGCTGCAAAAAGCCACTGTCGCAAGCCCTGAAAATGCACAGATACACAATATACTCGGCAACGCACTATGGCAGGAGGGCCGGCTGGACGAAGCCGTGCAGACATTTTCCCGCGTGACGGAACTGGCTCCTGCGCGCCCCGAGGGGTACGACGGCCTGGGACGGGTTTATTCCCGCATGAACGATCTGGACCAGGCTGAGGCCCAGTTCCTGAAGGCGGTGGGCATTGCCCCCGAATTTGCCCCCGCTCACCTGGGGCTTGGGGTGGTGCATGGCATGCGCGGGCGCTGGGAACGGGCGCGGGACGCCTGCGCCCGCGCGGTGGAGTTGAACCCGACAGAACACATGGCGTACAACAAGCTGGCTGCCGCCTGTCTGGAGCTGGGGGAGTATGCCGAGGCCCTGTCCCACTTTGAGCAGGTGGCACGGATCGCCCCGGAAAACGTGGAGGGTCTGCTGGGCGTGGCCGTTGCCCATCACCGGGTCGGCAAGTTTGTCACCGACAAAAAAGCGGAGCGCAAGGCCCACTACGGTCGTGCGCTGGAAACCCTGGAAAAAGTACTGAAAATCGCCCCCACCCTGGCCAGCGCCTACGAAAAACAGGGAAGCGTGTGCCTGGACATGAAGCGGCTGGACGATGCCGTCTCCGCCTATCTGAAAGCCCTGGAGCTTGATCCGGGCCAATACGAGGCCAACAACAACCTGTCCATTGCCTTGCGAAAAGCCGGTGACAAGGCCCGTCAAAAACAGGTTGCACAACTGGATCAGGACCGGGTGTACGGCAGCGGCAAGGAGGCGGTGGATGTCGCCGTGGAACTGGCCAAAACCTGTCCCTACCCCAACCGGCAGGCCCGGAAAGCCACGCAGGAATGGCTGTCCGGATTTGACCCGGAAACGGCCTGGCCCCACGCCTGGTGGGAGACGGAAATCGCTCGCCTGGCCGTCTTGGGTAATGGCGAAGACAAAGTGCTCCGCACTGTATTTTCACAAATATTTTCCTGGTCGGTACCTACCCGCGAAGCCCTGGAGAAGGTGGCCGATTTTTGCGGAAAAAAACGCCTGTTCTCCTACGGCTCAGGCACCGGGTATTGGGAATATCTGCTGTCCCAAACCTGTGGCGTGGATGTGGTTGCCAGTGAAATCAACCTGGGGCACCGGTTTTTGCCAATGGAACGGATCGATTTTGTCACCGCTCCCGTAAACCCGGATGACGTGATTTTTGTTTCATGGGTGTTAAACGAGACGGTGGTGGTGAACGGCGTGATCGCCCTGCTGGACAAAACGGTGCCAGGGCAACAACTGGTCATTGTGGGGGATGAGCCGGACGCTCTGGGTCGACCCCGGGTGACGGGATCGACCCGCCTGTTCCGGTTGCTGGATGAGAAATTTGGGCTGAATTTTCACGTTCCACTGGCCCGCTTTCCGCATATTCACGACTCGGTAAAACTGTATACGCGCAGGTGAAAAAGCACTGGATGATACCGGTTCTGCTCGGGCTGGTGACGCTTGCCGCCCATGTGTGGAACCTTTCCGGCGAGTTTGTCTATGACGACTACGGGTATATCGTTGAAAATCAGGCGATCCAGGACGGGGTTTCCGGCTGGCCCCGGTTTTTTGCCGATGGCGCGACGTACAGTTCGATACGCACACCCCATTACCGCCCGCTGGTAGCGCTCAGTTACGCGCTGAACGTATCCATGGATACGGGGGTGACCGGGTTCAAGGTCACTCAATTGCTGTTTCACCTGCTGACTGTCTTTGGCGTGTTCTGGGTGCTTGGCATCATCCGGCGGGAATGGGTGAATATGCCCGTTGCCGTGCCGTTTGTGGCGGCGGCATGGGTGGGGATTGTACCGTTCAATGTGGATGCCGTTCATTACCTGACGGCGCGTTCGTCGGTGTTGTGCGCCATGTTTTCGGTGGCCTCCATCGGCTGCTATCTAAAAATGCGCTCGGCGAAAGATCGGGGTGACGCCGGTCTGTTCTATGTGTTGCACCTGGTTTTACTGGCCGCTGCGGCCATGTGCAAGGAGACCGCTCTGGCGATTCCCGCAGTGATCCTTGCGATCGACCTGTTGCTGGTGCGGCGAGTACGTCCGGACCTGAAACTGTTATCGCTTGCCTTTTTATGGCCGTACCTGCCGTATTTTTTTGGGGGTGTGGCCGCGTTTGCGCTGTCGCCCAACGTACGGAATTTATCATTTCACTTTCTCAAGTTCGCACACGAGCCGTGGCGGGCGGCTGCCGCGATCTACTGTCTGGTGGAAAACGTCCGGCTGATGCTGCTGCCCACCGGCCTTTCCATTTCCCATCCGATCGGCGCATGGTTCCGGTTGACCGACCTTGCGGTGCTTGTCAGTGGCGCGGTCATTATCGGGGCGAGCGTGGCCGCATGGCGCGTGCGCCGTACGGCACCGATGGTGACCTTCGGACTGCTCTGGTACTTCCTGTTTATCGGACCGTCCACCTTCGTGCATTTGAAAGAGATATTGCATGAACATCGGGGCTATACGGCCAGTATCGGTGTGGGGATGGCCGTTGCCTGGATGGTATGCACCCTCTGGGAGCGCATGGGCGACAGGCGGCGCATCGCGACGACCGCCATGGTGGCCGTGGCGGTCGTTTCGCTCTTTGCCGTGAGCGTGGAACGCCAACGGGTATGGGCCGATGAACTGAACTTGTGGACCGATTCCCTGCGGGTATATCCGGACAACCCGGTGGCCTATAGCAGGATGGGGGTTTACTACATGACCCATGGTGACCTGACCACCGCCGAGCGCATGGTGCAGCGTGCCATCAGGATGGACCCGTACGACGTGGGCCTTGTGAAGCAACTGGCCACGCTCTACCGAAAGCAGGAGTTGTGGGACCGGGCGGAGAAAATGTACTGGATCGCCTACGGCATGGCACCTGGAAGAACCGGTGCCCTGCAGCACTTGATCTATATGTACGAAATTTCGGAACAGCTGGACAGGCTGCTTTTGGTGTATCAAAAATTGCTGACGTTACGGCCCGAACAGGGGGCGGAAATTCATCTGTCCATTGCCGGGGTGTATGCCCGCATGAACCAGCCGGTGGAGGCGAGGATTCACTTGGGCAAGGTGCTGGAGATGACCGCGGGGAAGGTGGAGAAAACGTCGCTGGCCTCTCAGGCAAAAGCATTTCTCGACCAGCTTGGCGCGGGGGAGAGAACCCATCGCTAACGCACCTGCCAAAAAGGGGGGGCGATGGTCGTGGATGCGCCTGCCTTTTCTGCTTGTGGTGCTGACCGCTGCGGCCCACAGCTGGGAGTTGACCGGTGAATACGCCTATGACGACCAGATCTATATCCAGCTGAATCAGGCGGTGCAACAGGGGGCTGGAGACTGGACCCGGTTCTTTACCGATCCGTCCACCTATTCCATTGCAAAGACGGTGCACTACCGACCGTTTGTGACCCTGAGCTATGCGTTGAACGTGTCGATGGGATGGGGCGTGCTCGGGTTCAAATTGACCCAGCTTGTCCTGCATATTTTTGCCGTGCTCGCCCTGTACTGGACGCTGGCCGTGCCCGTGCGTCGGCTGGTTACGGTGCCGCCCGCGGCGCCCTTTTTTGCAGCCGTTTTCATGGGCATCATGCCGTTCAATGTGGAGGCGGTGCATTACCTGACGGCGCGCTCCGCGTTGTTGTGCTGCCTGTTTTCCATTCTGGCTGCGGGTTTTTATCTGGCCATGCGCGGGGAGCGCAACCCTGCACGGATCGCACCCTGGTATGCGGCACATGTGGTGGCCCTGGTGGTGGCCTTGCTGGCAAAAGAAACCGCTCTGGCTGTCCCGGCCGTGCTGTTTGTCGCCGATCTGCTGTTTGTGCAACAGGCCATGCGCGAGCGCTTTTTTTCGTGGCGCTTTTTATGGCCCTATTTCCCATATGCGGCGGGCTTCGCAGTGGTTCTGGTGGCGATGCCCAACGTCAATGCGATTTCCTATCACCTGGCCAAACTGACCGGCGATGCATGGCGGCTCCCCACGGCGATCTACTGTCTGGTGGAAAATATTCGCATGATGCTCATTCCCACCGGGTTAACGATCGCGCACCCGATTGATGAGGCGGCCAGGTGGATGAGTGTGCGCACGCTGGGATGCCTTGCCATCGTGGTGTTGCTGCTGTCCTGGGCCTTCAGGGTCCGCCGCCACATGCCGCTGTTGAGCTTTGGCGTGGCCTGGTATTTCCTGTTTATTTCCCCCTCCACGTTCGTGCATCTGACCACGGTATTGATGGAAAACCGGGGCTATACCGCCAGTGCCGGGGTGAGCGTGGTGGTGGCGGTGCTGATGTGTTACGCTTGGCAGACTTTTTCCGCGCATAAGAGACCCATGATTGCTGCGGCGCTCATCGCGGGGCTGTGCCTGATCGGGGTCAGCTATGATCGACAAACGGTGTGGAAAACCAATGCGGCCCTGTGGCAGGACGCCGTAGCGCACGACCCGTCTTCATCCGACGCCTGGATCAATCTGGGTACCGCCTATGTGCGGGACAAAAAGATGGATCAGGGGGCGGCGGCGTTTATCCATGTGATCAGGGCGTTTCCCAACCGCTCCGAGGCGCCTCACAACCTGGCCAGAATTTATGTGCTGCAAAAGCGTTACGGGGACGCCGTGAAAATTCTGGAACCGCTGGTGGCCAGTCGCCCGAAAGATCCGAATCACCTGGAGCAACTGGCCCACGCGTATGCCGGGCTGGAGCGATTTGAGGACGCGTTCGTGGTGGCCGGGCGACTTCTTGCCATCGACATGGCCGGCTTGCAGGGCACCCGCCGCGTCTACACAAACGGGCCGGAGGCCGCCATTACCGTCTATGTGACCTATGCGCTCAAAGTGGGACGCACCGGAGAGGCGCTTGCCGCCATCATGAAATGGCGCGAAAAAAACCGGGATACCCCCCAGGCCGAGTTTCTGGAAATGCGGGTTTACGCGGCCGCAGGTGATTGGGGCCGGGCGGAATCGATACTGAACAGTCTGGCTGCCCGGTTTCCGGGAAACCCGCGGATTCCCGTCTGGAAAAAAGAGCTTGCGGCCCGCAAGGCGGAGGCGTTGCCAACATAATAATGCGCTTCTTCAGACTGGATCAGGGACCGGGGCCACAATTGCTGCTGGTGGCGGTGGTGTTCGCAACGTTTGCCAACGGTCTGACGGGCGCCTTTGTGTGGGACGATCTGGCCATTGTGGTGCGTAACGATGTCGCCCACGGCTTCTCGCACCTGCCGGAACTGCTTGGCTGGGGGGACGCCCGCTTTCAGTACCGGATCCTGCGCGACTTTTCACACATGATCGATTACACCCTGGGGGGGCTGGAACCGTTCGTCTATCACCTGTTCAACGTGGTATATCACGCGATCACCACGCTCCTGGTTTATGCGCTGGCCCGGCGCATTACCGGTAATGATCTGGCCGCATTGTTTGCCGGACTGCTGTTTGCCGTGCACCCCGTTCACGTGGACTCGGTGACCTATATTTCCGGTCGCCGGGATGTGCTTTCCACCCTGTTTTATCTGGCTTCACTACTCGCGTACATTCGCTTTCGGGACCCATCGGGGAGGCGGGGCTGGTTTGTCCTTGCGCTGGTCTGTGCACTGTTGGGGGTGATGACCAAGGAAATGGCCGCCACCATCCCAGCCGCCTGGTTTCTGTACGACCTGTGGCGCACCAGAAAAAATACAGACACGTCCCTTGTGGCGACGGGCATGCGGGTCATACGGAACCATTGGCCTCTGTACGGCGGCGGGCTGGTGCTTGCAGGCGGATATATGGTCTATTTTCTGTTTTTTCAGCCGTCCCACGCGGGCTTTTCGCCCCACGGAGGCAGCTGGCCAAACAACTTCATGACCGTAACAGTCGTCCTGGCCCACGCGGTCCGGCTGCTGTGGATGCCCACCGGTCTGTTGCTCGATTACAACGGCTATTTCGATCCGGTGTTATCGCCCGCGGACGGGCGCTTTCTGCTGGCGGCAGGATGCCTGAGCATGGTGGCCGCCGGCTGTTATCTGCTGGCTAAAAACAGCCGTGCCGGCATGTTCACCAGCCACTGGCTGTGGATCACCTACTTGCCGGTCATCCAGTTGATTCCCATTGCGGAACTGTTTGCGGAACACTACCTGTACCTGCCGTCGGTGGGGGCGGCCATTTTGGGGGGAATGGCGCTGGCTGCCCTGTGCCGCATGCCGGTAAAGGGCACCGTGGTGGTTTCCCTGAGTGCGGTGCTAATCCTCCTGTTTGCGGGGATGACCTGGGATCGCAACCGGGACTTTCGGGACCCCGTTACGGCCTACGAAGCTGAATTGAAGGTGTTCCCGGACAGCCCTCGGGCCATCAGTAACCTGGCTTATTTCTATCGGCAGGCGGGCCGGTATGACGAGGAACTGGCGACCTGGCAACGCATGCTCGACCAATGGCCCTCCCACGGGGAAGCGTGGATCGGGTTGGGCAATGCGGCGCGGGCAACCGGTCGGCAAAAAGTGGCTGTACAGGCCTTCTGGCGAGCGATTCAGGTACTGCCGGACGAAACCCGTGCCTGGCGGGGGCTGGGTGTTGCCCTGCAGGCGACGGGAGATATGGATGGGGCCGTCAAGGCCTTTAACCAGGTGCTTGAACGGGTGCCGGACGATGGGGATGCCTGGAACAACCTGGGGGTGATTCATATGATGAACAAGGAGGTGGCCCAGGCGGAACATGCCTTTCAACAGGCACAAAAATCTTCCACGGTGCCGGAAGCGGCCTACCTGAACCTGGCACGCCTCATGATCGACGATAACCGCTGCGAATCCGCCCGTAAAGTGATCTCAAAAGCCATTGATACAAAAGGAATTTCCGTAGAAAATCCGGCTTATCTGAAGGTGCGGGCACGCTACGTCGAGCGGTGCGTCCGGCACCTTTAAAAGCGCCCTCCCCCTCTTTTCTTACGCAAACCCCCCCCGTTTTTTTAAAACGGGAACCGTTCTTGCTACCTACCTGTTGGGTTGGGCGGTCATTGGCCGCCTGACAAGCACCGCTGTTGTGCTGTAACTATTTGATAAATATGGTGTTTTTGTTGCCTGTCAGGTGCTTTTTCGCAACGTGTTTGCCAGAAAATCGGCAGGTCGCTTTCAAATAATGGATTTATCGGGAAATTCCACAACCAAAATCAGCGAAATGCTTACCATTCCCGGTAAGTTTATGCGTTTTTGCCGTTTTCGTGGGTGCCGCGATGCCCATACGGGCGCGGGGTTGTTTTTCCTGTTGCTACTGGTTGTTTTCATCACCCTTTCCATGCCCGGTACGGGTATGGCCGGGGAGGTATCGTTGCGGGCGACTCCGGAAAAGAGTGAGGCGGGCAAAGAGCCGATCGTCGAAGAGGCGCTCGAAGAGGAACGCTCGGGCGTGATCGGGCGGGCGCTGGATGCGACCGGCACCTCGGTGACCGGCTATCTGCGGAATGAAACGGCATACCGGTATGTGACCCCGTCCGCCTTTTCCAAGGTACTGAACGTGGTGCGCCTGGAGAGCATTACGCCGTTGGGCGACTCGATGGAGTTGACGCTTGTCCCCCGGGTAACTTACGACGCCGTGTACGACATGGAAGATGTGGATACGGTGCATCCCCGCCGTGGCCCGATCACCCTTCTTACCGAGGAGCAGACGCCGGAATTGCTGGCGCAGCTGGAAGCCGACAACGTGCGCCTGGTGCAGACCGTGCAAACGGATGCAGAGATTCGGGAAGGGTACCTGGACGTGCATTTCGAAAACTCCGATCTGCGTGTCGGGCGCCAGATTGTCCGTTGGGGTGTGGTGGAAGGCTCCCGGGTGACGGACGAGATCAACCCGCTCGACTTCAAGGAATTCATCCTGCGCGACGTGGTGGATCGGTACGTGCCGCTGATGATGGTCCGGTACGATTACTACCTGCCCAACTCCAGTCTGCAACTGTTGTGGATTCCGGAGGTCAGGACCCACAAACCTGCCCCCGTGGGCACGGAGTTCGAGCAGTTTCAATTTTTGCCGGGAATGGAGGTGCCCGACAGCGGGATAGAGAACGCTGAATGGGCGGTCAAATACAACTTTTCCTTCCTGGATGCGGATTTTGCGCTGAGTAACTTCGATACTTGGGACGACTTTCCCGCAGCGTTCAGGAGCATCTCCGGTGTGGGTGAGGATGCCAAGTTTGGCGTGACGCCATCGGTGGACTTTGTTCCCAGCCCGCCCCGGCTCAACATTACCGGTCTGAGCTTCAGCCGGGCCATCGGGCCGGTGATCGCCAGTGCCGAAGCCGCCTATGTAAAAAACAAGGTGTTCGGTACGTTCCTTGCGGAAGGCCTGGATCTGCCGCCGGACGTGATGGACGGCTCGATTCAGCGCGATTTCTACAAATGGGCCATGAATGTGGATTTTTCATTCTTCGGCATCGACTGGTCGTTCCAGTACATGCAGGCCAATATTCTGGATTACCACCCGATCATCATCTCCGACGAGGCCGACGTGGTGCATGCCGGATTTATGCGCAAAACCCTGTTTGATAATGCGGTGACCGCCCAGATGCTGGTGATCCACTTCATCAACGATGACGAGTGGGTATGGCGCCCCAGGGCGGACATATTGATGTCGGACCGGGTCAAGCTGTCTGTCGGGGCGGACGTGATGCAAGGCACGATCGCAGATACGGGGCCCAGGGGAGAGCCGCTGCCGGGGCAGTTCCACTTTGCTGGATTTTTCCAGAATACTTCTCGTATTTATATGGAGGTTTCCTATCAGTTCTAGGCCATTCAGAGAATGGGTTGCCCTCGCGTCCGCGTGGCTGCTGATCGGGCTTCTTTCCGGGTGTGGCGCCACGCCATTTCCGGGCAACCCGAAACCCATTGGCGTGCGTGACGTGCCGTTCGTGGAAACCTATAACTTTGATTTTGTGATTGGACCTTCGGATCGTGGTTCCCATGGCGGGCGCGACCGGAGCGCCGACTTGCGCATCTTTTCTGCAGCGGATTTAAGCAACATGCTGTCCGCCGCCAACGTGTCCACCAATATTACCGGCGGCGTGATCAGCGGGATGATTGTGTTTGGCCCGTCTCCGGTTTCCGGGGCGCTGCTGGATGTGCGGGACTTTAACGGGCGACCGGTTCGTGACGTATTCTATAATGGTCTGGGGGGCGTGCCCGACTTCGTTGCGGCGGATGGCACTGCGGAACAAGGGTCATTTACCGTATTTAACGTTCCGGAAGGTGAGGCCTTTATCCAGGCATCGGGTGGTGCTCGCGGGGTGAACCGGGTGGGCGTCTACGACCAGGCCATTTCGATCAAACCGATGCAGGTGGTGCCCGTGGTGGTTTCAGAAACCGGTGTCACAGGCCCCATCGAAGACTGGCACACCATACTCAAGGTGTTTCCGGTACGGCTGTCGGCACTGGGTCTGCAATCAGATACCCGGTTTTCGGATGACCGCGGTCTGTTGCAGGAAACCCCGCTGGTGGGGTTCCGTGTGGTGCTTCCCTCCAACAGTGTATTTACCCTGCATGGCGAGACCGCCGGGTATGAAGAGACCTTCCAGGAAATGGATACCAGTCTGGCCGACCGGGGGACTGCGGTGGATTTGACCCGGTTTCTTAATATGGTATCCACCGAGTGGACAGATGAATGGTACCGGCAGGCGGTCAACATCAATCCGGATTTTGCCAGGGTTCCGGGAACCGGAATTATCGTGGGCAAATCGTCTGCGGGGGGGGGGACGCCACGGGAACATAACCGCCTGCACTTTTCGACCTTTGACGGGGAACCTGCGGGCGTGACCGTGAGTGGGGGGTCCACAGGTATATGGTTTACGGGCAAGGGGAACCTGCACCCGCCTGGAGATCCGGCTGGCGCGTCGGATACGGTTTTTGTTGCCCTGAACGTGCCGCCCGGCCCGGTTTTCTTTCGGGGCGCGGCACACCAGGATATCTCCGGTTACCGGCAGGCTGCCGCGGGGGCCGCGACCATACAGGTGTTTCCGGATGCCGTGACCGTAGTCGAGGTGGATATTCCCAGCACGGCATCCGAGGAGCAACTGATCGTTTCCACCATCACCTCGGTGAATGGGGTCATTACCCTGTCCGACCTGGTGACACCGGTTTCAGACGTATTGATTGATGTGGGCGGGTACGCCGGAGGACCGGGAACGTATGACGGCCCCATCCGCTCCCGCACCGCAATCAGTGACGGGAACTACGTGATTCACGCAACGGACCGCTCCCCCGCCAGTGACTCGATTGACCAGACCCTGTCGAACCTGCCTGCCAATGGAGAATATGTGTTCCGGGTGTCGGACCTGCCGGGTAATAACAAATATGTCGATACGTACCAGTTGATCGACACGAAGAGGCCGGAAATAAAAAGTGACCGGAGCCTCGAGGTGTTACGTAACCTTCAGGTCTTTACCCGGACGGAACTGGAAGCCATGGCCGCGGTGGCGGGTATCGTGCTGGATCCCACCCGTAGCGTGATCATCGGACGGGTGCTGGACCCGAGAACCCTGAGTACTGCCGAGGGAATCGAGCTGCGTGTATTCAACCAGTATGGCGAATCTGTCGGTGAGGTTCGCTACATGGACACGAACGGTCTGCCCCAGCGGGTTGACTCGACTTCTGGATGGGGTGAATTTGTGGCCTTCAACGTGCCGCCGGGCACGGCGCTGGTGCATGTGATTTCCACCGATGATACGGGCAGCCTTTCCACCTATGCGTATGCGGGCGGCATTACCGTTCTGGGCACCGTGTTTGTGGGGGATGCGCCAGTGGAGCGGGTTCCGGTTGCAGGTCAGGTTCGGGACCTGAAACACACGTTAATCGGTGGGGCAAAAATCACCTTCCATGGGGAGCCATCGCGGGATGCGGCGGATTCCGGATTTTTAAGTGAATTCAGTTCCCTGACCGGCTCTTTTGCCACGGAACTGTCTGTGCTGGGCGACTTTATTGCGTCGGTCGATGCGGGCGGAGACTATTACACCACCCTCAAGATCGGGTTGGAAACGGGTATGAGTCCGGTTTCCGATCAGGCGTTGTTGGTGGTATCGCGTACGCAGGCAGATCAGGTTGCCAACGACTTGTCCGGCGGCACCCTGGTGCAGGATGCGGACCGGGGGATCGTTGTGGGTGATGTGCGGGTACGGGCATGGATCGACGACCCGGAGTTCCGGGATACCATTGATGTGGGGATTTCAGGTCCCACCGCCATCTCCTCGGCGCTATTGAACGGTGATACATACCCGGACCTTATTGTCGCCAATGGGGACTCGGATGAGGTGTCGATCTATTTTGGCAGCCAGGCGGGCACGTTCCAGCTGGCCGGGCGATATCCAGTGGGACTGGGGCCGGTGGACCTGGTGGGCATGGATGTGGATGGAGACGGCCTGGGTGATGTGCTGGTGTTGACCCAGGGTGCGTCATCGGGAGAAATCAACGTCCTTCTGGGTACCCCTCGCGGGGCGTTCCGTCCCGACCCGAGCCGGCGTCTGCACGTGCAGAACGCGCCCCGGGAAATTCGCATAGGCGACCTGGATGGCGACGGTAGCCGGGACGATCTGGTGGTACTCAATTCGGGTGGAACCCCCTCCCTTTCGGTGTTTTTCCGGAATGAGGACCAGCGCTTCGTGGAAGCCCCTTATTCCCCGGCCTTGCTGGATGGTGTCAATCCGACGGCCATCTCCGTTCAGGATGTGCACCCGATTCCCAATGACGCGGGCCAGTTGAACACGGACCCCATTGTGGATGATGTGGTGGTGGTGATGGAAGGATCGGATACGGTCGAAACGTACGGCAACGCGGGCACCCGCCTGGTGCGGGAATTCCCGCTGTTTTTGCCTGCGGGTTCCCGACCGGTAGACGTGCTTCGGTTTGATATCAACCAGGATGCAATCGACCCCATGGTCGACCGGGACCTGGAGTACATTGTGCTGAATGCCGGCACCAATACGGTGAACGTATACGAAGTTGATCCGGATACCGCCAGTATTCGGGAGATTGCCCCGCCGGTCAATCTGGATACCGGGTGTGCACCCACCAGCTTCACCATGGCAGATACCAACCGCGACAGGCGTGGGGACCTGGTGGTGCTCTGCTCAGGCACGGGAACCGTTTCGGTTTACCTGGGTGCGGGAGCCGGTTTTTTCTTTGCCTGGCAGTGTGCCGAAGGCATTGTGGAGAGCGACAACCTGTACCACGATTGCAGACGCCCCCCGCTGGTCACCGGAGATGCCCCTTCCGGGCTGGTTACCGGCTTTTACGATCAGAGCGCCGGAGTGGACGTGGTCATTGCGAACCGTTTTTCCGATTCGCTCACCCTGTACCACGCGGCATCCACGCCCCTTGTGGGTGTTCCCGCCCAGGTGCTGGATATTGACGGGAATCCCGTGCAAGATATTGCCTATCTGGACGATAATGGCAACCTGATTCCTGCGGCGACCAGCACCGGCACCTCCGGGCGGTTTATGGCGTTCAACGTGCCACCGGGTAACATGTGGCTCACGTCCACCTCGGGAGATAACGGCAACCGGCGCATGGTTGTGTTTCCGGGCCAAGTGTCCTATTCGGTGCTGGATGTGACGGTTGGCTCACGGCCATCGGTTACACTACTGGGTCAGGTGGTCGATGCCGTGGGCAGTACACAGCCGGACATCGATATCACCTTTTCGGCCACCGGTATATCGGAGATGTCCGGTCAGGGTGTTGTGGCCACCGGTACGTATGAGGCGGTATTGCCGTCGAACCTGCTGGAAACCACGGTGAGGCTCACGCAGCCGTGATGCCACGGTTACGGGTACCAGTGATGAAACGTGTGATGGAGGTGTGTGTCCATGCGGTTTGAACGACCTGTCAAGCTGATTATCCAGATCCCCTGTTTTAACGAGGAAACAACGCTGCCGGCCACCCTGGCGGACCTGCCCAAAAAAATCGACGGGATTGATGCCATCGAATATCTGGTCATTAACGACGGCTCCACCGACCGGACCTCGGAGGTGGCGCGGGAACAGGGGGTGCATCACGTCATCGGGTTTACCAACAACAAGGGGCTGGCCCGGGCATTTTGCGCCGGTATCGAATATGCCCTGTCCGTGGGGGCGGACCTGATCGTCAATACCGATGCCGACAACCAGTACAAGGGTGCCGACGTGGAAAAACTGGTGCGCCCGGTGCTGGAAGGCCGTGCCGATATGGTTATCGGCGACCGCAATACCGCAGCCATTGAGCACTTTTCTCCGCTTAAAAAACAGTTGCAGCGATGGGGTAGCTGGGTGGTGCGGCAGGTATCCGGAACCGAGATACCGGATACCACGTCGGGTTTTCGCGCCTATAGCCGGGAAGCGGCCCTGCGTATGAACGTGGTGTCCGAGTTCACCTACACCCTGGAGACGATTATCCAGGCCGGCAAGCAGAACGTGGCCATCGATCACGTGCCGATCCGCACCAACGAGGAGCTGCGCAAGTCCCGCCTGTTCGGATCTATGGGCGGATATATCAAGCGCTCGGCCGCGACGATTTTGCGGATCTACACCATGTATGAACCGCTCAAGGTGTTTTCCTATGCGGGGGGTTTGCTGATTTTTCTGGGTATGATTCCGGGCGCGCGCTTTGTCTATCTGTACCTTACCACCGGTGCAAGCGGGCACGTGCAGTCGTTGATTCTGGCGGCGGTGCTGATCATTCTCGGGTTTCAGGTGTTCGTCCTGGGGGTGGTGGCCGACCTGATCGGCAGTAACCGCAAACTGATCGAAAACGTGCTCTATCTGGGCCGCAAGGCGGCAGATCCGGTGAAGCTCAAAAAACCGGCCAAAGGGAAAAGCAAGTGACGGCAAAGATGGACAGGGCAAGAAAAGTGGTGGCGATGGCCCCCTTTCTGTCGTACGTGGTGCCGCTCTACAACGAAAGCCCGTCGCTGGAAGAGTTGTATCGGCAGATCAGGGAGTCGGCGGATGAACTGGGCCATGCCTTTGAAATTGTATTCGTCGATGACGGCAGCACGGACGACTCGTTTGCCGTACTCTCCGCCCTGCATCAGAGTGATGCCCGCGTCCGCATTCTCAAGTTTGGCAAAAACCGGGGCAAGTCGGATGCACTTGAGGCGGGCTTCAGAAGCACACGAGGGGAGCTGATTGTCACCCTGGATGCCGATCTGCAGGATGACCCTGCCGAACTTTCCCGGCTGCTCGATACCATGGCGGCGGGGAATTACGACATGGTCTCCGGCTGGAAAATGGAACGCCAGGACCCGCTGGAAAAAAAGCTGTTCTCCAAGCTGTTTAACTGGGTGACCGGCTTTGTCTCCGGGCTTTCCCTGCGTGATTTTAACTGCGGCTTCAAGGTATATCGCCGGGCGGTGGTGGAGTCAATTTCCGTGTACGGCGAAATGCACCGGTTCCTGCCGGTGCTGGCGCACTGGAACGGGTTCCGGGTGGGAGAGGTCGGGGTGCATCACCGCGCCCGCCGCTACGGGCAGTCCCGTTTCGGGGCAACCCGGGTGCTCAAGGGGTTGTTCGATTTCATTACCGTGATGTTCCTGGTCAAATTTGAAAAGCGTCCGCTGCACCTGTTTGGCAGCCTGGGCAGCCTGTGTCTGCTTGCGGGCGGGGCGATCAGTATCTACTTCGTGGTGATCTGGCTGCTGGGGGAACCCATGCATATCCGTCCCATCATGGTGGGCGGGTGGGTGCTTATGCTTCTGGGTATTCAGTTTTTCTCCATCGGCCTGTTGGGGGAGATGCTGACCCGTGGACATCAGCAGACCGCCCGGCTACCGGTACAGGAACGTATCGGTTAGGCTCTGGGAGATCCCATGCAATCGCCGGATAACGTGTGCGTGCTTTCCTCCTCTTACCCCAGTCCCGCCGCCCCGGCCCGGGGGGCGTTTGTGGAAGACATTGCGCTGGGACTGTCTGTGTCCGCGAAGGTGACGGTGGTGGCACCGCTCATTTACCCGGAAGATCCAAAACGCGAGGATAGAGGCGGCGTGCAGGTGGTGCGCTTCGGGTTTGGCTCCAGCGGCAAACTGCTCAAGGAGTTTGGCGGCACGCCGATGTTCCTGATGATGCGCTATATGGTGTCGGGCGTTTTTGCCTGTTTGCGTGCCGCCAGAGGGGGGGTTATTTTCGCCCACTGGGTGGTGCCCGCCGGGGTGATCGGCGCGGCCTGTTCATTCATGACCCGTCGTCCGCTGGTGCTGTATGCCCACGGCTCGGATATTTGCGTATATGCGGAAAAATCGACCCTGTACCGCACCCTCACCCGCTGGGTGCTGGGCCGCGCCAGCGGTGTATTTGCAGTCAGTCAGGAGATTGAAACGCGCCTGATCGAACGGTTTAACGTACCGGCTTCGTCCATTCACCGGGTGGCGTGCGGGGTGGACATCCAGGTATTTCATGCGCCCAAAAAAGCCCTGGCCCACAAGCGCGGCCCGGTCCGTTTTCTGTTTGTGGGGGACATGGTCCCTGCGAAAGGGGTGCCGGAGCTGATTGAGGCCACCACAACACTGCTGGAAGCAGGTCATGCCCTGACGCTGGATATGGTGGGGGACGGCCCGCTGCGGGAGCCGCTGGCCGCACAGGTGGAAAAGGCGGGCGTGGCGACATCCATCCATTTTCACGGGGCGCTTTCCAGGGCACATGTGGCCGAACACATGCGCGGGTCCAACTGTCTGATTTTGCCGTCCCACAACGAGGGGACGCCAGTCTGCATTATGGAGGCGCTCACTTCCGGCACGCCGGTGATCGCCACCCGGGTGGGGGGCATCCCGGACCTGATCACCGAAGAGGAAAACGGCCTGTTGATTGCCTCCAAAGATGTGGGGGCATTAACGGCGTCCATGATGCGTCTGATAGACGACCGGCCACTCCTGACCACCCTGACCCGATCTGCCCGGACCACCGGTGATCGGTTTTCCCTGCCCGCACGGGTGGCGGAAGTGCGGCGGGGACTTGCCGCCATGGTGGGGTAACCGAATCGTGGCCACGCTGGATGAGTTGTACGATCAGGCGGTGGAAAAGCTGCGCAAGGGGGATGCCCCGGGTGCCGAAAAGCGGCTGCTCAAGCTGCTTAAAAAAAGCCCGGATACCGTGCCCGCCCTGCACATGCTGGGCACCCTTCACGCTCAGGCGGGTCGCCTTGATCAGGCGGTCAAATATTTAAAAAAAGCCCTTGTGGGCGCACCGGATCACTTTGGCACGCTGGTGAACCTGGGCAACGTGCTGCTGTCCAGACAGTCGTATGCAGAGGCGGAGGAATGTTACCGCAAGGCCATAGAGCTTGCACCGGACGCGTCTGTGGCCCACGGCAATCTGGGTGCGGCCCTGAAAGGGCTGGGCCGCCTGGAAGAGGCGGAGGTTTCGTGCCGGAAAGCCCTGGATATTGATGCGGCCAACGGCGATGCGGCCACCAATCTGGGAGCCATTCTGAAAGGGCTGGGACGCGCCGACGAGGCGAAGGAAGCCTGCCTGAAAGCGCTGCAGGTCAACCCGAATGCCATCGGCGCGCACCATAATCTGGGCAACCTGTATGCCGAGGCCGGACAGTACGACGAGGCCATCACATGCTACCGCAAGGTGCTTGCCCTGCACCCCGGCCATGCCGAAGCCTGCCGGTACCTGGGCGATGCCCTGTACAACAGCAACCGTTTCGATGACGCGGCCCATGCCTATGGGCAGGCGCTACAACTGGACCCTGCCGGATTCGATGCCCACATCAATTACGGCTTGTGCCTGGCCCGGTGTGGCGATGACAAGCGCACCCGGCTGCTCGCCACGCTCAAGGAAGATCACCTGTACAAAACGCCCGACGAGGCGGCACAAATTGCCGTGGAACTGGCCCGCACCGTTCCGTATCCGTTTGCTCGCGAGCGAGAATTGCTGATTGAGGTTGTCGAGGGGTTTGATCCCTCCCGTGCCTATTCCGAAAGCTGGTGGAAAGATACGCTAAAGCAATTCGGCCCGGCCCGTTACGGCCACGACAAGCTGCTGCGCAGTGTTTTCAGCCAGGTGTTTTCCTGGTCGATTCCGACCGCCGAGGCGCTTGCTGCGGTGACCGACTTTGCCGGGGATCGCCCGATCGGCTCCTACGGTGCCGGGAACGGTTACTGGGAGTATCTGCTGGCCACGGTGTCCGGCATGACCGTATCGGCCAGCGACCTCTATCTGACCCACCGCTTTATGGAAATGGGTTCGGCCGACTGGGCAACGGTGGAGTTGGACCCGAACGAGGTGGTCTTTTTTTCGTGGGTGCCGGAGGATGAGGACGCGGTGACGGCGGCCACCCACCTGCTTGGCCGACTGGCGCCCGGTCAGGGGCTGGTGCTGGTGGGGGACCGACCGGATAAAACCGGCAAGCCACGTACCTGTGGCGGACCGGCCTTTTTTGCCTTTCTTGCCGATACATTCGAGTTGGTCCGGCACGTGCCGCTGGTCAATTTCAGCCACGTGTTTGACGGGGTGGACTTGTATCGCAGGTGCTAACGTTACCGATCGGGTGTGTGGGCCGGGTGGTACAATCCTGTCTGCTCCGCCCGGAGTGTGTGTGAAGAACGGGGAAACGGAAGGTGTCCTGATGACCAACAAGGTGGATCGCAAATTTCAGGAAGCGGCGCGGCTGTTTCAGGCCGGTGCTCACGACGCCGCCTGTCACGGTTTCGAGGCGGTGCTGAAGACCCAGCCCAAACACGCCGATGCACTGTTTATGCTGGGGGTGCTGGCCTATTTTTCGGGGGATGACGTGCAGGTGAAAAAGCTCCTTAACCGGGCGCTTGCCGTGCGTCCGGGCGACCCGCGCTACACCGGGTTTTTTGGGGCCTATTACAAAAATGTGGGGCAACTGGACGAGGCGGCCAAACTGTTTGCACAGGCGATCAAGGCCCAGCCGAAACGGCTGGAACTTCACCGGGATCTGGCCCAGGTGGAGCTTGAGCGCGGCAATGCAAAACAGGCCGTCGCCTCTTTTGAGCGGGCGCTTGCGCTCCACCCGCAGGACGATCAGTCCTTAACAGGGCTGGCCAGCGCCCTTACGGCCTCCGGTCGTCCGGACGATGCGGCGGTGCATCTGCAAACCGTGTTGGCAACCCACCCGGACGATGCCCTGGCGGTGGCGGCGCTGGGTGCGGCATTGATGGCGCAGGAGCGTCCGGAAGAGGCAGAGGAACAGCTGCTGCGTGCGACCGAGCTGGACCCGGACCTGGCCGCACCGCACGGCCATCTTGGTGAGTTAAAGCTGGCCTCCGGGCACCGGGAGGAAGGGGCACGGTACTTTGCCCGGTATGCACAACTGCACAACAACCTGATCTCCATTGCACAAAAATACCGTACCGATAAATGGGGGACGCACCGGTACGCCCAGCACTACGATCGCCACTTCCAGCCATTTCGCCACCGGCAGGTCAACGTGCTCGAAATCGGCGTGGGCGGATACGACAATTCGAGTGCTGGCGGCGCCAGTTTGCGCATGTGGAAGGAGTATTTCCCCCAGGGCAGCATTTTCGCCATCGATATTCACGATAAATCCAGCGTGCAGGAAGACCGCATCCAGATCTTTCGGGGCAGTCAGGACGATGATGGCTTTCTCAAAAAAGTGGCGGGGAAAATCGGACGTCTGGATTTGATTGTCGACGACGGCAGCCATATGAACCAGCATGTGATCTCCAGCTTCCTCACGCTGTTTCCGCTGCTTGCCGACGACGGCATCTACGTGGTGGAGGATACCCATACCAACTACTGGCCCGATTACGGTGGCACCAGCGAAGAGATGAATCACGAGGGGCAGATGCTGGCCTTCCTGAAACGGCTGACCGACGGGCTGAACCATGAGGAGTGCCTTCTCCCCGGCAGGGAACCCGACTATTTCGACCGCCATATCACTTCGATCCACTTCTACCACAACCTGGTGTTTATCTATAAGGGGTTGAACGAAGAGGGCAGCAGCTTTGTCAAAAACGGAGTGCGGGTGAAATGACGGATCGGGTGGAGGCGTGGCTTGATAAAGCCCGCATGCTGCATCAGCAGGGCGATCTGGCCAGTGCCTTGCCGCTGTATGAAAAAGTGGTCAAAAAGCGCCCGAAAGATGCCCGTGCGCTGTTTATGCTGGGTACCGTAAAGGCCCAGATGGGCGATCCGCAGGCGGCGGTGCCGCTCCTTAAAAAAGCGGCGGCGCTCAGCCCGGGTAACGCCGGGGTGCATACCAATCTGGGCAACGTGTTGCGGGCGACAGGCGACCTTGCCGGCGCCGAAAACTGTTACCGGCAGGCGATCAGGATCCAGCCGAACCAACCGCTGCCCCATAGCAACCTGGGGAACATTCACCTGGCCTGCGGTCGCTTGGACGAGGCGGTGGCCTGCTTCAACACGGCGCTACGCCTGCACCCGGATGACCTGGATGCCACCCTCAACCTGGGGGTGGCCAAAAAGGAAATGGGGGAGATGGACGCGGCCGAATCGATGTTCAAAAAGTGCCTGGCACTTGCGCCCGACCATCCCCAGGCCCATATCAACTTGGCCAATCTGCATTCCATGCATTCCCGCATCGCCGAGGCGGAAGTCCATTACCGGAAAGCCATCGAGGTATCGCCCGGTTACGTGGAGGCCTATTACAACCTGGGGATCAACCTGCATGACGTGGGCAAGCTCGAAGAGTCGGAGGCGTGCTACCTGAAAGGGCAATCCCTGGACCCCCACCATACCAAGATCAACCTGAACCTGATGTTGTTGCAAAACTACCTGCCCGACAAGGAGCCGGGTGAAATCCATCGTATGCACAAGGCGTGGGGTGACCGGTTTGTGGCCGCTCTGGGAAAGCAGAAGCCCCCCCGGTTTGCCAACACGAAAGAGCCGGACCGGCCGCTGCGGGTAGGCTATCTGTCCCCCGATTTCCGGACGCATCAGGTGGCCGATTTTGTCGAGTTGTTGATTGCGCACCACGATCCCACGCAAGTATTGCCCATCTGCTACAGCCACGTGGCCCATCCCGATGCAGTGACCGATCGATTCCGGAGTGCCGCCTGGAAGTGGCGCGATGTGGTCGGGCGCACCGACCGGGAGATTGCGGAGTGGATTCGCAAGGACAAGGTCGACATTCTGGTCGATCTGGCCGGCCATACGCTCAATTCGCGGGTGACGGTGCTGGCCCTGCGCCCGGCACCGATCCAGGCGGTGTATCTGGGATATCCGGCCACCACCGGCCTTCCGGGCGTGGATTTTCGTTTCACGGACAATTGGGGTGACCCGCCGTCCAGCGACGGCTACTACACCGAAACGCTGGTGCGCCTGGACGACGGCTTTTGTTGCTGGCGCCCCCCCGACGATGCGCCCGCGGTGGCACCCGCGCCGTTTGTCCGGGAACGGCACATTTCGTTCGGCTGCATGCTGCCGCTGATCAAGATCAACAGCCAGGTGGTGCATCTGTGGGAACAGGTGCTGGACGCCGTGCCGGACTCCCGGCTGGTGGTGTTTCGCGACAAACTCACCGAGCCCGAGGTGCGCGATCGGTATCTGGGACTACTGACCGACGGGGGCATTGCCGAAGAGCGTATCACCCTAGTGGGGGGGGAGGTGAAGGGTAAGTCGCATCTGGCCGAATATGGCCGGTTTGACATTGTCCTGGACACCCTGCCCTATGCAGGCCATACCACCACCTGTGAAGCGCTGTGGATGGGCGTGCCCGTGATGACCCTTGCCGGCAACCGGTTTGCCGGGCGCATGGGGGCCAGCCTCATGCACATGGTGGGCCTGCCCGAACTGGTGGCGGAAAGCCCGGAACAATATGTGGAAACGGCTGCAACGCTTGCAGGCGATCCGGAGCGCCTTGTCGCCCTGCGCGCGGGCATGCGGGAGCGGTTGTCCGCCTCACCGCTTATGGATGGGGCGGCCTTTGCCAGAAAGATGGAAAACGCCTATCGTTCGCTGTGGAAGGCGTGGTGTGACGCTTGATCCGGGAGGGGTGAATGCGCTCTACAGCACGGTAAACAACGGGCTTTCGCCGGTGGTCATGCGGATGCGGTAGATCTCGTCGTGGGCCGGGATAAACGGCACGTCCGTATCAATCAGACTGTAGTGCCGCAGGGTGGTTTCGATGACCCCGAAATGGGTCATCACCAGCAGGTGACAGCCTTCCTCGGACTTGAGCACTTCTTTCAGAAAACTGGTGATGCGGGCGCGCAGATCGTCCCCGCTTTCGCCACCCGGATAGGTGAGTTTGGGATTTTTTTTGTGTTTCTGGATGGTGGGGAGCAGGCCTTGCACCGGCTGGCCCGCATAGTCGCCAAAATCGATTTCCATCAGGCGCGGATCGTAGACGACCTCTCCCTCCATGCCCAGATGACCGCGTAGCGTCTCCAGTGTGTCGCGGGTGCGCGGCAGGGGGGAGCAGTAGGTGCGGATCAGATCGCGCGTCAGTTCCAGGCGATCGAGTTTTTCCGCCATGATGGTGGCGGCGGCCGTGCCTTCCGGGGTGAGCGGGCTGTCGTCCTGACCCTGAATGCGGCGGTCCCGGTTGGCCTCGGTCTGACCGTGGCGCAACAGCAGTAGTGTGGTGGTGTGGGTCACTGGAGCCGGACCTGCCCGAAATCGAGCTTCATGCAGATAAAGCCCACGGCCACCGTACCCAGAATGCACAGGGTGGGCCCCAAAAACCACAGGACCGCCGGGATCAGAAAGTAAAACGAGCGCATGCCGAAGGTGTAGTGCCGCCCGGCCTTGGCGTACAGGCTGTGGACAAAGTTGACCGGGTCTTCCCCCATGGCCTCGCGGATGGCGGAAGGCGGGGAACCCAGCAGCATGCCCACGTGGTTGAGCAGCCGCACGCACAGGGAAAAATAGAACAGGGAGGCCACAAACAGCACGATCAGGCAGATGATCTTTAACGCCAGAACCGGGTCGGTGATCTGTCCGGCATCCTCGCTGATAAAAATATGCTGGGTGGCTTCCAGGTTCAACAGCAGGCTGATCAGCCCACCGATCAACAGTACCGAGGCGGTGGTTAAAAACGATGCCGCCATGGTGACGTTGCGCAGGGTCTGCACGGCCACGATGCCGGTGTTTTCCTCAAATATCTTGGCCACCCAGGCCCGCCGGACGGTGTTGATCTTGCCTTTGAAAATCAGCTCCGGCCGCCGCCGGACCATGTAGTGATAGAACGTGTGATACCCCAGCGTAAAGGCAAGAAACACCAGAAATGCAAAGGTGTCCATCGGGTGTTCGGTGATAAACGAGAACACGTTGGCGTTAGCCTCCTCCGGATATACCGGCGCGGGCCGCGTTCAAAAGCGCTTCAGCTTCTGCGGGGGTAATGCGTTTGTCGGTCATGGCGGTCTCGATTTTAGCCATCATCTCCAGAGCAGTCTGGTTGGCGGCCGGGCCGTCTCCCACCTGGGCGAAATAAGCGTGCAGGGTGGCAATCAACTCCCGGGCCTGATCGACCGGATAGTCCGGCGGCAGGGCTTCGGGGATCCCGCGGGGAATGACGAAATCCTGATAAAAATCGATCAGCATGTCCCTGCCGCTGAGCGCCAGGATCAGGCTGATCAGCACCAGCACGCCGCCGACGGTCAGCAACACCAGAAAAAAAATGCGCCCTTTTTTGCGTTTGGGCTTGGGTGCGGGGGCTTCTGTGGGTCTATTCGGCGGCCCCGAAAACGGATCACCTGCACGGGGGGTGCGGGTGGGGGTGGCATTCACGGGACTTTTTCTCCAGCGATCAGGTCTGCGTAGGTTTCCCGTCCGCGGATGACGTGGAAGTCTTTGCCGTCCACCAGTATTTCCGCCACCCGTGGGCGGGAGTTATAGGTGGATGACATGGAAAAGCCGTAGGCGCCGGCGCTCATGATGGCCAGCAGGTCGTTCTCGTTCGGGGTGTGCATTTTGCGGCCCTTCGCCAGAAAATCGCCCGACTCGCAGATCGGTCCCACCACGTCGGCGGTGATGCGGCCTCCGCCCTCGCGCTGATGCACCGGCAGAATTTCGTGGTAGGCGTTGTACAGGCTGGGACGCATCAGGTCGTTCATGGCACCATCCACCACCACAAAGTTTTTTTCCGGAGTTTCCTTGATACGCAGTACGCGGGTGACAAAGATGCCGGCGTTGCCGGCAATGACCCGTCCCGGCTCCGTAATGAGGGTGACGTCCAGGGGTTCCAGGATCGGCTTGATGGCTTCGGACAGTTGTGCCGGGCTGGGGGGCAGGTCTTCATCGTACGGAATGCCGATACCGCCGCCAATGTCCAGATACTCTACGGTAATGCCCGCGCTGTGCAGGTGTCCGATCAGCTCCACGGTGCGCTCCACCGCTTCCACAAACGGGGGGATCTGGGTGATCTGGCTGCCGATGTGCTGGTGCACGCCCACCACCTGAATGTTGGACATGCCGTCGGCCTTCTTGAAGATATCCAGCACCCCCTTCATGGGAAAACCGAACTTGCTCCCCTTCAGGCCCGTGGCCACATACGGGTGGGTCAAGGGGTCCACATCCGGGTTGACCCGCAGGGCGATCCGCGCGGTTTTTTTCTTGTCGGCGGCGATCCGGTTGATGAGGGAGAGTTCCGGCAGGCTTTCCACCGAGAACATGAGGATGTCGGCATCCAGTGCCTCGCCGATTTCGAAGGCGGTTTTGCCCACCCCGGAATAGATAATCCGGTCCGACTTGATGCCGGCCTTGAGTGCGCGGAACAGTTCACCGCCGGAGACAATATCGGCACCCGATCCCGCCTTGCCCAACAGGGACAGAATGGCAAGGTTGGGGCACGCCTTTACCGCAAAGGCGGTAATGCGGTCAAACGTCCCGAACGCCTCGTCGAACACCTTGTAGTGGTGGCTCAGGGTCGCCTTGCTGTACAGGTAGAACGGCGTGCCAATTTCCTTGGCGATCTTATTGACCGGCACTTCCTCGCAGAAAAATTCGCCGTCCCGGTATTCAAAATGGTGCATTAGCTTTTGCCTTTCTCCAAATCATCGGTGGCCTCCATGGCCGCCGCCCCCCCCGGCGGTACCAGCGGTCCCCGGTGCCCGCATGCGGCCACCAGCACAGCACACGCGAGCGCCAGTACGGCCAGCCGGATCACGCCAGCGCCTTTTCCCAATAGTCGAGCCGCTTTGCCACCTGCGAAGGCGCGGTGCCTCCGGGCTGTGACTTGCGTGCCAGACTTGCGCCTATCTTCGCATACTCAGCGATATCCCCTTCGAATAGTTGGGAAAATCCCTGAAACTCTTTTACCGACAGGTCGGAAATTTCCTTACCCGCCTGGATGCAGTGACGCACAATGTGGCCCACCACCTCGTGGGCCTCGCGAAACGGCAGGCCTTTTTCGGCCAGATAATCGGCCAGATCGGTGGCCAGCAGATATCCGCCTGTCAACGACTCTTCGGCTCGGGCTCTGTTTACCTTTACGTCGGCCATCATGGCGGCGGCGATGGACAGGGTGGCGGACAGGGTATCGACGCTGTCAAACAACGGCTCTTTATCTTCCTGCATATCCTTGTTGTAGGCCAGTGGCAGCCCCTTCATGACGGTCAGCAGGCAGACCAGATTGCCGTACACCCTGCCGGTTTTGCCGCGCATCAATTCGGGCATGTCCGGGTTTTTTTTCTGGGGCATCATCGACGAGCCGGTGCAGAAGCGGTCCGGCAGGTCGATCAGGGAAAATTCGTCGCTGGACCAGATGATCAACTCTTCCGCCAGCCGGGACATGTGCATCATGCAGATGCTCGCCGTGGCCAGGAACTCGATAGAGAAATCCCGGTCGGAGACTGCATCCAGCGAATTTTCCGTGACGCCGGAAAAGTGCATGGCCCCCGCAGCAACATCACGGGGGATGCTGATGTTGCTGCCGGACAGGGCACCGGACCCCAGGGGCGAGACATCCAGTCTGGCCGCGCCATCGGTCAGCCGCCCCCGGTCGCGCTCCAGCATTTCCACATAGGCCAGCATGTGGTGGGCAAACAGCACCGGCTGGGCCTTTTGCAGATGGGTATAGCCACAGATGACCACATCTTCGTGCGCCCGCGCGCACGTCACCAGCGCCCGTTGCAGCGCGCGCACCAGTTCGAGCATCCGCGCCGACTCCGCTTTCAGGTACAGGCGCACGTCGGTGGCCACCTGATCGTTGCGGGAGCGGCCCGTATGCAGTTTGCCGCCCAAAGGCCCCACTTTTTCCGTCAGGCGCGCTTCCACGTTCATGTGGATGTCTTCCAGCGCCACCTTGAAATCGAACGTGCCGGTGTCGATCTCTTTTAATATCTCTTTCAGTGCGCTGGCGATTTTGTCGCCCTCGGCCCCGGTTAAAATGCCGGCGGCCACCAGTGCTTTCGCCTGCGCCAGACTGCCCTGAATGTCGTAGGCGGCCAGCCGCTGCTCAAACCCGATGGAGGCGTTGAAGGCGGCCACTTCGTCGGTTGTCCCTTCGGAAAACCTGCCGCCCCACATTTTGTTGGTTTTTTTCCCGGCCATGTTTTGTTCAGGTTCCCGTTTGTCGGCCACGGTGGGCGGGCTCGCCCGTTATCTCCCCCCATTTGTTCCCTATTGTAGAGAACTGACGAATATTTCGCCCGCCGGATTTCTGTTTTGGGGTCAGCCGCCTTTTCCCTGTGCCTTGCCTGCCACCTTCAGACGCAGGGCATTCAGGCGGATAAAGCCCGCTGCATCGGCCTGATCGTACACGGCATCGGCCTCAAAGGTGGCCAGGTCCGGCTGGTACAGGCTCACCGGCGAGGTGCGGCTTTCCACGATGACGTTGCCCTTGTACAGCTTCATCTGCACCGTGCCGGTGACGTGTTGCTGGGCGGTATCGAAGGCGGCTTGCAGCATTTCGCGCTCCGGCGCAAACCAGTAGCCGTTGTAGACCAGCTCGGCGTAGCGGGGGATCAGGGAGTCCCGCAGGTGCAGCACCTCCCGGTCCAGGGTCAGGGCTTCCAGCGCCCGGTGGGCGTGATACCAGATGGTGCCCCCCGGCGTTTCGTAGATGCCGCGGGACTTCATGCCCACGTAGCGGTTTTCCACCAGATCCACCCGGCCGATGCCGTGCTTGCCGCCCATTTCGTTCAAGGCAAACAGCAGGTCGTGAAACGGCATTTTTTTGCCGCCTATGGCAATCGGATCGCCCGCGCGAAATTCAATCTCCACCACCTCCGGCGTGTCCGGCGCCCGCTCCGGCGATACGGTGGTCAAAAACATATCTTCTTCCGGGGCCACGGCCGGGTCTTCGAGAATGCCGCCTTCGTAGCTGGTGTGCAGCAGGTTGGCGTCGATGGAATACGGCTTGGCGTGGCTGGCCTGCACCGGGATACCCTGCTTTTTCACATAGTGCAGCAGGTCGGTGCGGGACTCCATGTCCCACTCCCGCCACGGGGCGATGACAGTCAACTCCGGCGCCAGGGCCAGGGCGGCCAGCTCAAAGCGCACCTGATCGTTGCCTTTGCCGGTGGCGCCGTGAGAGATGGCGTCGGCCCCCTCTTGTTTGGCAATCTCCACCAGCCGTTTTGCAATCAGCGGGCGGGCGATCGACGTGCCCAGCAGGTAGTACCCCTCGTAAATGGCGGACGCGCGCATCATCGGGGCGATGTAGTCCCGGGCGAACACCTCGCGCAAATCTTCCACGTAGCACTTGCTGGCCCCGGATTTTTGCGCCTTTTCGGGCACCCCGGTCAGTTCCTCCCCCTGCCCCAGATCGGCGCAAAATCCGATCACCTCGGCCTGATAGGTCTCGGCCAGCCAGTGGCAGATGACGGAGGTGTCAAGCCCTCCCGAGTAGGCCAGCACGATTTTCTTGATTTTGCTCATATTCTCCAAAAATCCATATCGATAAAAAGCGTGGGCAGCGGCACTAATTTTTGGCCGCAAGCAGGGTAAACAGAATGGCCTTCTGGGCGTGCAGGCGGTTTTCCGCCTGATCGAATACCACCGAGGTGGGACCGTCCATGACGCCCGCGCTCACCTCTTCGCCCCGATGGGCGGGCAGGCAGTGCATGAATATGGCCTTTTTATCCGCCAGCGCCAGCAATTCTTCATTGACCTGAAAGCCGTCAAAGTCGGCCAGCCGCAGGGCGTGTTCATCTTCCTGTCCCATGCTGGCCCATACGTCCGTATAGATCACATGGGCGTCCTGCACGGCCGCTTTCGGGTCGGTGGTCACCATGACCTGGCCACCGGTTTGCGCTGCGGCTTTTTCTGCCCGTGCGGTCACTTCCGGGTCGGGCGCATAGCCGTTTGGTGCGGCCACACGCATAATCATGCCCGCGCGGGCGGCGGCCGCCATGAGCGAGTGGGCCACGTTGTTGCCATCGCCCACATAGGCCACGATTTTTCCGGCGGGCGCGCCAAACTGTTCGCGGATGGTGAGCAGGTCGGCCACCGCCTGACACGGGTGGGCCAGGTCGGTCAGGCCGTTGATGATCGGGATGGAGGCAAATTTTGCCCACTCGGTCAGGGTGTCGTGGCCGAAGGTGCGGATCATGAGCCCGTCCAGAAAGCGGGACAGGGTGCGGGCGGTATCGTCCACCCCTTCCCCGCGCCCCATCTGGCTGTCGCCGTGGGTGATGTTCAGAGCAGACCCCCCCAACTGGTTCATGGCCACCTCGAAAGAGATGCGCGTGCGGGTGGACGGCTTTTCAAAAATCAGCCCCAACGTCTGGCCGGAAAGGGCCGTGCAATATTTTGGGTTTGCCGGATTGGCCTTCATGTCCGCCGCCAGATCCAGCAGGTCGGCAAGCGCCTTTGGGGTCAGTTCGGAGATGGCCAGAAAGTCGTTGTTCATGCCTCTTTGGCCCCCTTGGTCTTCTCCAGCGCCCGGGTGAACAGGTCGATGGCTTCGTCCACGTCGGCTTCCCGCACTGTGAGTGGAGGAATAAAGCGGATGACTTTTTCTCCCGCTGTGGGCACCAGCAGTCCCAGTTCCAGGCAGGCGATTGCCACGGCTCTTGCCGGTAGGTTCAACTCGCAGCCGATCAACAGCCCGCGGCCGCGCACGGCCTTGATCTGGGGAAATTTCTTTTTTAAGCCGTTTAGCGCCTTGGTGATGCGCGTGCCCATGCGTACGGTGTTTTCCAGTACCCACGGATCTTCCTGCAAGGTCTGCACCACGGCCAGTGCCGCAGCGCACGCCAGTGGCCCGCCGCCGAAAGTGCTGCCGTGGGTGCCCGGCCCCAGGTGCTTCGATAATTTTTCTTTGGCCATCATGGCGCCAATGGGAAAGCCGTTGCCCAGCCCCTTGGCCAGGGTCATGATATCCGGCGCAACGCCCTCGTGCTCATAGGCGAACAGGGTGCCGGTGCGGCCGATGCCGGTCTGAATCTCATCGTACACCAGCAACAGGTTTTCCTTGTCGCACAGTACCCGCAGGTCGGACAGATATCCTGTGGGCGGGACCAGCACGCCGCCCTCGCCTAAGATCGGTTCCACCATCACTGCGGCGGTTTTGGGGCCCACGGCGCGGGCCACCGCTTCGGCATCGCAGTTGGGCACATGCACGAACCCCGGTGGCAGCGGGTCGAATCCGGCCTTGATCTTCTGTTGGCCGGTGGCGGCCATGGTGTTCATGGTGCGCCCGTGGAACGAGCCTTCTACGGTGATGATCTCGTACCGGTCCGGCCCCATGGCCTTGCGTACCAGTTTGATGGCGGCCTCGTTGGCCTCTGCGCCGGAATTGCAAAAAAATACCCGGTCGGCAAACGAGGCGGAAACCAGCGCCTCGGCCAGCGCCACCTGCGGCTCGGTGTAGAACAGGTTGGAGGCATGCACCAGCCGTTGCGCCTGCTTTTGCAGGGCCACGGTCACCTTGGGATGGCAGTGCCCCAGACTGGTGACGGCAATGCCTGCGGTAAAGTCCAGGTAGGCGCGCCCGTCCGGATCGTACACCCGGCAATCCCGCCCCTTTGTGAGGGTGAGGGGAAAACGGGCATAATTGCCGAACAGCACTTTTTGAGCCCGTTCAATAATGGGGTCGGTTGACGGCACGGATTCTCCGGAAAAAAAGATCAACATTATAGGTGAGTTGAAGCCTTCGGTGCAAAACGACGTCCAGACAACAAGCCGGAAAGCGATGGGCACAGGGGTGCGGCGCAAGCGTTTTCTGCCCATGCTGCCTGCGGTCAGACGCGGCCTGGAATGGCTGTTTCCAGCCCGTTGTACGGCCTGTGAACTGCCCCTGTCCCACGCGCCCAACCCGTGGTTTTGCCACGATTGCTGGGAGGGTTTGCAGCCCACGGACGGACCGGTTTGCCACCAGTGCGGCGTTTCGATCGTGGCCGATACTGTGGCGGCACTGTCCGGCTGGCGCTGTGGCCCCTGCACGAAAAAAGCACCGTATTTCGATATGGCCAGGGTGATGGGGGCGTACGAAGGCACCCTGGCCCACGCGGTGCGGCAACTCAAATACCGGGAGTGCACCGGCATTGCAGACAAACTGGTGGAAAAGCTGGATGCCACCTGCTACCCGGACAGTTTCTGGCAAGTGAATTTGACCATACCGGTGCCGCTCCACCCCCTGCGCCTGCGGAAGCGGGGATATAACCAGGCGGCCAGGATCGCCGGTGCGTTGGCAAAAAAAATGGACCTGCCGCTGGCGGAAAACCTGCTCTTGCGGACTCGGGACACCCGTCCGCAGGTGGGCCTTTCCCGCAGGGCGCGGCTGAAGAACCTGGCCGGGGCGTTTGCCGTGACGGCCCCCGAACCGGTGCGGGGACAGCGGGTGTTGCTGGTGGATGATGTGGTGACCACCGGGGCCACTGTGGGCGCGGCCGCCCGTGCGCTAAAGCTGGCCGGGGCAAAAACCGTGCATGTGTGGGCGCTGGCAAGGCAGGGATGACTCGTCGCCTCCCCGAAAGGAAATTTGCTGTTTCGGGGAGGCAGAGCTGTAAAAAAAGAGGCGCCGGGGTGGTGGGTGGGGGGGTACCCCGGCGCCAGAAGGGGTTGCACAAGGTGCAACCCCCACCGTGTACATAGTAGCCGTAAAATAAATCACGCAGCCGCCACGATCAAGCGGGCGGAAGGCAACAGCGTGTGAAACAAGTACTTTACATAAGTGTAGCATCGATATCAAATGCAAAAAGTATGACCACGGACTTTTTACAGTTTTCCGATCCTGTTTCCGGCCCAGTGAACTGCGCGAGCGGGAAAGTGGCGATATGAAAGGGAAAGCGTCAATATCCGTCATCATCCCAACCCTGAACGAAGGGAAAGGGGTGGGCCGTTTTCTGGATGCACTTCCGGAGGGCATGGCAGAGACAATCGTAGCGGATGGGGGCAGCCGGGACGGCACGGTATCCGTTGCCGAAAAACGCGGGGTGCAGGTGGTCGGTTCGGCTGCGGGAAGGGCCGGGCAGATGAACGCCGGGGCGGCCCTTGCGACCGGAGAAATACTACTTTTTCTACACGCGGATACCGTGTTGCCCGAGGGGGCTATGGATGCGGTGTCGAACGCCTGTGCCGACGCACGCGTGGCGGGGGGCTGTTTTCATCTGGGCATCGACTCGACCGATCCGTTCCTGCGTCTGGTGGCGGACGGGGCGAACTTGAGAACCCGGTTGACGGGTGTTTTTTACGGCGACCAGGCCGTTTGGGTGCGGCGTGCCGTATTTGCGAAGATGGGTGGCTTTCCCGACCTGCCGATCATGGAGGACTATGCTTTTTCCAGACGGCTGCGGCGGCACGGGAAGGTGATGCTTTTGCCCGGACGGGTGTGCACCAGCGCACGCAGGTGGGAGCGGGAGAACCCGTTGTTTGTCACCTTTTGCAACTGGGCGCTGGCGTTTCTTTTTGTGATGGGGGTGTCGCCCACACGGCTGGCCCGGTGGTACCGGCAGGTAAGGTAGGACGGCACGCGGTCAATCGCGCTATGATGGCGACTTGAACTTAAAGGCAGGCGTGATAAACCGATGAACAGAGCACAGGTCAAAAACCCGAAACAGATCGCCCTGGCCATGGAGGCCGCCCGCACCGAATGGGAGCGGGATGCAAAAGCGTGTGACGACGGCACGGCGGTGATCCGCGACGAACTGCGCGCGCATCTGGGTCCGTGGCTGGAGACATATCCAACAGCCGATGGGGCCGAACAGGCGGTCATCGAAAAAGATTTCAAGGCCCTGCTCAAACGGTACGAGCGTCTGCCGAAGGTGGGGAAAAAAACGGCCACAAAAAAGGCGAGGCAGGTCTCTCCGGCCCAGTCCGGCGCGGGGGTAAAAAAGAAGGCGGCACCCAAACAAAAAGCGGCACCCGCCAGCGCAAAAAAGCCTGCCACGGCCAAAAAGGCGACTGCAAAAAAGACGGATGAAGCCGCGCCCCACGCACCGGTTTTTCTGGGCCCGGAAGGGGCTGTAACCGGTGACAGCCCGGAACCTGAACCCAAGACGACTCCCGCCCACCTGGGTCCGGAGGCGATCGTGCGGGACGGTTCGGAAAATAAAGACGCTTCAGCCGCAGGCGGCCATGAAGGGGACGCTGCGCCATCCACGGCAGAGAAGGTGGGGGATGCGGTGCTGGACTTTCTGGGGTCGGCAAGCGAGATGGGCGGGCACCTGTTTGCAAAGTGGCGGGTGGAGTTAACCCACCAGATGCTGCTAAGAAAGCAGGAAGGCCGCTTAAAGGAACTGGGAGAGCGGGTGCGTACCCTAGCCGAGGAGGGGCGCTTACGAAACGCGGCGGAAGATGCCGGCGTGGCCCGTATCCTCACACAGGTGGATCAGGTGGAAGAGGCGATGCGGGAAAACAGGGAGCGGCTGGGCACCCGGCCCGACGCGTAACCCCCGCGCCTTTTTTAACACAAAACGGGCGCGGTCAGGACGCCACCTGAGGCGGGGCGTCTATGGCATCAGCCCCATCGGGGGCGTAAACCTAGCGGGCCAGCAGACGGTCCAGCTTGTCGCGGCGTTTCTTGGCTTCCTTGAGCTTGCGTTTTTTGCGGATGCTCGGCTTCTCGAAGTAGCGCAGCCGTTTGATGTCTTTCAACACGCCGTCGCGGGCGAGCTTTCTTTTGAATACCTTGAGGGCTTTTTCGACCTGGTTCCCATGAACCTTGATCTCGACGTTGGCAAGAGTGGTCACGTTCGGATCAGCTCCTTTTCCTTCAAACCGCTAAATAAAACCGTGTACACACCCGTTTGGCGCGTGCGTACCCCTGGCACCTGAAATCGCTTATCTCTTATCGGAATGCAGCCGCACCCGCTTAGGGCCGGATATTCACAAACGACACTCCCCTTTCCTGCCGCACGGCGGGAAATTCATAAGATCGGCTATTTTAGTGGACCGGAGCGCCCGCCGTCAATCACCGGGATCTTCCAGAAAGGTTTCCCCTTTGGCCCAGCTTGTGCGCGGCACCTCGTCAATCACGATATAGGTGGCTGCGGGGGGTTTGCCCGCCACCTCTTCCATGGTTTTGGCAAAGCGCGCGGCAATCTCTTTTTTCTGGGCGCCGGTCAAGGTTCCGGCGACTTTCAGATTGATGTACGGCATGGCTGTTCTCCTGTTATAAACCGTTGAAATAAAATAATAATTTATATCTCTTTAAGAAAAATGCGCATCGGTGCGCCGTGGGCGAGCAGGGCGTCCGGGGTGATGTCGTCGGTCCAGTCGCCTTGTGGCGGTTCGGGCACCGGCTCGCCGGGTTTGCGGGCAATGCGGATCAGGGCGGACGTATCGCTATCTACGGCCGCTTTAATCAGGCCGGTTACATGAGGGGGGTCGCCTTCCGCCCGCCGTACCGGCCCTTCCTGACAAAAAATGGCGTGGGCCGCTTTCAGCCGGTTGATTTCGGTGATCTCCGCCACCAGATTCCGGTTCATTTCCCACTGGTCCGGGCGGCTGTTCACCACGTGCAGGGGGCGGGTGGCGCCAAACTCGAAACCCATGGGCATCATCACCCCGGTGGCAAACAGGGCACAAAAGGCGTAGCGCGACAGGATCGTCCCCGTGTGGCCGTGGCAGTCCGCCGCCAGCCGGGTGGTGTCGTGAGTTTCCGGAAAACTGATGGTGGGGATGTGGTGCCGGGACGCTTCGTGCTGGGCCAGGCACCACGGCTCTTGAAAGTCCCACCACTTGGCGCTGTTGAAGGAAAAGGTAAACCCGGCCCCGGCCAGGGCGATGACATCCTCGATCTGACAGCCGAGGGTTTCGGCAAAAAAACAGGCTTCCGGGTCCCGCGCTTGCGCGCGGCAGATCAGGTGAACCCACAGGTCGGTGGGCACGTGGTAGGCGGCGTCGCAACGAAACCCTTTTATGCCCAGGCTCTGGTGGCGGGCGATCAACTGGTCCCAAAAGGCCCACAGGCCGTCCCGGTCCTGTGCGTGGGCGTTGTCGATGCTGGCCAGGTCGCCCCATTCCACCCACTTGTCGCCATCTTTTGCGCCGGGGTGGACGATGTGCCCGGCATCGTCTTTTTGGTACCAGTCGGAATGCTCGCGGGTGAGGGGAGAGTCGATGGCGGTGTGGTTGATCACCAGATCCATGATGGGGACAAGCCCCAGGTCGTGCATCTGCCCGAGTGCTTTCGCAAATGCGTTTGCCGCCGCCCGGTCCCCGTCCGGGGCCAGCAGGGGGTGAAAGCCGTCGTAGTTTTTGACCGAGTACAGGCTGCCGGAAAATCCGGGGTAGGAGACCGGGTTGAAATAGAGGTGGTTGAACCCCATTTCGCGGGCGCGCATAAGATGGGGTTCCCAGTTTTCAAACGGCCCTGCAAGCAACGGGAACAGGTTGTAGATGAGTGGGGCCTGCATCACGACGGCTCCATGCTGGCAGGCCCTTCCGGCGGCACCCGCACAGGAGCGGGGGACTTTCCGGTCAGCCAGTTTTCATATATGGCGGTGTAGGCCGCCTCCAGTTGGCGGGTGAAGCGGGGGGTATCGAACAGGGGGGCGCTCAGGCGGTTGTTCTGCACGGTGGTTCTGATTTCCGCAAGCGGCTGTGGGTGTTGCGCCAGTTTCAGAGCCAGCGCCTCGTAATCGTCCAGGGTGTGGGTGACCAGTTCCGGCAGGCCCATGGCGTTCAGCAACGTGCCCGCCACCCGGGAGGCGATGGTTTCCCCGGCGCAGGTGACCGCCGGGCAGCCGGCCCACAGGGCGTCGGTGACGGTGGTGTGGCCGTTGTAGTGGATGGTGTCCAGAAACAGATCGGCAATGCGGTACTGGGCCAGGTATTCGGCATTGGGCCGTTTGTCGGCAAATACCAGCCGCGCAGGATCTATCCCCCGCACCTGGGCCTCCTTACGCAGATTCTCCTTTACGTGGGGGTTCCAGGCCAGCAGCCACAGGACACTGCCTGGCACCTGGGTGAGCAGGCGCATCCACAGGTCAAAAATGGGCGGGTTGATCTTGTAGCTGTTGTTGAAGGCGCAAAATACAAAACCGTTTTCCGGCAGGCCCCGCTCGGCGCGGGTGGGGGCGTCTTCTGCGATGGGGCGCTTGCTGTCGGTGGGAAAGTACCGGTCCGGCAGATAGATGGGTTGTTCCGAAAGATGCGGGGCCGACTCCGGCGGGACCACAAACGGGTCCACCACGATGTAATCGAGAAATGACGCTCCCATGGTGCCGGGAAACCCCAGATAACTCACCTGAATGGGGGCGGGCCGGAGGGCGGAGATTTCGGTGCGGGCATTCTGGGTATACCCCTTCAGGTCCACCAGAATATCCACCCCGTCGGCGTGAATGCGGCGTGCCGAATCTTCAAACGAGGTGTCGATGATGTCTTCAAACCGGTCGAAGGAGGCCTCAAATCGACGGCGGATATCGCTGTGATCGTCCGGGGCGTAGGAGTAACCGATGATGTTGAACCGCTCCCGGTCGTGGGTTTCAAACAGGTCGGGAATCAAAAATCCGGTGGCGCACTCGCGGAAGTTGTACGACAGGTAACCGATTGTTATTTTGTCCTTTTTTCGCTTTTTAAAGCGAAATTCGCCGCGCACTCTGGCGTGCTGGTAACGGTCAAATTTGCGGGCGCTGTAGCCGCTTGCACAGGCCAACTGGACCGCCGGGCTGGCGGCGGTGGCAAGGAGCGGAAACGGGGTGAGCTCGCCTGCGCCGGAGGCGGCATCGGCAAGCACCCGTGCTTCCAGGCTTTCGATATCGTCCCAATTGCAGACCTTACGCAGTTGATACATCAGCTGGTTTCTGGACTCGGCCATGTCCGGATCGATGGCGAGTGCCTTTTCAAACATGCGGGTGGCTTCGTCGATCCGGTTCAACTCTGTCAGAAGACTGGCCAGATTGTGATGCGTCTGGGCATCGTCCGGGGCAAGTGTAATGGCCTTGTGATAGGCCGATATCGCGTCATCCATCTGGCCTGCGTGCTTTAACGCCGTGCCCAGATTGTTGTAGCTTTCGGCCCGGTCCGGCGCCAGGGACAGGGCGGCGCGGTACGACCCGATGGCCTCGCCAATGCGGCCAAGTTCCGTCAGGGCGTTGCCCAGATTGTTGTGGGCACCCGGATGGTTTGGGGCCAGCGACAGCGCCTTGCCGAAGGCGTCCACCGCAGCCTCCGGGTGGCCTCCTTCCAGCAGGACATTGCCCAGATTGTAGTGGGCTTCCGCCATGTTCGGGTCGATTTTTACGGCGGCTCGAAACGCCTTTTCGGCACCTGCCTGATCGCCGGTTTCCTGCAATACCGTGCCCAGATTGTTGTGGGCGTCCGCGTAGCGGGGATGGGCCAGAATGGCCTTCCTGATCAGGCTTGCAGCGGTCTGGTTATCGCCTTTCTGATGGTGCAGAACGCCCAGAAAATGCAGGGCGTCCGGGTGCCTCGGCTGGCGCTGCAGCGCCTCGGTATAGAGCCGCTCGGCATCCGCCAGACGGCCGCTCTGGTGCAACTGCATGGCCATGGACACCTGCTGGTCGATGCCGGGTCCTGCGGCCTGTGGACCGGTGTGCTTTTTTTTACGGCTCATCTACTGGTTTCCGGTTTGCCTGAGACGGAGAGCGGATATGGTAGCGCAAGCGGGTGCATCCCCTAAAGACATGGGTGCCGACGCCCGCGTCAGCGGTGCAGCATTTCGTCCCGATCATCCACGGTTTTTCCGTCCGCATCCAGCGACTGCACACAGCGAAATCCCGCGTCGGGCGACTTGATTCTGGGGTCCAGAAAGAACCGGTAACTGGCGCGGGTGGTGACCTCTTCCAGCAGGTAATGGCCGCCCTTGGCCCCGGCGCTGCCGCCTTTCAGCACCTTGTGGTGCTTGCCGTACAACTCCGAGGGGGTGCTGTTGCCGGGGTAAGGCAGGTACCAGCTGCTGGTCCATTCCCACACGTTGCCTGCCATGTCCTGCGCGCCGTAGGGGCTGGCCGAATCCGGGAAGTGACTCACATCGGCCACCTCTCCGGTCTGTCCCACGTTGGCCTTGTCCCGGTGAAACGGATTGCCCCACGGGTAGATGCCGCCGCCGGTGCCGCGGGCGGCTTTTTCCCATTCCAGTTCGCTGGGCAGCCGGGCGCCCCGCCAGTGGCAGTAGTTCTGGGCATCCATCCAGTTGACGTCTACGACCGGCCGCTGCGGGTGGACGGGGGTCGGGCCGTCCCATTCGGCAGGCGGGGGGTAGCCTATCTGCTGGGTGAAAGTCAGATACTGGTTTTCGGTGACCTCCGTGCGGTCGATACGAAACGCGCCCAGTTCCACGGATTGCATCGGGTGCTCATCTTCATACCAGGGACGGCGGCCGCCAAACTCCTGTGCCCGGTTTTGGGTGTCCACGTCGTTTGAGCCAAACAGGAAAGCGCCCGCAGGCACGGTCACCATGTCAATGGGTACGGACCCTGCCGGGGCGGTGGGGGTGTAGGTATTTTCCTGTTCCGGCTGTTGTGCCGCCTGATCGCAGCTGCCGGTCAGCACGGCTGTGAGCAGCACGGCAAGCAGCCGGACGCGGCTCATTTCTGGTGGCGCCGTACCGCCCGGTTGTGGTCGCCGATGTTGTCGGAAAAAATGTGGGTGCCGTCGCCCCGGGAGACAAAATAGAGGGCCGGGTCCCCGTCGGGGAACAGGGCCGCATGGATGGCGGCTTCCCCGGCATTGGCGATGGGGCCGGGGGGCAGCCCGTGATTGCGATAGGTGTTGTACGGGTCCTGCCTGCGCAGGTCGCGAAAGCGGATATCGCCGTCGTAGTTGGGAATGGCATAGATCACCGTGGGGTCGGTTTGCAGGCGCATGCGCTTTAGCAGGCGGTTATGAAACACGGAGGAGATGCGGGGCCGCTCCTCGGCCGCGCCGGTCTCCTTTTCGATGATGGACGCCATGGTCAGCGCCTGGTGCCGGGTCCACCCCAACCGTTCCATTTGCGCCACCCGTTCCGGGGTGAACACCCGGTCCATCTGGGTCAGCATGGCGCGAAATATGGCCTCCGGAGAAGTGCTCCGGGCAAACAGGTAGGTGCTGGGGAACAGGTACCCTTCAAACGGTATCTTGACGCCGTCGGTCACCACCTTGAACTCGGCTTGCAGGTCTGTGTTGTGGAGCAGCTCCTCATACGCCTCTGGCGTGCCGAATCCGGCGCTCACCAGCTTGTCGATCAACTCCCGCACGGTGATGCCTTCGGGCAGGGTGACCGGGTGCAGGTAGACATCCCCTTTTACCATGGCGTTCAGCACGTCCGAGGCGGACATGGCGCTGGACATGCGGTATTCGCCCGGCTGAATGCGCCCGGCACGGTGGGTCAAGCGGCCCAGCCACTCCAGCCACCGGGCCGAGACGATGATGCCGTGCTGTTCAAGCTGAACCGCCGTGGTGCGCAGTGCGGCGCCGGGCGGTACGTCGATGATCAGCACCGTGGCATCGTCCGGATTGCCGACCACCGGTCGGAACCAGACCAGTACCAGCCACCACACGACAACCAGCATGGTCAGGGCGGCGGTACCGCCCCAGAGCAGCTTGTGCTTGTGGCTATTCATGTACGGGCCGGTCCGCTGCCGGGGCGTTTGCCAGATAGTCCAGATACCCCTGCAAAAAGAATACAGCGGCCACCTGATCCACCACGGTTTTGCGTTTTTTGCGGGTCAGGCCCGACTGAATGAGGGCGCGTTCCGCCGCCACCGTGGAGAACCGTTCGTCCCAGGTAATCACCGGCACGCGGACCTCTTTTTCCAGCGCTTCCACGAACGTCTGAACTTTTTGCGCCTGCACCCCGATCGAGCCGTCCAGCATGCGCGGCAGCCCCACCACAATACGCTCCGCTGCGTTTTCCGCAAGCAACGTTTGAATGCGGGCAATGTCCTGTTTCAGATGGGTGCGGCGCACGGTTTCCACCGGGTGTGCGGCGATGCCCAGGGCGTCGCTGACCGCCACGCCAATGGTGCGGTCGCCCACGTCCAGGGCCAGTGTTTTGATGTGATCGTCCATACGCTGGCGGGTGCGAGACCTGCAAAAAAACCGTTATGAACCAGCCTGCCCGGCTACCAGGTCAAAAAATCCGGAGATGGCCCCGTCCAGCTTGTCCGGGTCGGTGCCGCCCCCCTGGGCCATATCGGGCCTGCCGCCACCCTTGCCGCCCACCTGGGCGGCCACCTCGCGCATCAGATCGCCCGCCTTGATTTTACCGGTCAGATCCTTGCTGACCACGCAGATCAACAGCACCCGGCCATCGGCCACGCTGGCAAGCAGTGCAATGCCCGAGCCGATACGGTCGCGTACCCGGTCGGACAGGGCGCGCAGGGCGTTGTTATCGAGCCCGTCATCCCGGCGGGTAAGCACCTGCATACCGGCCACTTCCTGCGTCTGCTCGTCGGATTCTGCGCCCTCGGTGAGCTTTCTTTGCAGCCGTTCAATCTCCCGGTCTTTTTCCTTTAAGGTGGCCAGCACCTGTTCCGCCCGTTCGGCGGCGGTGTCGGGGGTGGCCTTGAGGGCCTCCGCACAGGCGCTCAGGCGCGCCTCCCGCTCCCGCACCCAACTCAGGGCATTATGGCCGGTGACCGCCTCGATACGCCGTACCCCGGCTCCCACGCTGCCTTCGGAGGTGATTTTAAACAGGCCGATTTCGCCCGCGCCGTTCAAGTGGATACCGCCGCACAGTTCGGTGGATACGTCGGCGATGGAGACCACCCGCACCTCACTATCGTATTTTTCTCCAAACAGGGCGGTGGCGCCGCTGGAGATGGCGTCATCCAGGCTTTGCACCTCGGTCTGCACCCGGAAATCGCCCATGATGTTTTCGTTTACCCGTGTTTCCACCAGTTCCAGATCCCGTTCCGACATGGGCAGAAAATGGGTGAAGTCGAACCGTAGCCGCTCGGCCTCCACCAGCGATCCGGCCTGCTTGATGTGATCTCCCAGCACTTCGCGCAGGGCGGCGTGCAGCAGGTGGGTACCGGTGTGGTTGCGGGCGATGGCCTTACGCCGTTCGGTATCGACCCGGGCGGTGACCGTATCGCCTTTTTTGAGCGTGCCCCGGCTCACGGTGCCCTTATGCACGATCAGCCCGTCCAGCGGCTTCTGGGTGTCGGTGACGGTGACCGTGCAGGCGCTACTCTCGCTCTCCACGATAATTGCGCCGGTATCGCCCACCTGCCCACCGGACTCGGCATAAAATGGCGTCTCGGTGAGCACCAGTTCCACGGCATCGCCTTCTTTGGCGGTGTCGGTCAGGGCGTCTTGAACGATCAGGCTGCTGACCGTGCTATCGGTCACGGACTGTGCGTAGCCCGCAAAGGCGCTGTGTTTCCCCAGTTTTACCGCCTCGGTATAGGCTTTGGCAGTGGCGGCCTGATCGGCCCCTTTCCACGAGGCGCGGGCCTTTTGTTTCTGGGCGTTCATGGCGGTCTCGAACCCGGCAGTGTCCACTTTCATGCCGTGTTCGGCGGCGATGTCGCCGGCCAGGTCCACGGGGAAGCCGAAGGTGTCGTACAGGTTGAACAGGTCTTCGCCTGCGAGGGTGTCGCTCCCGGCTTTTTTTGCCGCGCTCAGTGCGGCGTTCAGGCGCTCCAGCCCTTGCCCCAGGGTGTGGCCGAAGCGCTCTTCCTCGCCCAGGGTAATGCGGGCGATGGTGTCCCGGGCGCGGGCAAGCTCCGGGTAGATATCGCCCATTTCCTCCACCAGTACCCCGGTCAGCTGTGACAGGAACGCCCCTTCCATGCCAATGGTGCGGCCATAGCGGGCTGCCCGGCGCAAAATGCGGCGCAGCACGTAGCCGCGCCCGTCGTTGGACGGCAGTACCCCGTCGGCCAGCAAAAACGAGATGGCGCGCACGTGGTCGGCCATTACCCGCAAGGCGGTGTCACCCTCGGGGGAGTCGCCATACGACACGTCGGAGCGCTCTGCTGCGGAGTGGATGATGGGCAAAAACAGGTCGGTGTCGTAATTGTTGGTGACGCCGTTCACCACGGCGGTCAGCCGTTCCAGTCCCATGCCGGTATCGATACTGGGGGACGGCAGGGGGGTTAGCGTGCCTTGGGCGTCCCGCTCGTACTGCATGAACACCAGGTTCCAGACTTCCAGATAGCGGTCGCAGGTGTCGTCCGCGCAGCCCACCTTACAGGTGGGTTTTCCGCAACCGACTGCCTCGCCCTGATCGATGTGGATTTCGGTGCACGGTCCGCACGGGCCGGTATCGCCCATCTGCCAGAAATTGTCTTTTTTGCCCAGCCGCAGGATGCGCTCTGCGGGCACTTTTTCCTGATCCCGCCAGATGGCAAACGCCTCGTCGTCGTCCTCATACACCGAGACCCACAGGCGCGCTTTGGGCAGCTTCATGTTTTCGGTCAAAAACCGCCAGGCCAGGCGAATCGCCTCTTCCTTGAAATAGTCGCCGAACGAAAAATTGCCCAGCATTTCAAAGAAGGTGTGATGCCGCCCGGTGTGCCCCACGTTTTCCAGATCGTTGTGCTTGCCGCCCGCGCGCACGCACTTCTGGGCCGAAACGGCGGTGGGCGCCTGCCGGGGTTCCTCGCCGGTGAACACCCGCTTGAATGGCACCATGCCGGCGTTGACGAACAGCAGGGTGGGGTCGTCTTTGGGAACCAGTGGGGCGCTTTGTACGCGCAGGTGTTTTTGCGCCTCAAAAAAGGCGATAAACTGCGCGCGTATCTCGCGGGAGGTTAATGACATCGTTCACGATACATCTGTATTCAAGGGCGCCGTGCCGGGGGATGCCGACCGCCTGTGGGTTAATGGGCCGTTTCCGGCGGATCATCCCACAGACGCCCCTGGCGGGCGAGGTGTACCATATCATGAATGGTGGATTCCATGAATCCACGGCGGCCAAGATAGCCTGCCAGCTTGCGGGTTGCCCGGTCGTCCAGATGGGGCTTTGGTGCCTTTAAACAGGTGCGTGCAGCCAGCAGCGCAGCCTGTTTTATGCGTTCCGGAACCACATGTTTTTCCAGCGCCGAGTCGGTGATCTGTGCGGAAAATTTGCGCCGGAAAAGCTCATGCCGGAGGCGGCGCGGCCCGAAATGGCGCTGGTCAATCCAGTTTTCGGTCAGCCGTTCGGCCAGGGCCTGATCGTCCAGATAGCCGAAGCCGGCCAACTTTTGCACCACCTGATCGACAATGTTTTCGGGGAAGCGGGCGAGCAATCGCTCGGACAACTCCGGGATGGAGCGGTCGCGCACGGCAAGCAGCCGGTAGGCCGCACTCATGGCGCGGCGATGCACTTTGGAGGGTTCGGCGGAATCTGCGCTGTCCGGGCCGGTCAAAACCGCTCGACGAAATCGGATGATTTGTCGCCCTTGTCTTCATCTGTTCCGCCTGCCACACCGGCTTCCGGTTGCTGGTCGGGAGGGCCGCCCCAGTCGTCGGACCCGGATTCGGATTCGGAGTCGGAGGTGGACGAAACCCCCTGCAGTTTCAGAGCGAAGTCGTCCGGGTTGGAAGACCAGGACATGGCGTCTTTTTCATTGATAATATTTCTTTTCAGCAGATCAAAGAGGGCCTGGTCAAACGTTTGCATGCCGTACTGGGAGCCGCCTGCGGCGATGACGTCGCGCAGTTTGCGGGTCTTTTCCGGGTCGATGATGGCTTCGCGCACGGTCTGGGTGCTGATCATCACCTCGCAGGCCGCCACCCGGCCGTTGCCGTCTGCAGTGGGCACCAGCCGCTGGGAGATGACCCCCTTGAGCACGGCGGCCAACTGCATACGCACCTGCTTCTGCTGGAACGGCGGAAACACCGAGATCACGCGGTTGATGGTTTCCGGGGCGTCCACGGTATGCAGGGTGCTCATCACCAGGTGGCCGGTTTCGGCGGCGGTGAGCGCGGTGTGGATGGTTTCAAAGTCACGCATCTCACCCACCAGAATCACGTCTGGATCCTGCCGCAATGCGGCACGCAGGGCCACGCCGAATGAGTCGGTGTCGTACCCCACTTCGCGCTGGCTGATAAACGATTTATCGTCCCGGTATAGATATTCGATCGGGTCTTCCACCGTGATGATGTTGGCGGCCCGGTTGTGGTTGATGTGATCGACCAGAGACGCCAAGGTCGTCGACTTGCCGCTACCGGTGGAACCGGTGACCAGAATCAGCCCACGGGGTTCCATGGCCAGCTTGTGAAAGACGTTGGGCAGGTTCAACTGGTCGATGGACATCACGTCGGTGGGCACCACCCGGAAGACAATCCCCACCGAGCCGCGCTGTTTGAACACATTGACGCGAAAACGCCCCACGCCAGGGTAGGAGTAGGCCAGATCCGCCTCGCCTTTTTTTTCGAAAGCCACCCTCTGATGATCGTTCATCATGCTGAAGGCAATGGCCTGGGAGGCTTCTGCAGAAAGCACCGGTGCACCCGGCACTTCCAGAAGTTCCCCGGATTTGCGGATGCGCGGCACCTTGCCCGCCTTCATGTGAAGGTCGGACGCCCCCTGGGTGATGGCCGACTTGAGCAGATCAGCGATGTTCATGCGGTTCTCTCCCTCGTTACGTTGCGGCGGCTGCCTCCTTCTTCTTATCGTTCAATCCGAGGGATTCCTTGACCTTGTTTGTAATTTCTTCAAGCAGGTCGGGGTTTTCTTTCAGGTAAATCTTCACGTTGTCGCGCCCCTGGCCGATGCGCTCGGTGCCGTAGGAGTACCACGCGCCACTTTTTTTGATGATCTCGGCGGTCACGCCCAGATCGACAATTTCGCCCACCTTGGAGATGCCTTCACCGTAGATGATCTCAAACTCGGCCTGACGAAACGGCGGGGCCACCTTGTTTTTGACCACCTTGACCCGCGCCCGGCCACCGACGATGGCATCGCCCTTCTTGATGGCCTCGATACGGCGGATGTCCAGCCGCACACTGGAATAAAACTTGAGGGCGTTGCCGCCGGTGGTGGTTTCCGGGTTGCCGAACATGACGCCGATCTTGATGCGCAACTGGTTGATGAAGATGACGATGGCGTTGGATTTGGAAATGGTGGCGGTGAGTTTGCGCAGGGCCTGACTCATCAGGCGGGCCTGCAGCCCGACGTGGGCATCACCCATTTCGCCTTCCAGCTCCGCCCGCGGGGTGAGGGCGGCCACCGAGTCCACCACCACGATATCGACCGCGCCCGAGCGCACCAGCGTTTCGGTGATTTCCAGGGCCTGCTCGCCGCAGTCGGGCTGGGACACCAGCAACTCGTTTACATTGACGCCCAGATTCCGGGCGTACTGCATGTCCATGGCGTGTTCCGCATCCACAAAGGCAACGGTGCCACCGGCCTTCTGGCATTCGGCCACGGCAGACAGGGCCAGGGTGGTTTTACCGGACGATTCCGGGCCAAAAATTTCCACTACGCGCCCCTTGGGCAGCCCGCCGATCCCCAGCGCCATATCCAGGGTGATGGAACCGGTGGAGATCGCCTCCACCCCCGGCAAAGCACCCCCTTCCCCCAGTTTCATGACCGCGCCCTTGCCGAACTGCCGTTCGATCTGCGCCAGGGCCAGGTCCAGTGCTTTTTCCTTGTTTTTATCCATGATCATGTTCCCCGACGCTCCCGATATCAAAATGGCTGTTGTCAAAAAGACGGTGTGACGCAGTTATGCATTTTTTTGCATATCCACGCCCGCCCGGACCGGAGTAAAATCAATTTGGCGAAAACGTCTTCGTTGACGCCCGCCCGGACGGCTCCCGATAATCGCAAAATGATGCCTCAACTACAAGCACATCCTCTCAGATATCGCTGGCGCATTCCGGAGATCGATACCACGGCCCGCCGGGCGTTGCGAGAAACTCTCAAGGTTTCCCGTATTTCCGCGCAGGTGTTGCTAAATCGGGGGCTCACAACACCCGCTCAGGCGGCGCGGTTTTTATCACCGGGGGCGGACGACCTGATCGACCCGTTCCGGTTTCGGGACATGCGCCGGGCGGTGGAGCGGGTGGAGCGCGCCATCGCCGGGGGAGAGCAGGTGGTCATCTACGGCGATTACGATGTGGACGGCATTTCGGGTGCGGCATTATTGTCCGAATTTTTCTCGTCCCTGAACTTTCCGGTCATCACCGTGGTGCCGGACCGGTTTGCCGACGGCTACGGACTGACCGTTACCCAGGTGGAAAAACGATCCGCGGACGGCGCCAGCCTGATTATTACCGTCGATAATGGCACCTCGTCCCATCAGGCGGTTGCGCGGGCCGCAGCACTTGGGGTCGACGTGATCGTGACCGACCACCATGAGGTGCACGGGGGGCTGCCACCGGCCTATGCGGTGTTGAACCCCCACCGCCCGGACGGCACCTACCCGGAAAAGCGGCTGTGTGGCGTGGGGGTGGCGTTCAAGCTGTGCCACGCGCTGTTGATCGCCCGGGGTGAGGCCCAGGCGGAAAAAGTACCGGCACGGCTGCTGCCGCTCCTGGATCTGGTGGCCCTGGGAACGGTGGCCGATGTGGCGCCCCTGGCGGGCGAAAACCGCTGGCTGGTGCAGCAGGGGCTGGATCTTCTGAGCCGGGAATCGCGTCCGGGCATTGCGGCCTTGAAGGAAGTGGCGGGCCTTGGCGGACAGGATGTGGGGGCAGGGCAGGTGGGGTTTCATCTGGGGCCGCGCATCAATGCCGGAGGGCGGGTGGCCGAAGGCGCACAGGGGGTGCGGCTGCTCATGGCAGCAGACCGGGAGGCGGCCATGACCGCCGCCACCTATCTGGACGGCGCCAATCGCGAGCGCCGCGCCATTGAGGCCGCTATATTGGAAAAAGTCATCGAGCGGGTGGAGGCGGACGGGCTTTCTGCACGAAACTGCATTGTGCTGGCCTCCACCGAATGGCACGCCGGGGTGCTGGGGATTATCTGCTCCCGAATGGTGGAGCGATACCACCGCCCGTGCGTGCTGATTGCCGTGGATGCGGGCGGCGTGGGAAAAGGCTCTGGCCGTAGTGTGCCCGCCCTGAATCTGTTTGAAGCGCTGGGCGCGTGTGAGGATTTGCTGTTGGGATTTGGTGGCCATATGTATGCAGCCGGCCTGTCCATTGAGGCCGCCCAGATTCCGGCGCTGGCCGAACGGCTGGATGCCGCCGTGGGGAGCCGGGTGACACCGGAGCAGTTTCAGCTGTCGCTCAAGCTGGACGCCTCTGCCGGAATCGCCGAAATCGGCCCTGCATTGATGCAGGAATTTTCCCGCATTGCCCCGTTCGGGAGCGGCAATCCGGAGCCGGTGTTATTGCTTTCCGGGGTGGTGCCCCACCGGCCCCACGAGGTGGGCACCGGCCATTTAAAGATGACCCTCACCCAGCCCGGCGTGCCGGGACCGGGGCTGCCCGCCATTGCTTTCGGCTGTGCGGACTGGCTGGATACCCATGTGCGGGAAGGGGTGCCGGTGGATCTGGCCGGAAACGTCACCATCAACAAATGGCGCGGCACCGAAACCGTGCAGTTCCGGGTGAAAGACCTGCGGCCGACGGGCGGAGGCGCTTAGCATGCCTAAACCGGCGCAACTGATCCAGATGGTCAAGTCGTACCGTCCGGATGCGGACGTGGAGCTGATCAGCAAGGCGGTGAGCCTGTCTGCGGAGGCCCACGCGGGGCAGCGCCGCGCTTCTGGCCACCCGTACCTGAAGCACCCCATGGAAGTGGCGGAAATCCTGACGCACCTGCGCATGGATGTGCCCACCATCGTGGCCGCCCTGCTGCACGACACCCTGGAAGACACTCACTTTACCCGCAAGCAGATTGAGAACGAGTTCGGGGAGGAGGTGGCCCATCTGGTGGACGGCGTGACCAAGATTGACCAGTTGCGGCTGGTCAGTCGGGAGGAGGCCCAGGCGGAGAATTTCCGCAAGATGCTGCTGTCCATGGCCAAGGACATCCGGGTGATCCTGATCAAGCTGGCCGACCGGTTGCACAATATGCGTACGCTGGCGCCCCTGGCCGATGAAAAACGCCGCCGCATCGCCAGGGAAACCGAAGAGATCTACGCCCCCATCGCCCACCGTCTGGGACTGGGATGGATCAAGGTGGAGCTGGAAGATTTGTGCTTCCGCTACCTGAAGCCGGAGGTGTATTTCTCGCTGGTCAAACAGGTGGCCGCAGGCAAAAAGGTGCGCGACAAATATCTGGACGAAGTGCGCGCCATCGTCAAAACCGAAGTCGGCCGGGTGGACATTCCGGCGGAAGTGGTGGGGCGCTCCAAGCACATCCACAGCATCTACCAGAAAATGGTCTCCCAGAATCTGTCCCTGGACCAGCTGTACGATCTGTCCGGCATCCGCATCATCACCGACACCAAGATGCACTGCTATGCGCTATTGGGGATTATCCACTCCGTGTGGCAGCCGATTCCCGGCAAGTTCAAGGATTATGTGGCGGTGCCCAAGTCCAACGGTTACCAGTCGCTGCACACCACCGTGGTGTGCGAAAAAGGCAATCGGGTGGAGTTTCAGATTCGCTCCGAAGAGATGCACCGGGTGGCCGAGGAAGGCATTGCCGCCCACTGGAAATACAAGGAAGGGGGACGCATCGACCCCACCGACGACGAGGGCTTCCGCTGGCTGAAGCAGATGCTGGAGTGGCAGAACCAGATTGCCGACGGCAAGCAGTTTTTAGATGCGGTCAAGGTGGACCTGTTTTCGGACAGCGTGTTTGTCTATACCCGCAACGGGGAACTCCTGGAGTTGCCCCGGGGCAGTACCGTGCTTGATTTTGCCTTCGCCATCCACACGGAACTGGGCTTTCAGTGCGTCGGGGCCAGTGTGGATGGCAAACTGGTTTCCCCCAAACACGTGCTGCACTCGGGCCAGAGCGTCGAGGTGCTGACCAGCGAAGACCAGCACCCGTCCCGGGAATGGATCAAGTATCTGCGAACCGCCCGCGCCCGCTCGGCGGTCAAGCACTGGATCAAGGGCGAGGAAAAACGCCGGGCGGTGGAAGTGGGGCGCAAGGTGGTGGCCCGGGAAATCCGCCGCCAGGGCCACAGCGCCGAACAGGTACTGGGAAATTTGAAACCGGCCCTGACCGCTCTGGACGTGGCCGATGGAGATGTGCTGTTTTCCGAAGTGGGGTACGGCAAGCGCTCCATCGGCGAGGTGCTGGCGCACTTGCTGCCGAACGTGCGGGTGCGCCCCAGCTTCAAGGAACGGGTGATGATGCGCCTGAATAAAAAGGACGGCGCGGTGGCCATTCGCGGCGAGGGGGTGATGGTGCACCTGGCCAAATGCTGCGGTCCGATTCCGGGCGATGCCATTGTCGGCTATATGCAGCGCGGTAAAGGACTGGTGATTCATCAGTCCGACTGCGACCAGATCGATTCACTCGATCACGACCCGGAACTGCTGGTGGAGGTGACCTGGGATACCAATCCGGTACGCCCCCATGCGGTACCGCGAGCGAGCGGGCAGCAGGACCGGCCTGGCGTACACGTCGTGCTCGGCGCTACCGCTGGCACCACGCACGGCAACGTACAACTCCCCCTCGATATCTGCGCCCTCGTTTGAGAGCAGGATGTACATCGGGCACCAATCATCCCGGCGGCAGTAGCCGTCAAAGCCAGCCGTGACCTCCATCGTCGGACCGG
>CBDUXI010000012.1:0-55978 GCA_965371175.1 uncultured bacterium
ATCTGGAGTATTTCGGCAGCGTCTGCTGGGCCTATAGCATCACCGCCATCTTCCTGATCTGGGGCCTGGGCAAACTGGTTGAATTACCGCCGGCGTTCCAGTTCGACGCGCTCCTGCTGGGGTGGGCCGGGGCCGCTCTGGGAATGACCTGCCTGCTCCAGTTTCTGGTCAGTCTGATGATCGACTCCCGCTACGAAAAAGGCATCGGCAAATTTTACTACTGGCTGGTCTGGTACCCGATCGCCTACTGGATCATCAACGTCTTTACCATGGCCATCGGGCTGCCCAAGGCCTTTTTCCGGCTCCGGAAACAGGGCCATAACCGGGCCCGCTGGAAAAGCCCGGACCGGGGATACGCGCCATGAAGCACCCGACCATCGACCAGCCGTCCCTGCTGACCCGCAAGCACCGGCAACTGGCGATCTTCTTTACCCTGATTTTCTGGACCTTGTGGTTTTCCCTGTGGATACCGGTTATTAATCTGGGCGCGTGGATGGCCGGGTACGAGTTGTTCTGGAGCCCCATGGCCATTTTTCCCACCCGGCATCAGCTGTTTGTGATGATCACCTGGCACGTGCTGGTGATCTGCCTGATCCCGTTCATCCTCGGACTGTGGGTACTGTACAACCTGATGAAGTTCGGCAATAACAATCGCCGCCGCACCAGCCAGTTGCCCATCTCCCGCACGGAGATCGCCAGCCACTTTGGCGTGGAAGAAAAAGACCTGTCCCACTGGCAAAAAGCCAAGCGGCTGACAGTCCATATGGATGAGGTAGGAAATATCACCCGGGTGAAGGCGGGCCGTTCCGCCAAAACAGACTGACCCGGCAAAACAACGACTCTGGTAGACGCGGCCCCGTCAGGAGACGCCCAGCAGTTCCGGATTCACCATCCAGATCATCTGGTAGCGGCCCACCCCCACCTGTTCCAGACAAACCACGGTGGCGGTGGAAAAGGCCGACACCGGCAGGTGCCCGTTTCCGGTGGTAAGCAAGCCCGTCAGCAACCCCATAAACGGCAAGTGGCCGACCACGGCGGTATCGGTATTCCAGGTGGCCAGTTGTTCGGCAAACGCGGCCACGGAATCTTCCGGGGCAATGCCGCTTATCGCTTCGATTTCCCCTTCCGGAAAAACCTGTGCAGCCAGGCACTCGGCAGTCTGGCGGGCGCGGGTTTTGCCGCTGTGAAACACCTGCTCCACCCGCACCCCGACCTCCCCCAGAAACGCCGCGACCCGCAGGGCCTGCATGTGGCCAGCGTCGCTTAATGTTCGTGCGTCATCGTCCCTGCCGACCCGCGCCTCGCCGTGGCGCATCAGATAAAGCCGCATACTGTTCCCTCTCCCATTATTTTTCGGGGGGCCGACTCCAGGGCCGTATGGTAGGGGGCACCGGCCAATTAAGTCCACCAACCCGGACGGCCCGCTTTATTTTTGCCCCATATGCGACCGATAAGGACAGGACGGGGCGTCACAGCAACGCCCCCTGCCACGTTAAACCTGCATCCATGAATACACCCACCGATCCCTCCGCGCCAATTTCCCCCGAAAACGAACGGCGCACTACCTGCCGCGTGAAAATTCGCGCCCGCATTCACCTGCTGGACCATACCAACAGTACCGTTTCCGGCTGGGTGAAAAACATCAGCACCGGCGGTCTGTTCGTGGTCTGCAAACAACCCCTTCCCAAGGGTACCCGGTGCGAAACCGAACTATTGGTCATGGAGGGGGAAACCCTGCACACGCTGGTGCTTGAGGGTACGGTCGTTCACGGTCGGAAAAACGGCGTGGGGGTGCGCTTTGACGATATTCCCGCAGCCTCCCACGCCATGATCCACAAACTGGTGGACATGGCCAGCGGCAAGGGCGGCTGATCCGGCCTTGCCGTTACACCATGCTATCCGGCAGGCAACTGTGCACGGTGCTCAACAGTTCGTCCTGGGAAAACGGTTTCGGCAGCACCTGATCCGCACCCAGCCGTTTGGCCATCGACAGATAGTCGCCAGAGCCGCTCCGCCCACCACCCGACACCGCAATAATTTTTGGAGTGGGACCGCTCCGGCGCAGGGCCATGATGGTTTCCACCCCTTCCATGTCCGGCATGATGAGGTCGGTGATAATCAGGTCGAACGGGTTCTCCTGATGCAGGGCCAGTCCTTCCTTGCCGTTTTCCGCCTCGGCCAGTTCGTGACCGCTACTGTTTAACATTTTCAGCACCGTGTAGCGGGCCAGATCCTCGTCGTCAATAATCAGAATTCTTGCCATGTTTCCTCAACCCCCCGGTTATACGCAACCCACCTGCCATTATGAACACCGTTCAATTATTTGTATGCGCCTCCGCCCTGGGCAGCCGCAACCGCACACACGTCCCCTTTCCGGGGGTGCTGTCAACATCCATCTCACCCCCGTGCCGGGAAACGATTCCATGCGCCACGGAAAGCCCTAGCCCGGTGCCGTCACCCACCTCCTTGGTGGTAAAGAATGGATCGAATATGCGCTCACGAATTGCATCCTCCACCCCCGGACCGGTATCGGTTACCGATAACGTAATCCAGTCTTCTCCGTTCTTGCCGTTGCCGTTTTTGTCGGGGTCGCCATCCGCCGTAAGCGATACCACAATACGGCCTGTTTCGCCATCTAATGCATCCACCGAGTTGGAAACCAGGTTCATCAGCACGCTTTCGATCTGTGCGGCATCGGCAAATATTTTTCCTGCGTCCGGGTCCAGCCGGGTTTCCAGGATGATGGTGGCGGGCAGGGTGGCCCGCAAGAGGGACAGGGAACTGTCGATCACGTCATGAATATCCACGTATTTCCGAGCCGGTTGGTCGTGGCGGCTGAAGGTCAGAATGCGGGCGGTCAACTCCTTGGCCCGCTCCCCCGCCTGCACCACTTTGGCAAGCTGCTCGTGGGGCTGTTTGCGGTCGGATATCTCATCCATAGTCATTCGGGTTAAGGCCAAAATGGGCAACAGCAGATTATTCAGGCTGTGGGCAATGCCGCCCGCAAGGCTTCCCAGAGAGTCCATTTTGCGTGCGTGCAACAGTTCCGCCTCGGTCTGCTGGCGCTCGGTAATATCGCGGAATGTCACCACCGCGCCGATTACCTTGCCGTCTTCCAGAATCGGAGTGCTGGTGTATTCCACCGGGAAACGGGTGCCGTCCTTGCGCCAGAACACCTCGTCACCCACCTGATGTACCTTGCCATCCCTGATGGATGCGTGGATGGGGGATTTTGCCTTTGGGTAGGCGCTGCCATCCGCCCGGCTGTGATGCAGTTTTTCGTGCTGCGACTGGCCCACCAGCTCTTCCGGGGTCCAGCCGGTCATACGGGCCGCCGCCGGGTTCACAAAGGTGGTACGGCCGTTGGCATCCAGCCCGTAGATACCGTCGCCCGCCGCGGCAAGGATCAGTGCATTGCGGCGGCTTAATTGCAGTATGGAGGCTTCGGCCTTGCGCTGTTCGGTCACGTCTTCCCCGGAACTCAGGGTGCCGATGACCTCGCCGGCATCCCCCCGCACCAGTGAATTATTCCAGGCGATGGTGCGCAGTTCCCCGCTATGGGTGACCACGTCATTCTCATACCGGTCCGGCAACTTGGCCTGACCGTTCATGGTCTGGCAGAATATTTCCCGCACCCCATGCTGCACTTCTTTGGGCAGGCAGGTGGTAAACCAGTTTTTGCCGATGATTTCGGCCTGGTCATAGCCCAGCACCTCACACCCCTTGCGGTTGATCCGCACCACATTGCCGGTCTGATCCAGCGCCACGATGATATTGCCCGCAATATCCAGGTACTTTTCCGCCCGCTCCTTTTCGTCGAGCAACTCGACGGTACGTTCCACCACCCGGCGCTCCAGCCCCTCGTTGAGTTTGTGGATTTCTTCCTCGGCCTTTTTGCGGTCACTGATATCGACTATATAACCCAGCCTGCCGTACGGCTTGCCCGCAGAGTCGGTCAGGGTGGTGCGCGAAATATGGGCATGAAATTCCTCGCCCGACTTTTTGCGCATGACCATCTCGTTCACATGCACCCCGTCTTTATTCAAATTCGGAACCACAACCTCATCGTGCTCTGCCTTCTCCTCTTTCGGATACAGTACCGAAACGTGCTGCCCGATAATCTCTTCGGCGCTGTAGCCGAACTGCCGTTCGCCGCCCTGGTTCCAGCTGGTCAGGTTGCCGTCCAGATCGGTGGTGTATACCGCTTCGTGCACCTGATCGATGATCTGCACCTGCCGGGTCAGTTCCTCCTCGGCCTGTTTTTGCCGGGTAATGTCCTGTACCGCCCCGGTCATGCTTAACGGCTCTCCGGTCTGTTCGTCAAAGAGCACCTCGCCCTCTTCGTGTACCGTCCGGACCTCTCCGTTTGCCAGCACAATCCGGTGATCGATGGCATACGGCTGTTCCCGCTTCAGCGCCTTGTCGATCGCCTCTTCCACCTCTGCCCGGTCGTCCCGGTGCACTGCCTCCATAAATAAGTCGTAGCTTGGAGCGTCGTCCGGACTGAAGTTGAAGATGCGGTAGATCTCGTCCGACCATTCCAGCCCGCCACCCTTGATATCCCACTGCCAGTGGCCCAGGTGGGCGATGGCCTGGGCGTGGGCGTGACTGGCCCGGCTTTCTCGTAGCGCTTCCGCCCCTCGGTTGCGCTCCACCTCAGCGGCGATGCGCCGGGCGAAACTGCCCATGATCGGCTCGGTCCAGGGGGAAAGTGTCATTGGCTTCACGTCCAGGACCGCAATCAGGCCGATGGTGTCCCCCGCCGCTGTGACCAGCGGCGAGCCCAGGTAGCTCTGAACCTCCATGTCGGCCAGCATCGCATCTTCCGGGTACAGCTCCGCCGCTTTATCGGGAACCAACTCCATCTTGCGGTCGAGAATATCCTGACAGGGGGTTCCCGCCAGGTCGTAGGAGAAGTTTTTGGCCATTTTGCCTGCGGCCCACACGGCCTGGGTATCAACCCGTCCCGGATTCTCCGGGTTGATGAGGCCGATGAAGGCGTAGCGAGCCGCGTACGTCTCCGTCAGCTCCTTCACGCACACCTCCAAAAAGTCTTCAATGCGCTCCACGGCACCATTTTCCGCCAGCACGCACAGGGCCCGGCGGGTGCGCTCCTGCAGGGTGATGTCCTGGACCGTGCCAACCATGTGTAGTGCCCCCCCGGCCTGCGCGTCCACGGAAAATTCCCAGCGGCTCAGGACGATTTTCTCCACGCCGTCCGGGTGGATCACACGGTACTCCATCTGACGGGGTAATTCTTCGGCGATCGACAACTTCGTAGCCGCATCCACCGCCTCCCGGTCATCCGGATGGAGGATCTCCAGAAACCGCTCGTATGTCGTTGGGTGCGTGTCGGGCGACCCGGCCATAATCCGGCTGCACTCTTCCGACCACGTGACTTGATCGGAGCCTATGTTCCACTCCCAATGGCCCAGATGGGCGATGGCTTCGGCGTGGGCATGGCTGGCCTGGCTTTTTTTGAGGGCCGCCTCGGCCTCGGCCCGGCGCAACCCATCCCGATCAACCAGCCGGAACACCCAGAGAAGCAGCGCCCCGCCGGACAGGAGCAGGGCGATGCCAATGGCCAACAGGCGGCGCTGATAACTGCTGTGCTTTTCCAGCAGGGTAGCGGCCTCTTGCCCGTAGTGCGCCATGTGCAACCGCTGGAGCTGTTCCGCGGTGGCGGAAAGCCGGCTCATGGGCACGGCCAGGGTGAAAAAACCGGAGCTATCCTGCCCTGCCTCTGATCGCCACGCGGCCAGAAACGCCTCGTGGTGACGTTCCAGGCGGGCGGTGGTCTGGGCAAACTCGGGGAAACCGTACTCCCGTTGCAGCCGGGCCACCTCCTTTACATTGGTGCCGACATCGCCCACGGCGTGCCCCACCTCGGCGAGCCCGTTCCCGCCGGGCAAGGCGAACCCCGTGGCTTCCGGCGACGCCAGCGCCAGCGGGATGACAAGCAGGTTGTCCATGATTTGCCCGACCCGGTCGACGGTGATCAGGTGGTACTCCCGCTCATCCTTCTCCAGGTTCCGCAGGTCCGTTGCCATTCCCATGATATACACGGCAGCGGCTAACGACAGGGCCAGCAGGGAAGCCACCAGCAAGCCCATGTAGCGCTTGATTTTCCGGGCATATGGGAGGGCAGTGCGGCTCATCCGCTGTTCGCCTCCTGGGGGTCGATCCGTTGCTGCCGGACAATGTCGGCCAGCAGCGAAAACTCCTCTGACAGGGCAGGCATAAACACCCGTGCGCCCACGGACTCGAGTACCTGCTTATGCTCCGGGATGCCCGAATCCAGCATTAAAAATGCGTCCCGCAGACGGGTCACCAGCCCCTCATCCAGCGCGCGATCCACTACCCAGACATAATCGGCGTAGGACGGGGTTTCCCACAGCACCCGCACCGCTTTCCGGCTCAGGCGGCCGTCGGCGTACATCTGCTGCACAATATCGGCGCTGGCCGCGCCCACGTCTGTCCGTCCGTCCCGTACGGACAGGGCGGTGCGGTCGTGACTGCCGGTATAGGCAATTTCCCCGAAAAACGATTCCGGCTCCAGCCCCTGTTCCACCAGAAAGTGGCGCGGCATCAGGTGGCCCGAGGTGGACAGGCGGGAACCGAACGCCAGACGCGTGCCGTTCAGGTCGGCAAGCGTTTGTGCGGAGTGGCCCGCCCGCACCAGAAAGTAGCTGGTGTAGTGTATATCCCGCTTGCGCATCACCAGCGGCACCACCCCACTTTGCGCGTGCGCCAGCACAAAGGTCACCCCGCCCAGATAGGCCAGTTCCACCTCGCGGCGTTCAATTTTTTTGAGTAGATCGGCGTAGCTTGCGACGGGCACCAGCCGGCACGGCACGCCAACGGTGGCCGCCAGATGATCCACCAGCGGCTGGTAGCGGGCCTGGGTCGCCTCCGGCGCCTGTAGCGGCAAAATGCCGATCCGCAGCACATCGGGCACCATGTCCCGCTCGTTGGTGGAACACGCCACGCACAACGGCACCATGACGCAAAGCGCCAGCGCGCGCACCCATCCCGAACCGGTAAAAAAGCGGTCCCCCAACCGCACCATGCCACCCTGCATGACGCCTCTTTAATAAGACAGGACTGTTGTTGTTCTGTCCCCCATCACAAGATTTAACATATCCCGACCGGACTGGCAACCGGGAGCGGGCGCTGTTACAGGGTGACAGGGTGCCCTAACCGGGCAGCGGCACCGATGCCATAAAGGCGGCATTGTCCGGGTGTTTTTTCAGCGCCGCAAGCAGCGCCGTCATGGCCTCTTCCGGGCGGCGTTCCGCCAGGGATTTGCGAATCAGGGAAATGCGCTCGGCATCGTCCGGGGTAAACAGGTCGGCCTCACGCCGGGTGCCGCTGGCGGCGATGTCGATGGCGGGAAACAGGCGCTGTTCGGCCATTTTCCGGTCGAGTACGATCTCGCTGTTGCCGGTGCCCTTGAACTCCTCGAAAATCAGATCGTCCATGCGGCTGCCGGTGTCGATCAAGGCGGTGGCGATGATGGTCACCGAACCGCCGCCCTCGATGTTTCTGGCCAGACCAAAGAAGCGGCGCGGCACCTCCAGGGCACCCACGTCCACCCCGCCACTCATGGTGCGGCCGCTGCCCGATCCTTTTAAGTTAAACGCCCGGCCCATGCGTGTGAGGCTGTCCACCAGCACCACCACGTCGTGCCCGCATTCCAGTTCCACCCGCACGTGGGCCAGGGTCAACTCCGCCAGTTCCACATGTTCTTTGGGGCTCTGATCGCTGGAACTGGACAGCACCTCGGCATCCACCGCCCGGCGAAACATGGTCACCTCTTCCGGGCGCTCGTCGATAAGGAGCACAATGATACGGGTGTCCGGATGCCCCGCGCGGATGCCCAGGGCCACCTGCTGAAGCAGTTCCGTCTTGCCCGCCTTGGGGGGCGAGGCCACAAGCCCCCGGGTGCCCTTGCCCACGGGGGCGACAATGTCCACCACGCGCATGGAGATATGACCCGCCGCGCTCAGGTTGAACCGCTCATCCGGGCTGATGGCCACCAGATCCTTGTACGGCACCCGGTTCCGGTAGACGTCCGGAGAAAGATCGCAAATGCGCTCCACCCCGGTCAGCTCCTGCCCGCGCCCGCGCCATTCGGACGGCCCGGTAATCCGCGCCCCCTCCACCAGGGAAAATTTGTCGATCAGGTGGCGCGGCACCATCGGATCGGTGGGGTCCGGGCGAAATGAACGGGCCGGGTCACGCAGTACCCCGGCCTTTTTTGTAAGCTTTAAAATACCGTGGACGGTATCGGTCATTGCGTGGTCATCCGTTGAGAATTCGTCGGGTGATATAAAGAAGAAAAAGACGGCCCCTATTCTAGAGGCATTTCCCGCGTTCGCGGCAAGTAACTTTCAAGTAACTTTATTGATGCCGGTCGGGTTTACGCACAAGTCTCCAGCCAGGGACTTGTGTGTGCAAGATCCAGTTCTCCGGTTTTGTGGGTCCAGAAGTAATGGACCAGTTCGTGCGGCACAGCCCCCCAGCCGCCCACATGGATGGTATCGGGAGCAAAAAACTGGCCGTTGCAGGTGCCGGTTTCGGTGGCTCCCGGACACGAAAAATCGGGGCCACGTACCACAAAGTGAATGTTCTCAAACGGCGCGTCGTAATAGCCGGTGCATTCCTGCGTCTCGTAATAGCGGGTGCGGAACCAGTCTTCCACCTCGCCAGTGACCGATATGTCAGGGACCGCCGGACTCCCCCCACCTCCCGAAGTCCCCAGTCCCTCATCGCACCCTACCGGAATCAGCAGGACCACACCCACCACAAGCATCTGGCTTGCCGACATGCCCGCATCACGCAAAATACCCGCCGGATAGCGGCACAGACGGAAAAAAAAGCGACTGAAAACCATTTTCTTCCCCAACATTCCCGCCGCAACCGCACCGTCGCCCAAGCCCCCTCACAATACCCGACCGCCGGACGGGAACCGCGCCACCCTACCACAAGAATAGATTAAATAAAAGTCAGTTACAAACGGCGCGCGCCATTCGAAGCCATCCGCTTCCGTTCCGGGTACCGGCGGGTAAGGCTACGGCACAAAAAAGCCCCGCCGAAGTCGGCGAGGCTTTTTTACATTCCCGGTTGGGTAACCGGGTCAGGCGTCTGGATCGCCTTTATTTGATGCGGAACACCTCCCGCACACCGGTGGCGCCGCTGACATCACTGGCGTAAAAGAAGCCGATGCCGCCCGCGTTTTGGGCCACGGCCTGGAGCGCCTCCTGGGGCGATACGGCCACCGTCGGCCGCTTCAGGCCGTCGCGGAACGCCCGCTTGATCCAGTAGTTATTGTAGGCGCTCGCATCCATGTAGAGCACCGAATCCAGGAAGCGGTCCTGCAGGGTCTGGTTGGATTTGTAATCGACCGGCGCGACCCGCACCCCGTTCCAGCGCCGTTTTTCACCCAGATAGATATCCCGGACCTGGTTTGCCGTCAGGCTCTGCACCGGAGCATTTGCGTTAACGACGACCACAATGTGTTCCGCCCAGACGTTTCCAGCTGTCAGCAGAAAGACGCCGAGCATCCATAATGTTACTTTTTTAACCATTTTTTTAATCCCTGATTCTTTTCGTTTTCACATAATCACTTAAAAGGCGAAGGACCACTGCACCGCGCCTTCGTTGTAGGCACCGTCCATATTGTCATCCAAGGCCCGGTACTCCACTTTGAGCGACGAAGTGTCCGACAGGTCGTGGCGGATGCCGAAAATCCCGACGGTCTTTTTCCGGTTCATGCCCGCCATCGTCATGCCGGTGGCGTTGAAGTAAGGGTCGGGCTTTGCGCTCAATACCTCGTAGCGTACGTACGGGGTGTTGCTGCCGACCTTCTGGCCGAACTGCACGTAGTAGGCACTAGTGTCATCAAAGCTGGTCGAAAGCGCCTCGCTGTCGTGGCTCCACGTGTAGTACTCCGACAGGAACTCCGTACCGCCGCGGAAGTAAGTCAGGTCAACGCTCAACAGCAACTGGTCGATCTCGTCATTCATGGCCATGGAAGGCATATCCATGATCTGGACTTTGCCGGTCTGGCCGGAGGTGCCGATATTAAGGCCCCGCACGGCTTTGGGGGCAAGCGACAGGGACCACGCAATGGCCTTGTCGTTGTCCTGGTCACCGGCGCTGCTGGGGTTCAGTTCCGCGGTTTCCATACCGGAAAAATCGGCCATCAGGTGGACGCCGTTACCGACGAACAGGTCCAGGTCGATCCGGCCCAGGCCGGTGTCGAAACTGGAATCCCACCAGGCGCCGACCGTGTGCACCGGAACGATACCGTTCTCGTCCTCAAACTCCAGGAAGAACGGCCGCCCGACCGAGGTTTGCAGATAGGCGCCGTGATGGAACGCCGTGTTCCAGTAGCCCAGCAGGCTGTGAAACCGGCCGGCCCGGAGGGTGTGGTTGTCGCTCAGCTCGTAATCGATCTGCAACCGCTCCAGGTCGATGACGAACCCGCCACCGGGGGATTCGATCACATACTCCACCAGCACGGACGAGCGGTCACTGATCTGCTCATTCACGTAGAAGGTGAGCTGGCCCAAAGCGAACCCGTTGTTGGATCCACCGCTTGTGTTTGCCTCGGTGACGGTATAGCCGATATCACCGAAGCCGTTCAGCTCAAAGCCGTGAGACAGGCCCGGTGCGCTCAACAGCACCACAAAAAGGAAACCCGCTCCCCACAGTGTTTTGACAAAGTTGTTTTTCATGTTTTCATCCTTGATTATCGTTTCAACGTCCATGTTTTTCGCTCGTTATCCTCTAACGGGCGAGCCCAAACCGGGCAGGCGATATATCATTGCCTACCCCCCAAAAACCATCCCCAACCGCCGTGGGCCGGTTCCGGCCTTTGGCGCTCTCATAAGGCTGGCTGCGCAGGCTTCACACCACTTCCTGTCCCTTGTGTTGCTGGCGAGTCGCCGGAACTGTACTGCCCGGCTTGCTGATAAATTGCGACGCACCGCCCCCGTCGCCCTGCTGCCGCACCTGAGCGGCCCGATCCTTATCGCTGAACCTGAAGAAGCTCATCAACTCGGCAAGCGTTGCGGCCTCTGATGCCAGATTGTCGGAGGTGGCTGCGGACTCCTCCACCAGGGCGGCGTTGTGTTGCACCACATCGTCCATCTCCAGAATCGCCTGATTCACCTGGGTAATGCCGTTGCTCTGCTCCCGGGTGGCCGTGTCCATCTCGGAGACGATGCCGGTGACCTGGGTCACACTCTCCCGAATCTTCGCCAACGCCTTGCCGGTCTCTTCCACCAGTTCGGAGCCGTTGTGCACCTTGGCGACCGAGTCCTCGATCAATTTCTTGATCTCGTCCGCGGCACTGCCGCTGCGCTGGGCCAGGTTGCGCACCTCGCTTGCCACCACTGCAAAGCCGCGGCCCTGCTCCCCGGCACGGGCGGCTTCCACCGCCGCATTCAGGGCCAGCAGGTTGGTCTGGAAGGAGATCTCGTTGATCATGCCAATGATCTCGGCGATCTTTTTGGACGAATCGTTGATCTCGCCCATAGCAACCACGGCCTTTTCGACCACTTCGCCACCCTGTTCGGCCTGATCCCTGGCACCCACGGCCAGTTCGTTGGCCTTGGAGGCGTTCTCTGCCGAGGCATTGGTGTTGGAGGTGATCTCCTCCATGGCCGTGGCGGTTTCAGCCAATGCAGCCGCCTGCCCCTCCGTGCGCTGGAACAGGTTGTTGTTGCCTTCGGCAAGTTCCCTGGAGCCGTCCGAGATGGTATCGGCACCCACCCGCACCTCGCTCACGATATGGTGCAGCTTGTCGCTCATCATTTTCATGGCCGTCAACAGGCGACCGGTTTCGTCGTTGCTGGTGACCTGGATGTCGTTGTCCAGGTTGCCTTGCGCGATCTCTTCGGCCACGTTAACCGCCACTTTCAGCGGTCGGACAATCAGGTTGGAAAGCCACCAGGAGATGGTGATCAACAGGCCAAAGCCAACCAGCGACATGAACAGGATCAGCCGCTCGGCTGCAGTCGATGCCTGCTCGCCCCCGGCACGGGAGGTTTGGCTGTCGCGCTCAATCAACTCACTGAGCGCCCCCATTTTGGTTTCCAGCGCACTGAAGTCGGTGGAGAAGGCATCGATCGTTTCCAGCGCCGCCATAATGTCGCCCGAGGTATCGTGGGCAATGAGTTCGGCCGATTTGATATAGCGCTCGAGGGCGGGGCGGATATCTTCCAGCGCCACTCTGACCTCTTCGGTCAGGGGCAGTTCCCGGTTTTTTGTGAGCGCCTCCCGAAACGTTTTGGCATCTTCGGTCAGGGCTGTTCTGGAGTCACCCGCTCCGGTACTGTCCCCGCGCGCCAGCGCCACAACAAAGGCCAGCACGTCCGCCTTCAATGCGTCGAGCATCGTGTCGCCCGTCATGTGGTTTTGCAGCGCCTGCGTGTTCAGCGCCACCCGGTCGTTGGCGGCACCCACGAAGTTCAGCGCCCAGTACCCGGCACCACCCACACAAACCAGCATAAATACGCTGATCAGGCCAAAGCCGAAAAGCTTGGTCTTCATAGTTAGGTTCATCTGTCTGTCCTTTCTTGCCTAATACATAGGTGTAACTTTGTGGTCCTACCCCATGTTACCCAGCAAGCAAGTGGGCGATGCCACCGCTGCTCCCTGCAGATCACCTATCGGCAAAATCGCCTATTACATTAGTTAATGTTTGATTAATGATTAACGACCTGAAAGGTGAGTCCGGCAGGCCGCAAACACAAAAACGGCCACCCCATTCCGGAATATTCTCCAGGTAGTGGTGGCCGGGCCGAGTCGATAAACTATTGAAAAGGTGGCGTCCCCAGCGGGACTTTGAACATTATGCCGGTTTGGTGATCATACCGTTTGAGGTGTCACAGCTGTATAGGCGCTTTACCTAAGCACATGCGCGGGACAACCAGGCACGCGAAATGCCCGTTATGAGGGGCTCGTCTGGTAGTGTGAACACAAAAACCGGCCTCGATAAGGTATCGTATCGGCATAAGTGAATTACAGCGCCTCGGCTATACTGGTGGTGTGGGGCGAAAGAGTTGTCCCAGGCAGTGGTGGCGTTGTGCTTCCCACCATCCGGACCGGAATGACTGGCTCCGGTTTCCTCAGATCAGGTAAACGTGTGTCCATGATTGACAAAGGTATCCACTCCAGTGCGGTGATTGATAACAAGGGCAGCCTGCTGCTCCCGGAAACCACGGTGCTGGAGCCCATGGTGGCCATCTACGTGGGACGGGACGGCGCCCTGACAATGGGCGAGCGCAACATTGTTTACCCGCAAAGCACCTTCCGTATTGAAAAAGGCTGGGTGACCACCGGCAACGATGTCTCCTTCGGTCCAGGCTGCCAGATCTACGAGCCGAGGGCGGGACTGGAAATTGGCGACAACTGCCTGATTGCCGGAGGGGTCAAAATCTGCGGTGTCCAGCACGGCATGGAGTCGGTTGAGGTGCCGATGCGTCAGCAGGCAACCCAGGAACGCCCCATTCGTATCGAAGAGGACGTCTGGGTCGGTATGGGAAGCATCATCATGCCCGGGGTGACCATCGGCAAAGGCTCCGTCATTGGGGCAGGGTCGGTCGTAACGGGAGATATCCCCCCCTTTTCCGTGGCGTACGGCACCCCGTGCAAGATCAGGAGAAAACGGGGTGAACAGGCGGTGGAGATGCATTCTGCGGGGGGGGGGGCACTTTGGCTTCACCTGGGCTGTGGCCAGGTCCACATCCCCGGTTTTGTCCACGTGGACAACCAGCCTGCGCCCCACGTGGACTATGTCGCCGATGTGACCCGGCTCGACTTTATCGCCTCCGACAGTGTGGACCTGATCTATGCGTCGCACCTGCTGGAGCATTTTGGCCGCTGGGAGTTCCGTGACACCCTGATCGAATGGCGAAGAGTGCTGAAACCCGGTGGTACCTTGAGGCTGGCGGTTCCCGACTTTGCGGCCTGTGCCAAAATTTACTACGAGAAGGGTCTGGAAGATGGCTTGTCTGGTATTATCGGCCTGATTTGCGGCGGCCAGCGCAACGCCGGGGATTACCACAAGATGATTTTCGACGAGCCGTTTCTCACCCGGGAACTGAGCGGGCAAGGTTTCCGGAACGTGAAGCGGTGGGATTGGCGCGAAACCGAACACTCCCAAGTTGATGACTATTCACAGGCCTACCTTCCGCACATGGACAAGGAAAACGGGGCCTCGGTGAGCCTGAACCTTGAATGCACCAAATAACCGGAGACCCGCTTGAGATTGCCATGACCGAGCCGAGGCAGACCGACAGCCACAACTACATCATCGACGATCTGGTGCGGGTAATGGTCCGGGTCGCCGCCAACGAACGCTGGTATGACCAAAGCTGGCTGGGGGTCCCCATCTGGCAATTGCCGGAAGACCTGATGCGGCTCCAGTCCCTGGTGGTGGATATCCGGCCCAAGTGGATAGTGGAAACCGGGACCAAGTTTGGCGGCTCGGCGATCTTTTTTGCCTCCCTTCTGCAACTTCTGGGGCACAGCGGAGGCGGGGTGCTTACCGTCGACATCGAATCTCAGACCGAGGCCCGCGAGACATTTTCCAGCCACCCCCTCAAGTCGTGGGTGCGCAAGGCCATTGTGGATGACGCCGCCTCCCCGGAAGTGGTCGCCGCCTTTCGACAGCAAATTGAGGAAGACCCGGGCACGGTGATGGTATTTCTCGACGACAACCACGACGCCGATCACGTACTCAGTGAAATGGAGCAGTACGCCAGTATGGTTACGGTAGACAGCTACATGGTGGTGGCCGATACGGTATTTGCCGATCTGGGCGGTACCCCGGTAGGAAAGCCCAATCCAAAGCACCCCTCCGTGACGGATTCCAACCCCCGGATCGCCATTACCGAGTTCATGGCGCGGCGCGACGACTTCACCCGGGACGACCGGTATAGTGGCCGTGGCGTCGGCAATTTTTCCGATGGGTTTCTAAAGAGGGTCAAATAGTGTCCCGTCGGAGAGGCGCCCCCATTCCAAAGCGCGGCAAGAAAATTGACGTGAACAAGAAGGGGGACCTTATCGCCCAGGTTCAGTCCCTGCTGAAGGGAGGCCAGGCAGGGGGTGCCCTGAAACTTCTGAAACAGGCTATCCCAACTCTCCCCCCCCAAAAGGCCGCCTTCCTGTGGGCACTGCAGGGAGAGATCTATTTCTACACCCTGAACCAGCCCGATCAGGCCGCTAAAGCCTATCGAAAAGCCCTGAAGCTCACCCCGGATCTGTTTCCTGCCCTGTCGGGACTGGGCGTCACCCTGTCCGGGACTGACAAGGAGGGTGAAAGTCTGTTGCTGCTGGAGAAAGCGCTGAAAATCAATCCGAATGCATGGATCCCGCTGCTGTTTTCGGTAGCGGGAAGGGTACGGTCCAGCGACCAGAGGGACCGTGCCGAATTGATTCAGCGAATCGAACACTTCCTGAAGCAAAACCCGCCTCTTCCGGATCTGTTTCGTGCCGCATACTGGGTGCCGTTTCTGGAAATGGACCGGGATCTGGAGCAGCGCATCCAGAAGCGCATTCGGAATATTTTATCCCCTTTCGAACAGAGACAGCCGCCACCAAAAGAACTGCTGCAGGGCAGGAAGCACGAGCGCATTCGAGTGGGTTATTTTTCGCCGAATTTCGGCAACCACGCCATCGGTCATGTGACGAAGCGGCTGTTTGAAAGTCACAACCGGGACCGCTTTGAAATTCAGGTGTACAGCACCGCCAGGCAGCAGGATAAGAGCGAGTTTGGCGAGCACATCCGGAAAACCTGCGACCGTTACATCGACATCGGGACGGCGGCGCCGGCCAGGGTGCAGGAGATCGTGCGCGGTAATGAGGTGGATATCCTGGTTGACCTGTGCGGCTATATGGAAAATTCCCAGATCCTTGAAACCTTCACCTACCGTCCGGCACCGGTGCAAGTCTACTGGCTTGGCCACGGCGGGGGGCTGGGAATGCCGTTCTATGACTACATCATTGGCGACCCTACAGTTACGCCGCAAGAGGACGATGCGTTCTATGTGGAAGCGGTTGCCCGGCTACCGGAGGTCTTTGCCCCGGCAGACCGGCACGAAATTTCGGATATACAGCCAAGCCGCGCGGAGGTCGGGCTGAAAGACGACACTTTTGTCTTTTGCGCCTTCAATAACCCGACCAAGATCGACCCGAAGGCCTTTACCGCCTGGATGCAGATACTGAAGGAGGTGCCGGAAAGCCAGTTGTGGCTGTCGGCCGGAAACGGTCCGTTGGTATCAGACAACCTGCATCGGGCCGCCAAGGCGAACGGGGTTGATCTGGAGCGGCTCGTCTTTGCCCACCGCGTGCCCGATAAACGGGACCATTTTGCCCGCCTGCAACTGGCCGACCTGTATCTCGATACGTTTACCGTGAGCGCGGCCACCACGGCCATTGATGTGCTTTGGGCGGGCGTTCCGGTACTTGCCCGGCCCGGCACCCACTTCTGCTCGCGCATTGGCGCGAGCATGGTCAAGGCGGTTGGGCTGGAAAACATGATTTGCTACAGCACGGAAGAATACATTCAGCGTGCCGTCCAGTTGGCCCGGAGCCCGCAAGAGTTGGCGCAGATCAGGGAGCAACTCTGGAGCCACCGTGACCAGGCCACCCTGTTCAACCCGAAACGCTTTACCACCTCGCTGGAAGCAGCGTACACACAGATGTGGGAACGGGCACAGTGGGGGCAGGTTGCGTCGTCCTTTGACGCATGACCCCCAGACCCCTCCAGGCCAGCGATGGCCCAGCTTGATTGTAAGTCATTGAAAAGGTGGCGTCCCCAGCGGGATTTGAACCCGCGTCGCCGCCGTGAAAGGGCGGTGTCCTAGGCCAGGCTAGACGATGGGGACGCGAAAGCGTGAACAGTGCCGTCACACACGAAAATGGTGAGCCGCGTAGGGCTCGAACCTACGACCCGCGCCTTAAAAGGGCGCTGCTCTACCAACTGAGCTAGCGGCTCGCAAACAATCGCGCGAAGGGTTGGGATGGTAGCATTCACCCATGCACGGGTCAAGGGTGGAACGGTCGCTTAAATTCCCTCCCGCATAAGTGACGCCATCTCACTTTTGATCCGCGCGGCAAACTGCGTATCGCCCGCCGGGTCAATCCCTTTTAATGTCACGAGCGCCTGAGCCGGGTGCAGGGTCAGCCGCAGGTAACGGGCCATGTGCCAGGCACCCAGGGCCGCCTCCCCCCCCTCTTGCGATTTCAATAACTGGGCCAGACGAAAGTGGCTCAACGGATGGGCCGCATCAATGGCAAGCGTCTGCCGGTAAGCGGCCAGCGCCGCCTTTCGGTCCCCCTCCTTACGGGCGATCTCCCCGCCGACAAAACGGGTGTGCAGATGGGACGAGTTCAGCCGGATGGCCTGGTCAAACGCTGTGCGGGCCGCTTCCACCTGACCCATTCTGAGCAGACATTCCGCCAGGGCGGCGCGGGCATCCACAAACTGCGGACGCTCGGCAACCACCATTTCCAAAAGCGGTTTTGCCTTGTCGTAGCGGGACGCCTTGAGCGCAGCCAGCCCCTGCCGGAATGCGTCGCCCCCCGCCTGCCGACCCACCGGCTCCTCGGTGGCCAGAGCCGCCCGCATACGTTCCCACAGCGTATCCGGACGCGGCGGCGGTGCGGTTTGCGCACTGCGCTCTATCAGCCGCAACACCCGGTCGTACCGTTCAGCAAGGCCAGGGTGGGTGGAAAGGTAAGAGAACTCCCCCTTTGGCAACACCAACCGCTCCTGCCGCCGTAATACACTAAAAAACCGGGCCATTCCCACGGGATCGTACTGGGCGGCGCGCAGGTACTCCAGGGCCGCCACGTCCGACTCCCGCTCATTCTCCCGGCTGTAGGACAGTTGCAAAGAGGCTGCGCCCGCCAGAGAAAAGGTGGTAATCGCCTCCCCCCCCCGCCCCAGCAAAATGGCGGCAATCAGCGCCATGTCGGCGGCCGCCACTTTTTTTCGGTCCTTGAAAAAATGATTGTGACGCACGTGGGCCACCTCGTGGGCCAGCACCCCGGCAAGCTCCTCTTCGTTGCTTAAGCGCTTGAGCAGCCCGTCGAACACAAAGATGTAACCGCCCGGAATGGCAAAGGCGTTGGCCTGGGGGTTTTTTACCACAAAAAAGTGGTAGGTCTCCGGATTCGCGCCGGATGCCGCCGCAATCGTCCGCCCCACCTTCTGAACATAGGCCGCCACGTCGTAATCGGTATGGAACCGGTAGTGCCCCAGCGCCGATGCCATGAACTGACGTCCGATTTCCTTGCCCCGCAGGTACGGAGTGGTCTGGCCCTCCTGCTCCGCAGACGACGGCTCCTGGCCCTCCCCGTTTTGGGGTGCATGGCCGGTGGAGGCACACCCGGACAACCCCAGCAACAGCGCAAAGGCCACCCCGACCCCTGTGCCCATCCGCAACAACCTGTTCATCCGGCGTACCACGCGGTCCATTCTACCCGTCCGGCACCGGGAAAAACCGCTTAATCGAGTTTTTGACACGATTGCCCAGTACCCCAAGGTGTCTTACACTCTGTTTCATACCTGAAAAACGGGGGTGCCGTTGCGTCAGCTGACCGAAGAGCAAATCGATCCGGAAGTGATCCTGAACACCATCAACGATGGCGTGGTCACCATTGGTCTGGATCGTAAAGTGCACTACATCAACGATGCGGCCCTGCGCATTCTGGGCCGCAGCCGCGAGGAAGCGCTGGGCACCGAATGCGCCCAGGTGATCCGCTGCGCGGCCTGCTCGTCCTCCGAGTGCCTGCTCGACAAAACCCTGGACACCGGCAAGGACATCCGCTCCTACGACACCATCCTGATCAACAAGGCGGGAGAGCAGATCCCTATTACGGTCAACGCCTCCCTGCTCAAGGATAAAGACGGCACCGTTATCGGCGAGGTGGAAGTCTTCCGGGATATTTCGGAGCAGACCAAGCTGACCGAAGAGTTGCACGGCAAGTTTTCGTTCGATCAGATCATCGGCAAAAATCACCGCATGCAGGAGCTTTACGACGTCCTGCCGTCCATTGCCACCACCAAAACCACGGTGTTGATTGAAGGGGAGACCGGTACCGGCAAGGAACTGATCGCCCACGCCATTCATGAACACAGCGACCGGGTCGGCAAGCCGTTCGTTAAATTCAACTGCGCGGCGCTGGCCGAAGGGGTACTGGAAAGTGAGTTGTTCGGCCACGAAAAAGGGGCCTTCACCGGCGCCGTGGCCCGCAAGCAGGGCCGCTTTGAGCAGGCCGACGGCGGCACCATCTTTTTAGATGAAATTGGCGACATCACTCCGGCCACCCAGATTCGTCTGCTGCGCGTGCTGCAGGAAGAGGCGTTTGAGCGGGTGGGCGGCGCCGATACCATTAAAGTAGACGTACGGGTCATCGCCGCCACCCACCGGGACCTGACCCAGATGGTACGGGAAGGAGAATTTCGAGAGGACCTGTACTACCGTCTGCGGGTTATGCCGCTCAGGATACCGGCCCTGCGGGAACGGCACGACGATATCCCCCTGCTCATCGAGCATTTCCTTCAGCACTTTAATGCCGAGATGAACAAGGAGGTGCGGGGCGTCACGCCAGAGGCCATGGAGATGCTGATGAACTACAGCTACCCCGGCAACGTGCGCGAACTGGAAAACGTCCTTGAGCACGCCATGGTCCTGTGCCGCAGCACCCTTATCACCGTTCACAACCTGCCAAAGGAAGTGTTGCACACCCCGGATAGCCTGGTGCAGATCGGCCCCAACAGCATTGTGGAAGATGCGAACATGGTCCATGTGGATGTAAAAACCCAGGACCCGCTGGGCGAGGTGGCCAAAGAGACCATCATCCGCGTGCTGGATCAGTGCGGCTGGCGGCTGGGCCCAACGGCTCAGCGACTGAACATGAGCCGCACCACCTTGTGGCGGCGCATGAAGCGGTTCGACATTAAAAAGGCGGACTAAAGCGTGCCTGTGGCGGGAAACAGACTAGTCTATGTGACCAAGCGGGCAGAGATCGCCACCTCGCACTGGTGTGCGCGTCCCGATTGGGACGTCCGCCAGAACGAAGCGGTCTACGGCATCGAACATCGCCCCCACGGCCACAACCTGCTGGTGGAAGCCACTGTGTCGGGCACCGCCGACGCCACCACCGGCATGGTCACCAACATCAAGGATGTAAAGGCTGCGCTGCTTTCGGTACTGGCAGATTACGACCACAAAAATCTGAACGGCGACCACCCGGATTTTGCCGACACCCCCCCTACCATGGAGCGGATACTCGAACGCATCCGGGCGCATCTGGAAACCAAACTGACGACGGGCAAACTGGAACGGGTGCGCCTGTTCGAACAGGAGGACGCCTGGTATGAAACCCACACAAACGAACTTTCGGACATGGCAAAAAAAAGAAAGGACGGCATGCTGATTACCAAACGCTACACCTTCTCCGCCGCCCACCGCCTGCATTCCCCCAACCTTTCAGAGGCGGATAATCAGGCGCTGTTCATGGCGTGCAACAACCCCAACGGGCACGGCCACAACTACACCCTGGAGGTTACGGTTGCAGGCAGCCCGGACCCTTCGACCGGGCTTGCCGTCAACCACTCGCACCTGGACCAGACCATCCGTGAAGCCGTGGTGGACCGCTACAATTACAGCGACCTGAACGAACTGCCGGAATTTTCCGGGCAGGTCACCACCTCCGAAAATATCGTGCGCGCCGTCTGGGACACCCTGGAAAAAAAGCTGGGGGACGGCATACTGCACAAAGTTCGCCTGGGGGAGACGCGGGACAACTATTTTGAATATTATGGGTGACAGCACCATGGACATACTCGAAGACACCAAGACACAGGAAACTGCGGCCTCTCTGGAAATGGCCGACATGGTCTCGCGCATGCTTGGTCTGCTGGGGGAAGACCCCGGGCGGAACGGGCTCATCCGTACGCCGATGCGGGTGGCCCGATCGCTTGAGCACCTGACCGGCGGGTACCGCATGAATGTGGACGAGTTGATCAACGACGCCCTGTTCGACGTGGATTACTCGGAACTGGTACTGGTCAAAAATATCGACTTCTATAGCCTGTGCGAACACCACATGCTGCCGTTTTTCGGCAAGGCGCACGTGGCCTACCTGCCCAGGGGAAAGGTTGTGGGGCTGTCCAAGCTGCCGCGCATCGTCGATATGTTCGCCCGCCGCCTGCAGGTGCAGGAGCGCATGACCAGCGAAGTGGCCAACGCCATCCACGATGCGGTCAACCCGTACGGGGTAGCCGTGGTGGTGGAGGCCAGCCACCTGTGCATGATGATGCGCGGCGTAGAAAAGCAGAACAGCCTCACCGTCACCAGCGCCATGCTCGGCTCGTTTAAAGACGACCCCAAGGCCCGCGCCGAATTTTTGACCCTGATCGGCAGACCGTAGCCCCACCTATACCGTGTGCCGCAAAGCGGCTGGAACAGACCCATGCAGCGTGCATCCACGCATCCACTTGACGGGGTGAAAGAAGAGCTGGATGCGTGCATCAAGTGCGCCGCCTGCATGCCGGTTTGCCCCACCTATCGGGAAGAATTGCGGGAGTCCATGGGGCCACGGGGCCGGCTGGCCCTGGCCATGGGGCTTCTGGAAGGTGAAATCACCCCCGCCGCCGGTGTAATCAAACCCATCAGCAGTTGCATCGACTGCCGCGCGTGCGTACCGGCCTGCCCACGCCACATTCCATTGGATACGGTGTTCTACTTCGCCAAGGCGGAGCTTGCCGAATATTCCGCGGGCGGACCCGTTGGCTGGCTTCTGCGCCGGGCTTCCCGCATGGTGCTGGTGGGGAACCGCCTGTCGTGGTTTTTGCCGGTGGCCAGGCTTGGCACCCGCCTGTACCACAGCATTGCCGATGGCAGCCCGCTTTCCCGGTTGCTGCCGTTTTTCCGCGCCGGACGCAAGCGGGTGCTGCCGAAACTGGTCACACGCCCCATGACCGACGATTACCCGGAAGTGGTTACACCAAAAAAAGTCACCGGGCGGGTGGCGTTTTTTCCCGGTTGCGTCATCAACCTGACTGCGACCCACATTGGTCACGCCACCATTTCCGCCCTGTCAAAACTGGATGTGGAGGTGGTCATCCCCAAACAGGCCCCGTGCTGCGGCATCCCGCTGCTTTCTCTGGGCGACCGGGACGGGGCAAGGCAAGTGGCCAAAGACGTGATCGAGCGCTACGGCCAGCTGGACGTGGATGCCGTAATCACCGCCTGCGCCTCCTGCGGCACCACCTTGAAGGACACCTACCCCACGCTGCTGCCGGGGGAAGATACCGACCGCTTTGCCGGCAAGGTGATGGACGTGACCGAATACATTACCGGCCACACCGACTACGCCAGTCGCGCGGGGAAGCTGGAGCAAAAAGTGACCTACCACGACCCGTGCCACCTGGTGCGGGGCATGGGCGTCACCGAAGCGCCCCGCGCCATCCTCCGCCAGATTGCCCCGCACGGTTTTCGCGAGATGGACGGCGCCGACCAGTGCTGCGGATTCGGCGGCCTGTTTTCGGCCCTGCATTACGACCTGTCACTGAAAATCGGTGCCGAAAAGACCCGGTCGGTTGCCGCATCCGGGGCCGGGATCGTGGCCACCGGCTGTCCCGGATGCCAGATGCACATGCACGACACCCTTGCCAGGGGTAACGTGGAAGCACGGGTCGTGCATACCGTGGAGTTGCTCGCCGAAGCCCTCGAATAAAGCCAAATCTGTTTCAGATATGAACAGCTGAGCGGGCGCAGGTGGAAAAATATAAATAACGGTGTAGAATAGGCATAGAAGGCTAACTTGTTTCATAAAAGAAACAGTGTATGTTTCATATTGAAACAAAAAGCGTTTCATTTTTGTTTCATCAGTGAAGCCGTTTCCACACTTGTTGTGCCGTTCCGGCCTTGTTTATCAGCCTGTTGTGGCCATTTCAGAAAAATGGCACCGGAATTGCGATACTACGGAATCAACAGTGTTTGGAACTTTTTTGTTGTCTCTATTAGAAGGAGAAGACACGTGGATTGCTCAAGATGCAATAGCGCGATGATTGCGGATAATTTCACCGATTTGATGGACGATTGCGGCGTCATCGGCATCACTGCCTGGCGCTGCCTCACCTGTGGCGAGGTGCTGGACCCGGTGATTCTCGCCAACCGGACCAACCGCCCGGAGCCGTTCATCAGCAAGTCGCGCAAGAACTGGGGCGCTTAAAATCCGCCCCGGATCGCTTGCCGGGACGACGGATCGGCATTAGACTGGAGAGATAGCCTCTCTAAAATTCCTCCTGGCCCGTGTGCCCGGGGATGAAGATATCAAGTTTGAACGTTCGAAAGGAGCGCGGTATGTCAACGGAATCGACGACGGAAACATCTACGGAAACCACCACGGAGACACCGTTTGTCACGGTGACGGAAGCGGCTTCCGCCAAAATCAAGGACCTGCTCGTAACCGAAGGCAAGGAAGGGCACGGCATTCGCCTGTCCGTGTCCGGTGGCGGCTGCCACGGCTATCAGTACGGAATGCAGTTTGAAGAGGGCTCGGGCGACGCCGATCAGGTGGTCGAGGTAGACGGTGTCCAGTTCTTTATCGATGCCATGAGCATGCCGATGATGGCGGGCGCCCAGGTGGATTATGTGGAAACCATGCAGGGAGCCGGGTTTGCCATCAACAATCCGAATGCCCAGTCCACATGCGGCTGCGGCAGCTCGTTCAGCGCGTAACCACCCGCACATGCATTACCCGAAACGGGGGTCCGGTCACGGACCCCCGTTTTGTTTTATGATGGGACCGTATCTCTTCTCTCAGGCGGAGCCAGGTTCCCTTTTCGATGCACATGCCCCCCACAGACCAACTGATCTTACGCGCCATCTGCTTCACCTGCCCGTGCGGAGTGTTCCCCGAAGAGCGGCGGCACGGCATGAACTACCGGGCCGACATCACCTTGCATCTGGACCTGATGCCCGCAGGCAGTTCAGACAAGCTGGCGCAGACCGTGGACTACGCACAGGTCACCAATACGGTGCTTGCCGTGGCAAAAAAGGAGCGGTTTTTGGTGGAGGCCCTGGCGGAAGACGTGGCAAACGCCGTACTGCGGGATTATCCGATTACCGCCATCACCGTAAAAATGACCAAGCAGAACCCGCCTGTGGATGCCATCTTCGAGGGAGTCACCGTGGTGATCCACCGGCCCCGCCCGGCAGAGTAGAGCCTGTGAACAGGCTCTAGATCAGGTCCAGCCGCACAATATAGCGCTTGTCTTCCTGCTGACCGCCGTAGGCCCCGATCTCCTCGGAGTAGACCGCTGCATCCACGCGGAATATCCACAAGTCGATCGTGGCGCCCACGGTCGGGTAACTCTGGTGCATCCCGGCGCGCACGGCCAGAAACTTCCACAGCCGGGCTTCGGCGCCGTAGTTGGTTCTTTTTTCCCAGTCCTCATCATCGGTGAGGTTCCGGGTCACATCCACCAGGTCGGCGGCAAAGGTGACCGCAAGCGGTCCCAGCTTCGGCGTGAACGCCGCACCCACGTTCACCTGATACGGCACCAGCCCCAGCGGGCCAAAGTCGAGATCGGTCAGGTTCAGGGCCGCCACCGCAAAGGTGGGGGAACCGGGCATGTCCGGCTTGAGCATAATGCCCACATCAAACGCCGTGGCGCTCTGTTCTTCATCCAGGTTCTCGAACGGATCAAATCCATCAAGGGCAATATCGATTGCCGTCAGGCTCTGGACAATCCCCTTGCGGCGCACCATCTTTCCGGTCACACCAATCGCCAGCCCCCCGCCCTTGGTGGCATGGGCAAGAGAAAACATGGCCGTGGCGTCCACAAACGCCGCCAGATCCAGGCGCGGACTGACCACCCCATGAAACTCTCCGTCCGCCGCAGCCTGCACCAGTACACCAAAGCCGAACCGTTTGGTCACGATATTGGGAAACGTATCGGCCCGTAGCCGGAAGTGCTTGCCCCGGTAGGCCTGCATCAAGGTGGTGGCGGCCAGCGCGTCGCCGGTGGGCACGGCATCCAGGTCGTCTATAAGCTGTTGGGCATCGTCGGACCATTCCGCTTCCAGATTGAGCAGGTTCAGGCGTTTCAAAATCCCACCCTGCAACTGGGTGAGGCCTGCGGGGTTGTAGATCAACGCATTGTGGTCGTTGGCCACCGCCGTAAACGCACCGCCCATGCCCAACGGGCGGGTGCCCTGATACATCTGGGGCAGCGGCTCGGAAAACGCCGTGCCTGCCAGTAGCGGCAGGAACAAAACAGCAAAAACAAAAAGGCTTATCGAACGTTTCATTATCCCTCTCCCCAATCCGTTACAGGGCGTCTAAATAGTCTTGCAGGAGGCCTGGATCCAGCGTAACGTCGCCGAGAGCCTCCGTGCCGCCAAGCTCGGCAATCAGCGCATCCAGGTCGTCGGTCAGTCCCAAGGACTCTCCCAACAGCGCTTCCATACCCTCCACGGCGGCCAGCATACCCTCCAAGTCGCCTTCTACATCCGCAAGGATGGCCGTCGCAAGAGTGCCCGTGTCAGCGGCATCCATAATCGTCATCACCGCGCGGGTGGTGGTGGCCACCGCCAACAGCAGTTCCGCATTGGCATCGCGCACCGTCATGGCCTCCAGGGCCAGGATGGAATTGCCCAGAGCGGTCACCTTCGTCGCGGCACCCGCCCCGCCCGCCATGGTCTGGATCATGGTGAACGTATCGGGTGAGGCGCCTTCTGCCGCATCCGCCAGCAGATCCAGGAGGTCTACGCCGCCCGAACCCATATAGGCCTCGGCCAGCATCAGCAGGGTGGTATCTTCACAGGAGGGCAGGTCGGCGGTGTCGCAAACCTCCGCTAAAATGGTGACCGCATCGGTGTAATTGCCCGCATCAATTTCAATCTGTGCCTGTGTCAGTCTGGCTTCCACGGTATCGTCCGCCACGCCGCACGCGGTGATCAGAAACACCGCGCCCAGCACAAGTACCCAGTTTTTAATCGATTTTGCCATCATGCCAAACCTCCAAACGGCCATCCGCGTGCTTCAGGTCGCGCTTTCGAACGCAACAAAACCGGCCATAACAAAAAACGGCCGGTCCTCATAGCGGTCATCCCACTCTTATCGGAACACCTCTCATTGCACAAAAGATAAACATTTATTTTTCAGGAACTGTTTCAGGGTAGCGCAGGCGTTACGGCACAAAAAAACGGGGCGGCAAACCGTACCGTTTGCCGCCCCGTATCAATCATCGGAGGGATTATTTAGTTGTAGAAGGCTACTCCCAGCGGGCTTTTGCTTCCACCTGACTGTTGTAGAGGGCAATCCGGTCACGCACCGCCGACTCTTCTTCCAGGGTCGCGGCTGCGGGCAATTCGCCCTCCGCTTCGGCCAGGGCTTTTTTCGCGGCGTCCACGTCGATCTCGGCCGGAAGCTGTGCCGACTCGGCCAGCACCGTCACCACGTTGTCCTGCACCACGGCAAAGCCGCCGCCCACCACCAGGCCGGCATCGTTGTCCGGATCGATCATCCACGACACCACGCCGGGGGTCAGGGTGGTCATCAGCGCGCTATGGCCCGGCAATACCCCGAACAGCCCGTCGCCGCCGGGCAACTGGATCACCTCGTCGGTGGTGATGGATGCCACCTCCCGGTTGGGGGTGACGACTTCCAGACGTATCTGATCGGCCACGGCTTAGGCCTTGGCCGCAAGCTGTTCGGCCTTCTCGATGGCATCCTCGATACCGCCCACCAGATAGAAGGCCTGTTCCGGCAGATCGTCGTGCTTGCCGTCCAGCAGTTCCTTGAAGCCACGAATCGTGTCTTCCAGCTTCACGTACTTGCCGGGGGCACCGGTGAAGATTTCGGCCACGTGGAACGGCTGGGACAGGAAGCGCTGAACCTTGCGCGCCCGGGCCACGGTGAGCTTGTCGTCCTCGGACAGCTCGTCCATGCCCAAAATGGCGATGATGTCCTGCAAATCCTTGTAGCGCTGCAACGTCTGCTGCACCCCACGGGCCACGGCGTAGTGCTCTTCGCCCACGATCTGCGGATCGAGCATGCGGCTGGTGGAATCCAGCGGATCCACCGCCGGATAGATGCCGAGCTCCGCCAGGGAGCGGGACAGCACCGTGGTGGCATCCAGATGGGCAAACGTGGTGGCCGGGGCCGGATCGGTCAGATCGTCCGCCGGCACGTACACCGCCTGCACCGAGGTGATGGAGCCGTTCTTGGTGGTGGTCACCCGCTCTTGCAGGTCGGCCATTTCGGTGGCCAGCGTCGGCTGGTAGCCCACCGCCGACGGCATCCGGCCTAAAAGCGCACTCACTTCGGATCCGGCCTGGGAGAAACGGAAGATGTTGTCCACGAACAGCAACACGTCGCGCTTTTCCTCGTCACGGAAATATTCCGCGCAGGTCAGCCCTGAAAGGGCCACACGCTGACGGGCACCGGGCGGCTCGTTCATCTGCCCGTAGATGAGGGCGGCCTTGTCGATCACGCCGGACTCTTTCATCTCGTTCCACAGATCGTTGCCCTCACGGGTACGCTCGCCCACGCCGCAAAAGACGGAGTAGCCGCCGTGCTGCTTGGCGATGTTGTTGATGAGCTCCATGATGATCACGGTCTTGCCCACCCCCGCGCCGCCGAACAGGCCGGTCTTTCCGCCACGGGCATACGGCTCCAGCAGGTCGATGACCTTGATGCCGGTTTCCAGAATCGACGGGGTGGTCTCCTGATCGGCAAACGCCGGGGCTTCCCGGTGGATCGGCCAGCGGACTTTTTCGCCCACGGGGCCCAGTTCGTCGATGGGGTCGCCGGTCACGTTGAGGATACGGCCCAGCACTTTTTCGCCCACCGGTACCATGATCGGCGCGCCGGTATCCGTCACTTCCATGCCGCGCACCAGACCGTCGGTACTGGTCATGGCCACGGCACGCACCTTGTTGTCGCCGATGTGAGCCGCAGTTTCCAGCACCAGATGGATGGCCGGACGGCCGGATTTTTTATCCTCTTTGGCGTCGATGGTCAATGCGTTGTTGATGGTGGGCAGGTTCCCTTCCGGAAATGCCACGTCCACCACCGGACCGATAATCTGGACAATCTTGCCTTGCACCTGACTCCTCCTTACTTCCGTACCAAACAGCGGAAGTTCATAAAATCCAAACCGGCTACGCCGCTCTAATTCTTCCGGCGTGCACGCTTACGCGTTCAGCGCAACTACTTAGGCTTTCCCGGCGCTTGCCGCTTACGCGTTCAGCGCCTCCACGCCACCAATAATATCCAGCAACTCCTTGGTCACCGACTCCTGCCGTGTACGGTTGTACACCAGGGTCAACTTGTCGATCACTTCGCCCGCGTTGCGGGTGGCTGCGTCCATGGCCGTCATGCGCGCGCCGTGCTCACTGGCCGCAGATTCCAGCAACGACTGGAACAACTGCACCTCAATATATTTGGGCAACAGGGCGTCCAGCACTTCCTCGTCGGACGGCTCAAAACTGAAATTCGAATCGGGCGCAGCGGCCTTCGGGGCAACCGGAGAATCGGCCGCCTCACCGGCATCCACGGAAATGGGCAGAATCTGCCGAACCTGCACCACCTGGGAGATCACCGACTGGAAGCGGGCATACACCAGCACCACCCGGTCGAATTTTTCTTCCAGATAATTACTGACCAGATGCCCGCCCACCTCGGCAGCCGACTCGTACGACACCCCGGCAAGCAGGCCGGTCCAGACCCTGTCCAGATCGATCTCGCGGCGGGAAAAGAAATCGCGGGATTTGCGGCCGATGGCCACCACGCTCACGTCCAGCCCGTCTCCGGCCAGATCCCGCACCTGAGCGTGGGCGGCCTTGCACACGTTGGCGTTCAGCCCGCCGCACAGTCCCCGGTCGGGCGTCACCGCCACCACCACGGCCTTTTTGGCCTCCCGGGCCACCAACAGCGGATGGGTGGCCTGCTCCGGGTCAATCCCCAGCCCCGCAAACATTTCGTTCATCCTGGTGGCGTACGGGCGGGCGGCTTCCGCGGCCTCCTGCGCCCGGCGCAGCTTGGAGGCCGAGACCATCTTCATGGCCTTGGTCACCTTCTGGGTGTTCTTGACCGAGTTGATCCGTCTGCGGATATGTTGCAGGCTGGCCATTTAAGTTCTATTCGTTCTCGCTAGCCCTTGAGGAAGGCGGCCTTGGCGGCCTCGATCATCTTGCCAAGCTCGGCCTTGATGTCGTCGTCGATCTTGCCTGCTTCCACCAGTTTGGCCCGCAGCGCCGCTGCGTGCTCATCAATATAGTTGTGCAGGAATGTTTCGAACGGGCGCACCTGCTCCACGTCCATGTCGTCCACGTACCCCTCACCACCGGCGAAGATGGAGATCACCTGCAACTCCACCGCAAGCGGCTGATACTGGTCCTGCTTCAGCAGTTCCACCATACGCTCCCCGCGAGCCAGCATCTGCTGGGTGGCCTTGTCCAGATCACTACCGAACTGGGCAAAAGCGGCCATTTCCCGGAACTGGGCCAGATCCAGCCGCAAGGTGCCAGCCACCTGCTTCATCGCCTTGACCTGCGCCGCGCCGCCCACACGGGAAACCGAAAGTCCCACGTTGATGGCCGGGCGCACACCCGAATAGAACAGGTCACTGCCGAGGAAAATCTGCCCGTCGGTAATCGAAATCACGTTGGTGGGAATGTAGGCCGACACGTCACCCGCCTGGGTTTCGATGATCGGCAACGCCGTAAGCGACCCCGCGCCCTGATCGTCGGACAGCTTGGCGGCCCGCTCCAGCAGGCGGGAGTGCAGGTAGAATACGTCACCCGGATACGCCTCACGGCCCGGCGGACGGCGCAGCAGCAGCGACATCTGCCGGTAGGCCACCGCCTGCTTGGAAAGATCGTCGTATACCACCAGGGCGTGCTGGCCGTTATCTCTGTAGTACTCACCGATGGTGCAGCCGGTGTAGGCCGAAATGAACTGCAACGCCGCAGGGTCCGATGCGGTGGCGGCCACCACCGTGGTGTATTCCATGGCGCCGGCATCTTCCAGGGTCTTGACCACCTGCACCACCGTCGAGCGCTTCTGCCCGATGGCCACGTAGATGCACTTCATGTCCTGACCCTTCTGGTTGATGATCGCATCGATCGCAACCGCGGTCTTGCCGGTCTGCCGGTCGCCGATGATCAGCTCGCGCTGGCCACGGCCAATGGGCACCAGGGCGTCAATGGCCTTCAGGCCCGTTTGCAGCGGTTCGTGCACACTTTTTCGAAGCACGATGCCGGGGGCAATCACGTCCACCCGACGAAATTCTGTGGTCTTGAGCGCGCCCTTGCCGTCGATCGGCTCGCCGATGCCGTTGACCACGCGCCCGAGCAGTTCGGGGCCTACGGGTACCTGGGCAATCTTGCCGGTACGCTTGACCATGTCGCCCTGTTTAATGTGCTGGAACTCACCCAGCAGCACCGCGCCCACCTGGGCCTCTTCCAGGTTCAACACCATCCCCTGCACACCGCCGGGAAACTCAAGAAGCTCGCCGGACATGGCATTTTCCAGCCCATGAACCCGGGCGATGCCGTCGGCAGCCGAAAGAACCGTGCCGGTCTCGGAAATCTCCGCGACCTTCTCGAATCCCTCGATCTGCTCCTTGATGAGTTGAGTGATCTCTGCCGCCTTAATGCTCATCGAAACACGAACTCCTACAGTGTCTGGCGCAATTTGGCCAGTTGGTAACGAATGCTGTAATCAAAAACCTTGGAGCCGATCTGAATGACCAGCCCGCCGATAATGGCCTCATCCACCTTGTGGCAGATGTCGGCGTCTCCCCCCAGAATTTCGGACAGTTTGCCGTCCACCTGCTGCATGACCTTGCCGGGCAGGGAGATGGCTGCGGTAACGGTCACGGTAACCCGGCCCACGGCCTGATCCACCAGATCGCCGAACGCTTCCGCCACGGCATCCAGGTGTCCGATGCGATCGTTTTGTGCCAGCAGCGCAAGCAGGTTTGCCGTCTTGTCCGTGGCGCCAGCCTTTGCCGCAAGGGCTGTGAGCACCGCCTGCTTTTTTTCCAGCGGTACCCGGGGGTTGTCTACAAACCGCCGAAACTCCGCCTGACCCGTGGCGTCCGCCAAGGTGGAGAGCTGCCCGCGAACCTGCTCGGAGGCGGTCGCATCTCCAATCGATTCAAACAGTGCGGAGGCATACCGCCTGGCAATGGTGGTGTCGGTCAACCTGTCACCAAGAAAAAAGACAAAAAATGGAGGCGGCTACGGGAACAAAAACCCCGCACCCGGCGTAATAATGAACGGGGAAATCTAGCACACTGGCTGCCGCACGGTCAACGCGTTCCCGCCCCAGGATCAATGTAAGAAACCAGACTCATTTTCATTGACAAGAGACCCTCATTCAACGTATAAATAACGGCTTTTCAGTTATTGCTCGAAACGTGCCTGAACGGGCGCAAGCAGGATAATGTGATGTATGCGATTTTTGAAAGTGGCGGCAAGCAACACCGGGTAACCGAAGGCGAAGAGATCGCCCTCGAAAAACTCGACGGTGAGGCGGGCGCCAAGGTGACATTCGATCAGGTACTGCTGGTGAACACCGGCAAGGATACCAAAATCGGCAAGCCCCTCGTTTCGGGTGCCACGGTGTCGGCCACCGTGGTTTCCCAGTTCCGGGGCGAGAAGATACTCATCTTCAAGAAGAAGCGGCGCAAAGGCTACCGGCGCAAGCAGGGCCACCGTCAGTCGCTCACCCGGGTGCGGATCGAGTCGATCTCCGGCTAGTTGTTTTAAGGAAAGAACGGATAAATGGCACATAAAAAGGCAGGCGGCTCCTCCCGAAACGGGCGCGACAGCCATTCCAAACGACTCGGCGTCAAGCGCTACGGCGGCCAGCAGGTCAACGCGGGCACCATTTTGGTGCGCCAGCGCGGCACCCGCTTCCACGAGGGCGAAAACGTCGGACGCGGCGGTGATGACACCCTGTTCGCCAAAATCACCGGCGTGGTCACGTTCGGCACCAACCGGTACGGCAAAAAGCAGATCAGCGTGCTGCCGGCCAGCGCGGGATAACAGGGCCGGTTACCGCGCACACACGCGTTACGTTTTAAAGAGGGTGTGACCGGGCCGGTCACACCCCTTTTTTTATGTACACAGGCACAAACCCATGTTCGTCGATCAGGTAACCATATTTGTCCAGTCGGGAGATGGCGGCAAAGGCTGCGTCAGCTTCCGGCGGGAAAAATTCATCCCCAAGGGCGGTCCGGACGGCGGTGACGGCGGCCGGGGCGGCGACGTGATCATTGTGGCCGAAGCCGGCCCCACCACCCTGTCGGACCTGCGCTATAAAAAACGGTATGTGGCCAAGCGGGGCACCGACGGCGCCGGCGTGCAAAAATCGGGACGGGCAGCTTCGGATCTGGTCATTACCGTCCCCGTGGGCACCGTGGTGCTGGACGATGAAACCGGCGAGCTGGTGGCCGACATGATCGAAGACGGCCAGCGTTACGTGTCCGCGGCAGGCGGCAAGGGGGGCTTAGGCAACCAGCACTTTGCCAGCTCCACCCGGCAGTCCCCGCGCTATGCCCAGCCGGGTCTGCCCGGAGAGGAACACTGGCTGCGTCTGGAACTCAAACTACTGGCCGACGTGGGGCTTGTGGGGCTGCCCAATGCGGGCAAGTCCACCCTCATCTCGCGGATTTCCGCCGCCCGCCCCAAGGTGGGCGATTACCCGTTCACCACCCTGGTGCCGAACCTGGGGGTGGTGGCGTGGGGAGAGTATCGCTCGTTCGTGGTGGCCGACATCCCCGGCCTGATCGAAGGGGCGCATGCGGGCAAAGGGCTTGGCATCCGCTTCTTGCAGCATGTGGAGCGTACCCGCTATCTTCTGCTCATGGCCGATGTCACCGGTATGGCCGAGGCGGGGCCGGAAACGGCACTGGACACGTTGCGAAACGAACTGACCCAGTACGGTCACGACCTGGCCGGGCGTCCGTTTGCGGTGGCCGCCACCAAAACGGATGCGGTCGATGACGACACGCTGGCCGCGGCAAAAAAATGGGCAAAAAGCCACGGCGCGCCGTTCTTTACCATTTCGGCCGTCACCGGCGATGGCATGGACGAGCTAGTATGCCACCTGGGCGAAAATGTAGAGCGGCTGATTACCGAAGAGTTGGCCCTGGCCCCGGACAAAAAAGAGGTTCCGGACGGCGTAACGGACATCGGGGACACGCGTACAGACGACGAACAGTATCGGGAAATCTGGGGAGAAAACCCGTGACCACAGATCGAAAAAAACAGCTGGCAGGCGTGCGCCGGGTGGTGGTCAAGGTGGGTAGCGGCGTCATTTCATCCCGCGCCAAAGGGCTGCTGCCCGAGCGCTTCCGGCAGATCGCCGGGCAGATCGCCGGGCAGATAAAAAAAGGCCGCGAGGTCATACTGGTCTCCTCCGGGGCGGTGGCAGCGGGGGTTTCCGTGCTGGGCATCAAGGAACTCACCGGTATTCCCATGCGCCAGGCGGCGGCGGCAGCGGGCCAGAGCCGCCTGATCTGGAAGTACGAAAAGCATTTTCAGGCCGAAGCGATCACCGTGGCCCAGGTGCTCCTTACCCAGGACGACGTGGCCAACCGCAAACGTTTTTTAAATGCGCGGAACACCTTCGCCACCCTGATTTCCCTGAAAATCGTCCCGATCGTCAACGAAAACGACTCGGTGGTGGTGGATGAAATCAAGTTTGGCGATAACGACACCCTGTCGTCACTGGTGGCCACCGTGGTGGACGCCGACCTGCTACTAATCCTGTCTGACGTGGACGGCCTGTACAGCGCCGACCCGCGCACGGACACCTCTGCCCGCCTGATCGCGGAAGTGGACGAGGTGACCGGCGAGATCCGGCAGATGGCCTCCGGGGCCGGTTCACGGGAAGGCACCGGCGGCATGATCACCAAGCTGGACGCCGCCGCCCGGCTGGCCCATGCGGGCATTCCCACCCTGCTGGTCAACGGTACCGATGCCGATAGCATCACCCGCGCCCTGTCCGGGGAACCGGTGGGCACCCTGATCCATGCCACCGCCTCCCCCCAGACCCGCAAAAAACACTGGCTGGCCCATACCGTGCGGGTGGAAGGCAGTATCCATCTGGACGACGGCGCAACGAAAGCCATCGCCAGCGGTAAAAAAAGCCTGCTGCCGTCCGGGATCACCAAGGTCTCCGGAAATTTCGAGATGGGTGCCGGGGTAACGCTGGTGGATGCCGACGGTCGTGAATTGGCCCGGGGACTGAGCAATTATGCATCCGCCGAGATTGAGCGCATCCGTGGCGGCCACTCGTCAGACATCGAAAAAACCCTGGGCTACAAGGCCTACGACGAGGTGGTGCACCGGGACAATCTGGTGATTACCGGCTAGCCTTCCAGCCTGTTTTCCAAGCATCCGTACCCGCTCCGGGACGATCCACCTTCAACTTCGTTACAATGATTCGGACCGATCTATTGATACGGACGTGCAATCCGCCGACAAGGGACTGTTATGGAGCACGTAAAATACGATGTAATCGTGGTTGGGGCAGGCCCCGCCGGAGTGACCGCCGCCGCTGGCGTCGCCCGTACCGGCGCCTCTGTTCTGTTACTTGAAGGCGGTGCCTACGCGGGTGCGGAAAACTGGTCCGGCTGCGTTTTCTTTGCCGAAAACCTGACCGCGCCGGACGCGTTCGGGCCGGACTGCATGGACGGCGCGCCGTTCGAGCGCCGGCTGGTCAGGCGCGGCATCTACATGACCGACGGGGAGACGCTCACCGGCATCTCCCATCAGAACCCCGACACCTTCGACAACTGTTATACGGTGCTGCGTCCCGCCTTCGACCCGTACTGGGCCGAGGCCGCCCGCAAGCTGGGGGCCACCTACCTGCCCGACACCACCGTCACCTCCCTGATCCGCAGGGACAAAAAGGTGGTCGGCGTGCATACCGATCGCGGCCCGGTCTATGCCGATATCGTTTTTCTGGCCGAGGGCGACGCCTCGCACCTGGTTCGCTACGAAGGGCTGGAGCGGGTCACCGCCCCCGACTTCATGCAGGGGGTCAAGTCCGTATACAGCCTGTCCGAAGATACGATCAACCAACGCTTTGACCTGAACGGGCAAGAGGGGGTGGCCAACGAATTTCTGGTACGCAACCTCTCCATGGGCGGCCGCACCCTGAAGCTCAACATGGGCGCGTTTTGTTACACCAACAAAAATTCGCTCTCGGTCGGGTATGTGGTGTCGCTCAAAAATATGGCCGAATCGTTCACCGGCAATCACGAGGATTTGCTCGGATACATCACCGGCCTGCCCGGCATTGCCGAGCAACTGGAAGGGGCCACCCTGTCCGCCTTCGGCGCCAAGCTGATCCGTACCGGCGGCGTGACCCAGTCGCCCATCCTGGTGGAAAACGGCCTGGCCGTGGGCGGTTCCGCCTGTGGCCTGGGCATCGACGTGCCGTACCCCAATTTCACCGGCCCCGCCTCGGCCACCGGCCTGTGCTTCGCCCGCGCCTTTACCGAACTTGCCAGCACCGGGCAGTCGCCCACCAGCCGCAACCTGACCCGTGCCTATCTGGAACGGCTGCGGGCCACCCGCTACTGGGCGGACGCCCAGTACCTGTCCAAGTGGCCGGACTATCTGGAAAAAACCGACACCCTGTTCGGCATGGGCGTCGATATCACCTGCGGCACCCTGCGTTACCTGACGGCCCCCGTGCCCATATGGAAAAAAACCTGGCTGCTGGGCCGTTTTCTGCGTGACTACCTGAAGCCCAAACAGATTGGCGCCCTCATCAGGGAAGATCTCCGCGTCATGCACGCCCTGCGCATGAGCAAAATGGCAGGCAAGGTCATCTCGCCATCCAGCATCGGCCGCTGGGCGCTCAACACCTTTTCTTTTTCCGGCAAAGTGCCCGCAGGGTTCTCCGTCACCATCCGGGTGGGGGGAGAAGAGCGGGGCATGCGCCGCCTGCCGGTCCTTGTGCGCGGCATGGTGCGCCGCATACTGCCTGCCATGGCAAAAAGCACGGCGGCGGTCTACAAAAACGACGACACGCCGCTGGAATCCCGCATGGAAACGGCGGTCCGCACCATGGCCGAGCGCACCCGTTTGCTGGATGTGCTGCTTGCCAGCATCGTTTTTCTTGGCCTTGTTGCCACCGCCGTGTTGACCATCCTGGTGGACCTGTTCCGCTATTACGTGATGAAAACCCCGGCCGAGGTCATGCTGAACGATACCGTGACCCAGGACACCAGCCGGCTGCGTGAGCGCCGTTCGCTGGAGGGTATCAAGCCGTCCGTTGGCATGGCCGAGCGGCTGGCCACCAACACCTATGTGGAAGGCACCACCTCACACATCCGCGTGCTGTGGCCGGAGGGCTTGCCCAACCACGCCTCGTTAAGCGAAGCGCCGTACTGGTCAATATGTCCCGCCGGGGTGTACGGGCTGGAGCCCGCCTTTACCGGCCACGGCACGGTCGCCGTCAATTTTGAAAACTGCGTGAAGTGCGAATCGTGCTGGCAGGCCGAGTCCGGCGCGGTACTCTGGGGGCGGCATACCGACCACCAGTTGATCTACCGCCCAGAAACCCCGGCGCTGGACATGGCATCCCCCGCCCCTTCGGCACCGCCCACCACGCCCGCGTTTATCCCGGTAAAAAGCCTGCCCAAAAAGGCGCTGCAAGGCAAACAGGCCGCCGCATCCGCGCAGGAACTGGCAGCACTTGTCGACCGTGCAAGGCGGGCATTCACCGCATTTGAAGTGGCCGTGGCCAACGTGCCACCCGCCACCGACCACACCCGCACCGACTGGCCGGTGCGGCTGGGTGAATCCGCCACACACCGCTTGCGGGCCGTACAGGCGGGTCTTTCCGGAGCGGGCATCGCCCTCTTGCCGCTACGGGCCGGGATGGCCGACTCCCCGTTCAGCCCGCTGGTGATGGCGCTTTCCAGCGATGCCGACCAGTTTTCCCTGCATTTGCGCGCACTGGATTTATTTGAAGCGGTGGGCACCGCCCGCCGCATCCGGGAAACCTCTCTGGATGAAATTGCCGCACTGTTGGGAGAGCCCCCCGTCACACCGTACCGCACCGCCGTCGCCGACGATCCGTTCGCACCGGAGCCGGAAGAGGCCGCTCTGCGGGAAATCTATCCGGATACCCGGGTCAAAAAATGGGATGCAAACGGCCTGGACGACGACGGTGCACGGGCGCTTTCCGCCCACTTTGCCACCCTGCCCGCCCCGACAAAAACCACGCCCCTGCCGCCGGAAGCCATGGCCGATTTAAAAGCGTGGGGAGCCATCCACGTGGGCATCGCCACCCTGGGACTGGCGCACCTTGCCGCGCGCGCCATTACCGGCAAACCGGATGGTGCCGCCGTAGACAGCCAGAGCCTGTCCATCACCCGCACCGCCGCAGGCACCCGCCTAAAGGGAGAGCTGGTGCTGGTGCCCGCACGTTTTTCCGACCATCTGGTCATCACCGACGAACGGCACGCCCATGTGGTGCCACTCAAAACCAAAGGGGTGAAGCGCCGCAAGGTGGGTGCGGGCGGTTTGCATCCGGCGGGGTTTGAAACCATCACCCTGGACATCACCGTTCCCAAGGGGCAGGTTTCTTCGTTGCCCGACTGGTATCCGGCGTTTCTTGCCCACGGCTACGCCACCATGGCGCTGGGCGCGAGTGACTATCTGGCCCGCAGGTCTGTCGAACAGGCCGTTAGCCGCATCCAGTTCCCCGGACAGATGCAGGATACCGCTGGCCGGGACGGGGTCGCCAAGTTCGGCGCGGTCAAGGCGCTGGTCGCCCGCATCCTGTCCTGGCGCGCCCTGCTTACGCAGTTGACGGAAAATGCAGCGACAGAGGCGTCCGACACAGATCTGCTGGCCGCCATTGCCGCCATGGCGTTCTGCCCCAAAAACGGACGCCTGAGTTACGACGCCGGGCAGACCTTCGGCGGCACGGGCTATTCCGAAGACGACCTGCTGTCGCGCTTTTACCGGGACAGCGCCGTATTCCCGCATCTGGCACCCGGAAGTGACGCACTGACGCGGCTGGCCGCACAGTGGGGGGAAGATACCGACCGGCCCCTGACCTCCCAGTTGATCCCGGAGTCCGGCGACACGTTTGCCCAGATGCTCAACGGCCCGCTCGCCGGGACCATGTTGCGCTGGCAAAAACTTGCCGCCAGGGTGGAGAGCACGAGCCTGACCACCCATCCGGCCAGAGAGGCATTGGCGCTTACCATCGCCACCTGCCAGTTTGCCTGCGGGGTACAGATCGCCCTGGATGCGGGCCAGCCGGTGGAGGGCGATACGGCCCTGATCGAGACCCTGTTGAACGAACTGGAACAACTGGTGGCCACCGCCGCCAACGAACACCGGGCAGCCACCGGACCGTTCGGCATCGCCCACTTCCCGGAACTGCCGGAAGTGACGCGCCAGCCGCTGGCCATGAGTTACGCAGAAATTGTGGGTCAGGACGACCCGTACGCCTCCGGCGACTTTTTGAAAGGGTCCGGCAGCGGCAAGCCCCAGTTCATTCCAGAGGTGCAGTTACACGATCCGGCCCTGCGGGAGATCTGGGAGCAGTGCTACCACTGGTTCCTCGACAACTGTACCACCGCCCCGGACGACGGCGGCCCGTACGAACGGTACATGGAACGGCTGCACACCATCCCGCCGGAGATGCTGGAAGGGTTCATCAAGAACAACTACTTCGCTTCCGTGGTTCCGGCAAGGCTGGACGGTCTGGGATGGAAAAAGGTCGGCTACTACATGCTGGTTTCCGGCGCCATGCGCTTCGGCGATGCATCGCTTTCCCTGCTGATTATGGCCAGCACCAGCATTGGCACCACCCCGGTACTGTTGGGGATGGAAAAAGAGATCCCGCTGGTCGAGAAGGAACTGGGCGGCTTTGCCAAAGAGCCGGAAAAACTGGGGGCCATCAAGAAAGGGCTGGACGCCATTGTCGAACAGCTGACCCGCCCCGATCCGGGCAAACTCCAGCGCGACTTTACCCGCTTGATGGAACAGGTGGATACCACCATCCGTAAAACCAAGGTCACCAAATATCTGGCCCAGAACTTCATGAAGGCGTTCTACGGCGCGGGGCTTGCCGGAAAGCGCAAGGACTTCGCCGGGTTTGCCGCCGGACTGAAAGAGGCGCGGGAGTTGTTTGCCCCGCTGCCCGACACCATCACCACCGCCCTGGCGGAACTGCCGCTTCGAAAACGGGCCCACGAACTGTTTTTGACCCAGTTGGGTAACGGCGGCATAGCCGCATTTGCCCTCACCGAGCCGTCCGCCGGGTCCGACTCCGGCGGCGTGACCACCGTGGCCCACCTGAATTCGGCCAAGCTGGAGCTACTTCCCGACGGGCGCTACCGCTTTGAAATTCGCGGGGAAGAGCGTTTTTTGATCGACTCGGCCCGGCTGGAATACACCCAAAAGGGGCTGGCCTACCGGCTGTCTGACGACAAGCTGGCCTATGTCTCCACCGACAGCTACGACTACGCCACCGACCAAGGCACCCGCACCCTGAAGGTGGGGCGCAAGTCGCTGCCGTTCCACGACATCGCCCATGTACGAAACGGCAACCGGTACGAATTCTACGAGGTGACCGGGGCCAAAATGTGGATCACCAACGGTCGGGTGGCCACCCAGTTTTCCATGTACGTCAAAACCGACGAGGGCATCACCGGCCTGATGGTAGACCGTCACACCGAAGGCCTGATCGTCGGTCGGGACGAAGAAAAGATGGGCCAGCAGGGCTCCCCCACCAACGAACTGGCCATCGACCTTGCACGGGTGCCCAGGGAGTGCGTCATCGGCTATGAAGGGCACGGACAGGTGAACGCCCTGGAAACCCTGAATGTGGGCCGTTGCGGCCTGGCCGTAGCCAGTGTGGTCATGGGCCGCCGTCTGCTGGTGGAGGCCAAACAACTGCTGCCACAGAACACCGAGCGGGACCGGGTGCTGGCCGAAGTGGCCGCGCGCATTTTTGCCAACGAGTCGCTCTGCTACCACCTGATTGGCCGCTTCGACAACAAGAGCACCACCTCCGTACGCATGGAAAGCGCGGTGGCAAAATATGTCTGCTCCGAAATGTTCCACGACGGACTGGATCGGGTGGAAGGACTGTTCGGTGCCAGAGGCCAGACCCGCGACCTGCTGGTGGAAAAAATGCGCCGGGATGCCCGTATCCTGAATATCTATGAAGGCACCAACGAGGTGCAGCGCTTCCTGATCATCAAGGAGTTGTGCGGCATGGTCGCCGGTTGGGAAAAAGTGCCGGTGCCGGAAGGGACCGGTAAGGGCGCGCAAATGGCCCGCTACAAGGAAACCCTGCGCCGCTCCGTATCCGAGGCGGTGGCCACCCTGGGTGATGCCGTGTGGCTGGATGCCGCCATCCAGACCCCGTTCTTTCCCCTGGCCGAAATGGCCGGGGAACTGTATCTGCTGGACGCCACCCTCTACCGGCTGGATTGGCTGAATGAGCACAAAACCATGCTGGGTGCCGACTATACCGACCCCATGCTGGTGGTGGGAGAGCGAGCCGCCGACCAGTGTCTGGAACGGCTGAAGGACCTGCACGCCCGCTATCTTTCCGAGCGGCCCGCAGCCCTGGCCAGCCGCTATCCGGTGGAAGCCGTGGCCTCCGACGCCGCTATGGAGCCGGCCACCCACCTGCTGCCGGACTTGGGCGCCCTGGCCCAAAAAACCGCCATCGTCTGCCTGATCCGGCCCGTTGCGGTCACCACCCCCACCCCGCGCATCGACGCGGACGGCGTGCTGACCGAGCGGGTGTGGCGCATGAACCCCACCGACGAGCATGCCCTGGCCACGGCCCTGGCTGTTGCCAGAGGCGATGCGGGCGTGACCGTTCACGCCGTCTCCAGCGGGGCGGAAAAAGGTGAAAAACTGCTGCAGGAAGCACTGGCCGCAGGGTGCCACAAGGCCACCCTGTTGCCGCTTTCTCCCGCTGCCGATCCGGCCCAGTGGGCGGCAGCCTTAAAGGGACTTGCGACCGTCAGCAACAGCGACCTGATTCTGTGCGGTGCCCACGGCGCAGACATGGAAAACCCGCTGGGGGCCTTTTTGTCCGGACGTCTGGGCCGTCCCCTGACGGAAGCGTCTGCACTGGCCGTAAGTGGCGATAGAAAGCAGTTAACCGATGAGACCGGGAACGATATCAAATTCCCGGTCGTGGTCACACTCACCTCCGGCACCCACCGGGTGCGGGCCACGGTTTCCGGTCATGCCCGGGCGCTGGCCGCGAAAATTGAACAGCTGGAAGCGGATGATGTACCCACTCCGGCAATCTACCGGGCCGTGCAGATGGAAGCCGAGGTGACCGAAACCGCCACCACCCCGGACGAGGCCGCCCGCTTCGTGCACCACTTTGCCGAAGATGCCGCCCGTAGCGCCGCCGCCCCGTACAGCGGCTCGTGGGGTCAGAAAAACATACCCACTACAGCGTGCATCTGGGCCGTGGCCCAGGGGCACGAAGCCCGCAGTGCCGCGAGCGCCTTCCGCGCCGCAAGGCAGTTGGGCACGTTGCATGACCTGCCGGTCTATGCCCTCGCGGCGGGAGACGAAGCCGGTATCCGCAAGCTGGCGGGCCTTGCGAAAAACGCAGGGATAGACCACTGCTTTGCCCTGGACACAGCGGGCGCTGCCCTCTCTGTGGATGGCCGCAGCAAGGTGCTGGAGACGATCGGAAAAGAAAAGCAACCTGCCCCGGTCCGCGTTGTCGCCCCCGCAGGCTGGGAAAGCGCGCTTGCACGGGTGGCCGGAAAGATGAAAACCGCCCCCACGGTGCTGGCGGAAGTCAGTGGTCTTGAGTCGGTGGACGGCGGCGTTCGCATTTCCCGGCCCGCCTACGGAGGCGGGGTCGAGGCGATCGTGACGGCAGACACCGACACCCCGCTGTTGATCACCAGCCTGGAGACCGCCGAGTTCCCCGCAGGGGCGCAGGCAAGCGGATTTGGGCTGGCAAAGGCCGCCATCAAGCTAGCCAGGTCCACTGATCTGGACCCGAATTTCACCCCGCCAAAAGAAGACCTGACCACCGCCGAAGTGGTGGTGGATGTGGGGTACGGCGCAGGTAGCCCGGACGGCATGGCCCTGGCTGAAGAACTGCTGGAGTCGTTGCAAAAATTGGGGCTGTCACCGCAGTTGGGCGCCACCCGCAAGGTCACTCAGGGGCTGGGGCTGTTGCCACAGACCAGGCAGATCGGCCAGACGGGCTTAACCGTCAACCCACGTCTGATTTTTGCCCTGGGCATCTCCGGGGCACCCCAGCACGTGGACTATATTGGCACCCGTGCCAGCGTGATCGCCTTCAACAAGGATGCAGAAGCACCGTTGATGAGTCTGAACCGGCCCGGCGTCACCGTGCATCCGCTCACGGGCGACCTGTTTGAGACCGTGCCACAGCTTATCGCCGCCCTGAAAAAGGCGGGAGAGACGAAGGCCTAGCCCAGCAGGTTCGGATATCCGGAGCGGCCCATGACGCCGTAGGTCAGTACCTTGCCGTGCTCCACGCCCGGCTGATCGAACGGGTTGACCCGGTACAGCCCCCCGGCGAACGCCGTCATCACCTCAAACAGATAATACAGCTGACCCACGGCAAACGGGTTCAGTGCGGGAATATCGATACGCATGTTGGGCCGCCCGTTTTCGGTCAGCACCATTTCGGTGGCCGCCTGTTCAGCATTTAATAACGCCGCCAGACTGCTCCCCCCCAGATAGCCCATGGCGGCCACCTCTCCGTGCAGGGCTGGAATCGCCCCCGGATCGGAAAAACGCGCTACCTTCAGGAAGGTGACCATCTTGTCGTTGGGTCCTTCCACAAACAGTTGCAATTGCGAGTGCTGGTCCACCGCGCCCACGGCGGGAAGGGGCGTCTGTCCGGTATGCACCTCCTTGCCATCCAGGTCCACCGCCTTGCCCAGGCTTTCGGCCCACAACTGCACAAACCAGTCGGCAAGATAAGTGAGCCCATCCGCATACGGCATGATGACCGCCAGGGGCTTGCGGCAGGCGGTATCGGCCAGATAGTGCAGCGCCGCCAGCAGGTAGGCGGGGTTTTCTTCAAGATCACAGTCCAGCGTGCGCCGGGCCATATCGGCGGCACCCGCCAGCATTTCACCAATGTCGATGCCGGTGACTGCGGCAGGCAACAGCCCCACCGCCGTCAGTTGCGAAAACCGCCCGCCCACACCGGGGGGCACCGGCAGACTTTGCCACCCTTCCTTGTCTGCCAACTTGCGCAGGTCGCCGGCTTCGGGATCGGTGGTGGCAATCAGGTGTTCGTGCGGCGTGCACCCGCCCTTTTCCAGCCACTCCCTTGCCACCATATAGTTGGCCAGGGTTTCCGCCGTACCGCCCGACTTGGTCACCACGTTCACGCAGGTTTCACGGGGGTCCAGCAGGTCCAGTGTGGCCATGACGGAGCGGGGATCCACGTTCTCCAGAAAAAACTGACGAGGGCCGCCACGCTCGCTCTGGCCCAGCAGGTTGTAGTGGGGTGAACAAAGCGCCTGCCAGGTGGCCCGTGGACCCAAAGACGACCCGCCGATGCCAACCAGCACATAATTTTTAAACCGCTCCCGCACCTGCCCGGCCACTCGCAACACCGGTGCAATATCCTGATCGGGCAGGTCAAAAAACGGTAGTTCCCCGGCGGCACGGCGTGTCGTCAGCGTATCGTGCGCCGTTTGTATTTGCGCTTCAAGACCGGCCAGCCCTTCCGGTGTAATGCCGTGGGTGGACCCCACTTTTTCCGCCATCATGCGGCGGGTATCAAATTGCAGGCGATGCTGGCGGACCCAGTCCGGGTCGTTGTAGCGGTGGCTTTCGGTCATGTAGATTCCGTTAAGGCGATGGGGTAAACCGACCGATGGCCCGCCAAAAGGTGGCAGGCACATCAGGCTCACGTTCCGCGCCATTTTCACACAAAAAAAGAGCGGGAGGCCAGAAGCCTCCCGCTCTTTTATTTTTCTGCAAGCTGCAGTTACCGCCAGCGCCCGTCTACTCGTAGTAGGTTGGACACCTGGCCGCAACCACATACAGACCGCACACGACGATAATCACCCATACCAGGGTCAGCACGTACCCGCCGTCAAACCACGGCGCCTGACTGGAAGTCAACGCCTGGGTGCAGTTGGGGTCCGGCGCGTCGGTGACGCACGCTTCCAGGGTTGTCGTGTTCACACCCACGTACTTCATATCACCGATGATCTTCGCATCCATGAAGAAGGGACGCTGATCAAAGTTGAACGCGCTCGTCATATATGAATATTCCTTGCGCTCTCCCCACAGGGGGAAGGTAATCAGCACCGAAGTGAAGATCACCATCAGGATGAGCACAAACATAAAGGTGGGCCAGGGACGGCCCCCTTCCCGAATACCATCGTAAAGCTCCCATTTGAGCTCTTCGAAAGTCAGCTTTCGACCTGCCATGTCTATTCTCCTTAAATCTCGAGCCGTTGCAGTCTCCGGGTGGGAAGCCCCACCCGGAGACTCAGCAGGCCGCCTACTTGAGGCTTACCATGTAGGCCGCAAGGGCCTTGAGCTCATCCTTGTTCAGGAAGTCGAACGATTGCATGATCGATTTCGACTGCACTGAACGCGGGTCCTTGTGATGCTGCAGATGCCATGCAACCGACGGCATGCGGCTGCCGATGTGCATCAGATCCGGTGCCTTGCGGTCCGAGCCGATCACCGTGGGAGATTCGCCCACGAAGTCGCCCGCCAGGGGCGGAGCGCCGAAGTACTCCCAATCGGCACTCTGCTCGGGCAGCAGCGTATGGCAGTGCCAGCAACCCTCGCGGATGAAAATCTTCTTCCCGACACCAATCGGGTTGGAGACTTCCTTGCCGCGTTTCATGATTTTGGGCTGGTTCCAGCCTCTCATGAGCGGGTCGCGAACCGACCATGCGGATGCGCCGTAGTTGACCTGTTTTTCGAGGGCCAACTGGGTCGCCGGAATGCTCCCCAGATAGATGCCTCCGACACCGATTGTCATGAACCATGCGATCCCGAAGATCAACAGGAACATCACAACCCCGATACTGTATTCCTTGTAACCACCCATAGTGAGTGTTCTCCTTTTATTCCTACGTAACGACCGATCAGGTGTAGTAGACGGTTGCGGGAGCGTTCTTCTCCGTAACCGGCTCGCCTGCCGTGGCCGTTTTATAGAGGTTGTAGAGGAAGATCCACTGCCCCAACACAATGGTTAGTCCGAATAGGGACCTCCCGACCATGTATGGATGGGTGGCGTAGACCACATCAATGAAGGTCGTGTTGTAGACCTTGCCCGATGCCTGAATCAGACCCGCCAGCGTCAACGTGGTCCAGAACCCGATGAAGCCGATGGTCGTCAGCCAGTAATGGGTTGTGGCCAGCGTCTGGCTGTAGATTTTGCGCTGGAACAGCTTGGCGATGGCGTAGTACACCGCGCCAACCTCGATGAAGGTCGAGAAGCCCAACAGCGCAAAGTGAGCATGCGCCACGATCCAGTGCGTCCCGTGGATGTACCAGTTGATGGCCCGGGTCTGCTGGAATGCGCCCTGGAAGTTCAGCGGCACCGCCATCAGCGTACCGGTCACGGCAAACTGGATCGAGACGTTGTCGGAGAACATGTTCCACTTGCCCTGCACCGTCAACACCATATTGGTGATGAAGGCCAGCGCCGGGATCAGGATCATCACACCGGAAACGCTCGCGAACGATTTCATCCACTCAGGCAACGGTGCACCCATCAGGTGGTGCGCGCCCGGCGTGGAGTAAAACGCCACGATGGTCCAGAAGTGCAGATGGCCGATCTTGTGACTGTAGAGCACGTTGCCGGTCACCTTCGGAATCAGGTAGTACGCAATCGCCGCTGATACCGGGGTGATCCACAGACCCAGCACGTTATGCGCGTGCCACCAAACCATGTAAGCCTCGTTCAGTCCCGTCACCGGGAACATATCGGGAATGGCCCCGATAAAGAACGTCATCCAGATCATCACCAGCGCGGCCATAAAGAACCACACGCTGATGTAGATGCCCTGGGTGCGCCGCTGCAATATGGTCATAAAGACGTTGATGGCGGCAAAGCCCAGAATGAACACCAGAATGTAGACGTCCACCGGCCAGATGAACTCCTGATACTCACGGCCCGAGTTGGCGCCGATCAGCAGGGTCACCGCGGCCACAATCAGGCCGACGTTCCATAGCCAGATATTCCAGAGGCCCAGCTTTTCACTCCAAAGCCGGCAGTTACACAGCGCCGGCGTCATGTAATACATGGCCGCCACAAACGCCATGGAAATCCAGCCAAAAATCACCAGACTAATGTGCATCGGTCGCACACGACCAAACGCAAAAGCGCTGGTCAACGGCCCCATCACGTCCACACCGTTCAGCAGATCCGGCCATGCAATACGCAGACTGGTGAAAAACCCGAACGAGGCGCCGAGACAAAGCCATACCACCGAACCGAAAAACGCGTGTTTGGCGGCGGTACCGGGTTTAATCCCTTCGTACGTTGCTGTCGCAGTACTCATTGTTTACTCCTCAAAAACTACAGCGGAAAAAAGACCGCCGCCCTAACCAGTGGAATCATCATCGGGGGCCTGCTGCTTCATAAGGAAGTACATCATAGCTCCCGACAGAACCGCGACCCCAAAGGTCCAATAGAACATATACCAGTAGTCGCCAGTCCACACATCGTGCCGACCGGACCACAGCCCGAGATGAATCGCCGAACCAATCACCGTTCCCAGCCCAGCGCCGAGAAATGCGCCGTTCAGCACCCATGTTAACGTTTTCTCCATCATTACCCTCCTAAAGCTCGCGCGTAATATCTGGCGCGCCTATTCGGTGTACTTGCCGGCCTTGCCGCTGACCATCATGTAGATCAACACCACACTGGCCCAGGCAAGAACAAATCCGCTTACCGCCGCCAGGCCAGACAGCCAGCCCGGCCCGTGATGCGCCGGGTTTCCGTGCGCCTTCTCCAGGGCAAACGCCACTTCGCTCAGACCGAGTACGGCGGTTGTTGCCATTGCCGCAATCCTTGTCTTGCTCATCTGGATACTCCTTATCAACTTCGTTACAAAGACCTTGAAAGACCGATCAACCGTCCAGATACGGATCCTTGCGATCCACATCAATGTCGTCAATCATGTCTTTGTAAAACAACATACCGGCCAACACGAAGATTGTCGTGTAGGTGATGAGGATGTAAATGAACGGCGTATACGGCCCGTACCAGGCATAGCCGCCGATATCCTCACCAAACACCTTGGTCTGTAGGCCAAAGTAAACTTCAACCGCAACGCCAATCACCATGGCCGCAACCCAAAAAAGGAATTTACCTGACATGGACTACCTCCTATTCCAATTCCCAATCAACACCTGCCCCGCCGTTACCTGACACCGCATCTTCCCGCGCCGCCCCATCGGGCTGCACACGGTATACATGAAAGGCCAACGGCGGAAGCGAATCACTTCCCGCCCACCGGATGCCACGCAACGTTAACACCGCTTGCTCCGGCACTTCCGGATGAGGCTGGAAGAACACCAATGACGTCCGGGCATATCCCGGAAACACCCTGTCAACTCCAAGCTTCTGCTTCTGGAGTTGCTCCAGAACCTCTCTCTGGCCCCGCCGCCCCGCTGCCGTGCCGAAGCTTCCTGTCATTCTTTCGTTAAACAGCCGAAGCACCGCGTCCATTGTGAGGGACCGAATCTCCCGGCCCTCCACTCGCAGCGTCACCTGGTCAAAATCAACATCGACCGACCGTTCGGCCTGATTAACGACCTCAACTTCAAAGAGCCAAAAGGTGCTGACCAACAGCGCCGACACCTTCTCTGTTTCGCCCCCCACGGGGGCAACCTTCACAATCAGCCCGGAGACATTTTTCTCACTGGGCTCCACCCGATACGGCAGCCCGTGGCGCCAGGATTCCGGATGTTTGATAAATCCAACATAGCGTGAAGTGGCGAGTATTAAACTCACCGCCGCCGCAGAAGTCAACAGAACGGCAAATGCCAGAACGATCTTTTTTTTCATCACGCTGGAAACGCTCTTCCGGGAATCTCATCACGACCCCTTACGCGCACAGGTAAACCAGAAAATCGCAGCAAATCCGCCACCTACATACACCAGAGCCATCACCATGCCAACGTCCAGAAAGGCGCCGTCTCCACCGCCGATCCGGCTTAAGGGATGACCACCCTGCTCACCCAGAAACGGGGCGTTCAGCACCACTGCAAGCAGGATTACGACACCCACCATCACCACCAGCCACCACGGGATATTCCGCTGGCTCTTGTCGATCTGGCCATACAGGTCCTTGTCTGTGTAACGATCCCGCGACGCATCGGCCTGGGCGATCAGATCGTGATCCACGTCCACCGATCCTCTCGCCTGCTGGCTCACCTTGTCGCTCACAGGCTGCCTCCTTTGGCGGTCGGCTGCACATCGTCAAACAACACCGGGTTACTGAAATCGGGTTTGACCTGGCCGCCGTCTTCCGGGTACGCACAGTAGTCCGCAAGCACCGGCGTCAGCGTATCCTTGAAATACGATCCCTGGAATTCGCCGCCGGACAGCAACCCGCTCGCCTTGGCCAGATAGGCGGAAAAATTGGTCAGCAGCTCCGCGCGTACGCGCCCGCCGACGACATCAATACTCTGGATGCCCACGGCCCCCTCTTTCAGTCCGTCGTGGACGGACCAGAGCCACATGCGGGCACCTTGCAGGTTGGCAAACACGGCGGACTCACGGGTCCACGGCCTGCGCATCATGGGGAAGAATGTGCGCTCATGCGCGATGAGCAGACTGTCCACACGCTCCATTTCGCCGACCCACGCCTCGCTCAGGGGCTGCAGCCCGTTTTGCGCCTGCCGGGTAGCCACCTCACCCAGACGTTCGTATGCTTTCAGGGCCTGGTTAAAGTCTCCCGCATACCGTGGCCGCACCGGATCGCCCGGCGCCGCCGCCTGTGCGACACCGCACAGCACAAGGCTGCACAGCAACAACAAGGAGAGCACTCCCACGCCCGTCTTTTTTTGATAAAACATCAAGTCAGTAACACATTCATTTCTTGTGCGAGTCGTACAAACGTAGCTTTAGTTTCAACATCGCAACATGACATCCGTCATAACCTCGACCAGAAACCTGTTGGCACGGGTTGTTTTGCAGACTCACCCGCTTCAGTCGTGCAGTATACGGAACCGGACAAAAACGTCAAGACACCGACATACCTTCGGCGTGGCGACACCCCCCGGCCTCGTCGATAAACTCGACGCCCACCGCGTTGACGCCACCCACCTGATTCACCCACACCACGTTCCCCTGATAGTTTTCCTGCACCTCCACATCGTGCTGCCCTTCGATGGATAAGGTAATGTGCAGGTGGTCTCCGGGCTTTAACGGATCACGCACATAAAGGCCCAACCCGTTGGATCCGAAGTTCGCCACATACCCCTCAATCGTGTTGAACCCCGGAATCACCTCGATGCTGGCAAGCCCCACCACCGGGTAACGTGTTGAGCGGCGCAGGTCTTTTTTCACTGTATTGTCTCTCCGTTAAGCTAAGGGGCGCCCCGGTCGGGGTGTCCCCTGTGTTGATGTTTTCCACATCACGAGCCCGCCTCCAGTGGATTCCCCAGCATGCAGGTCTGGTCCCGGCGCACGCCAAAGGAGAGCACGTCCAGTTGCACGTCCATCAGTTCGATCAGCCGGTCCAGGTAGGCCCTGGCCTCCTTCGGCAGGTCATCCACCGACGAGATGCCCTGGGTGGAGGCGCACCAGCCCGGCATCTCTTCGTAGATGGGCTCCACCTCTTCCAGCACCATCGGGTCGGACGGGAACTCCGTGAGCACCTCGCCCCGATAGCGGTAGCTGGTGCAGAGGTAAAGGGTCTCAAACTTGTCCAGCACATCCAGCTTGGTGACAGCCACACCCTCGATGCCGTTCACCCGCACCGCATAGCGCACCGCCACGGCGTCAAACCAGCCGCAGCGCCGGGGCCTGCCGGTGGTGGCGCCAAACTCCCCCCCCGCCTCACGCAACCGTTCACCCATGTCGTCGGTCAACTCGGTGGGAAACGGACCGCTGCCAACCCGCGTGGTGTATGCCTTGACGATGCCCATGACCCGGCCGATCCGGGTGGGTCCCACGCCGCTGCCGGTACATGCGCCACCGGCGGTGGCGTTGGATGAGGTCACAAATGGATAGGTGCCCATATCCACATCCAGATGGGTGCCCTGGGCCCCCTCAAACAGGATGTGCCGACCCTGATCCAGGATATCGTTAACAACCAATGAGGTGTCGCGGATAAACGGCTTGAGCCGCTCGGCATACCCCATGTACTCGTCATAAATTTCATCCACGTCGAACAGCTCGGCGGGGCTCATCCGGTACAGGCGCGTGAGGAAGTAGTTCATCGATTCCACATTGGTGGTCAACACCCGGCGGAACAGGTCCGCATCCAGCAGGGTGCCCATGCGGATACCCACCCGGGAGATTTTGTCGGCATAGGCCGGGCCAATGCCCCGACCGGTGGTGCCGATTTTGCGCGTACCTTTCAGCTTTTCGGCCTCCCGTTCCACCGCCCGGTGGTACGGAAAAATCAGGTGGGCCCGGTCGCTGATGTGAAAGTTTTCTTCAAACCGAATACCCCGGGAAAGCAGCCCGTCCATCTCTTCCACCAGCGCCTTGGGATCGATGACCACGCCGTTGCCAATCACGCACGCCACCCCCTCACGCAGGATGCCGGAAGGCACCAGGTGCAGAACGAACTCCTCCTCACCGATGACCACCGTGTGCCCGGCGTTGTGCCCCCCCTGATAGCGCACCACCCCGTCCACCATGGACGTCAGCAGATCAACAATCTTTCCCTTTCCCTCATCGCCCCACTGGGCGCCAACAACAACCAAGCTCGACATGTGCTACCAGAATTCCTTTTTTGAAAAATACGAGGACAGGCGCCCCGCGCGGCCCACCGTCACCGCAAAAAAACCAACCGGGGCGTGGTGTGTATAGGGAAGTCGCGCCCCGATGTCAACGAAATCCACCATTTTCCAGCCTTTCAAGAGACCGGCACAGGCTGCACCAATCGTTGCGCCGCGCCCGACAAAAAAGATATGCTCAAGACGTGGCGAGGCTTCCGCGTACGAAGGGCGGGCGATGTTTGGCGTTGGTGTCCCTGAAATGCTCATCATTATGGTGGTGGCGCTTCTGGTCTTTGGCCCGGAGCGGCTGCCGGAGTTGGCCCGTACCGTGGGCCGGGCAGTAGGGCGCGTAAAAGCGGCCACCAACTCCATCCAGAAGGAGATTGAGCGAGGCATGGACAGTCTTGATGCGCCCCCCCCACCCGACGAAAAACCCCGCCCGGAACCGTCGGTCGAAGCGCCGGAAAAAAAGACCGATAAACCGGGCACCCCCCACCCATAACCGGCACCCCCTTGTCTGAACCACCTCCCGATCAGGGCCGCATGGCCTTCACCTACCACCTGAGCGAACTGCGCATCCGGTTGACGCGGGCATCCGCCGCCGTCGGGGTGGGGGTATTGATTGCCTTTTTTTTCTCGGAGCAGGGCATCGCCTGGCTGTCCCGGCCACTTACCGATCCGCTGGTATTCATCTCTCCGGCGGAGGCGTTCTGGGCCAACCTGAAGGTGGCGTTTCTGGGCGGCATCGCATTGTCCATGCCGTTCGTGTTGTACCAGGTCTGGAAATTCATTGAGCCGGGACTGTTTCCGGAGGAAAAAAAGCTGGGGGCCGCGTTTATCATTTCGGCCTCGGTGTTGTTTCTGATCGGGATTGCATTTTGCGCGTATGTGGTGTTCCCGTTCGCCATCAGTTTTCTGCTGGGGTACAAAACATCGAACATGGTGCCCATGCTTGCGGTGGGCACCTATGTCGACTTTAACGTCAAATTTTTCCTGGCGTTCGGAATCATCTTTGAACTGCCGCCGGTCATCACGCTGCTGGCCCGGCTGGGGATTGTCACGCCGGAGTTTCTGTCCAAAAACCGCAAGTATGCCATCCTCATGGCCTTCGTTATCGCGGCCATCCTCACCCCCACGCCGGACATTTTTAACCAGTGCCTGATGGCGGTCCCGCTCATGGTGCTGTACGAGGTGGGCATTCTCTGCGCCCGCTGGATCGGCAAAAAACCGGCATCCACATCCAGGTCGAAAAAATAACCGGAAAATAAACAGCCGCCGCAAATAAAAAGTCCACGCAAAAAAAAGCCCCCGGTTGTCTCCCGGAGGCTTTTTTAAAAACGGTTGCGAGAACCTATGCGGCAGACTTGACCTGTTCCACCAGTTTGGTGAACGCATCCGGCTCGTTGGCGGCAAGGTCGGCCAGCGCCTTTCTGTCCAACGCAATATCCTGCTCTTTCAGGCCGTGCATAAACCGGGAATAGGAAATCCCCGCCGCCTTGGCAGCCGCGCCAATACGCACAATCCACAAGCGCCGGAAGTCGCGCTTCTTTCTGCGCCGGTCACGATAGGCGAATACGCCAGCCCGCTCGACGGTCTCTCTGGCGGTACGATACAGGCTGCCGCGGGCACCCACATAGCCCTTGGCCAGCTTGATGTACTTTTTGTGACGCTTCCGCGTCTTGATTCCGCCTTTTACTCTGGACATGACCTCACCTGATCTGCCGATGCGTCAAACGCACCGGGTGTAAATACAAGACCGCTGACCCTACGCGTACGGCAGCAACTTTTTGATGTTCTTCGCCTCGCCCGCAGACACCAGGGTGCTGGAGCGGAAGTTGCGCTTACGCTTGGGCGACTTCTTGGTCAGAATGTGCTGGGCAAACGCCTTGGAGCGTTTGACCTTGCCGCTCTTGGTAATCGAAAACCGCTTGGCGGCGCCACGATGGGTCTTAAGCTTTTGCCGTGCCATTGAAAACTACATCTAACAAAGAGAAACAGCTAAAAAGGATTCCCTAAATCGGGAAGCTGGAAAGCTTACTACTTTTGCGACTTGGGCGCAATCATCATTGACACCGTATTGCCTTCCTGGCGAGGTGTCTGCTCAATCACTCCGGCATCGCCAATCAGTTCAATCACCTTGGGCATGAATTCGGAGCTGTACATATCCATGCGGGAGCGTTCCCGCCCACGGAAAAACAGGCTGACCTTCACCTTCTGGCCGTGAGCCAGAAATTTGAGGACGTTTTTAACCTTGTAGGCGATGTCGTGGTCGTCGGTGCGCGGACGGAATTTGACCTCCTTGACCTGGCCTGCCCGGTTGATCTTCCCCGCCTTGTTTTTCTGCTGCTGTTTTTTCGCCTCGAACTTGAACTTGCCATAGTCCATCAGGCGGCAGACCGGCGGATCGGACTGGGGGGCCACTTCGACCAGATCGAGACCCTCCCCCCTGGCCCGAGTCAGTGCATCCTCCAAGCTTACAATACCGACCTGTTCCCCGTCTGCGGCAACCAGCCGCACATTGGGTACGGTAATCCGATCGTTGGTTCTCAATTCACCTGCGATGATCCAGTCCTCCTGGCATAAATAAAACTTTTCGACGCACGAAAGCCCGCCCAGCTACTCGGATGGCGCAAGAGCGTCCGCACGGCGAACCTGTATTTTGTTGTCGTGAAAACCTGCGGACAGTCCGGCTCGGCCTGGTAAGAAAAGGGGGATGGATACGACGCCAGCGCGACGCTCATGGCCGACTACGGCCGATTATTTTTCGAATCAATCGAACATCCCTCCGCACATCCTTAAAACGAACTCTCCCTCCGTCCGGCATCTGCCCCCATTACCCTTACGTCCGGCACCCGGTGCGACACGTTGTTTCGCGCGATGCACACACCGAATGGTAGGCACGGGCGGTTTCGAACCGCCGACCTCTACCGTGTCAAGGTAGCGCTCTACCCCTGAGCTACGCGCCTTTAGCAAACCCGATTCGTTTGGCTGGGCGCACCGGCCCGGAGAAGAAGTATTTTCCCGCAAGGCCCTATTGTCAAGCAAATTCCCCGGTTTCCGACCGGGGACCGGGTGCAGGCAAGCGCACATACCATCGTGGTCAGATTCCGGGGGCAATCCTGCCGCCGCCACCTAAGATGAACGGGGAGCACCCTTGTGCAACACCCGCAGGTTCAGTGAGAATGATCCCCTGGCCGGGCCGACGGATGGGGTATGAACGCACCGCAGGCCCATGATCGGCCACCCGGTTCACCGCAACACACCCTGCCGGCTCCGGGAGCAGAACAAAAGTTTTTTTAAGGACGCGAATGATGGTGAAACGACTTTTTCAGGCACTGGCTATCCTCATTGCCATGCTGCCCGCCACCGCCCTGGCCGCTGTCGCTCCCGGTGCCGAAACCACCCTGGACTTGACCCGCACCTGGTTCGGCATCACCTCGGTGATCGTGTTCGTGCTGGCCTACCTGCTGGTGATGGGCGAGGAGTTCCTGCATCTGCGCAAGTCCAAGCCGGTGATTGTGGCCGCGGGCATCATCTGGGCGCTGATCGGCGTTGCCTACGCCCTGCACGGCGACCAGCACACGGCCGGGGAGGCGGTTCGCCACAACCTGCTGGAATATGCCGAGTTGATGCTTTTTTTGCTGGCCGCAATGACCTACATCAATACCCTGGAAGAGCGCAATGTTTTCAAAGCGTTACGTGCATGGCTGGTGTCGTCCGGCTTTTCCCTCAAGACCATTTTCTGGCTCACCGGGTTGCTTGCCTTCTTCATCAGCCCGGTGGCCGACAACCTGACCACCGCACTGGTGATGGCCGCCGTGGTCATGGCCGTGGGGGGAAGCAATACAAAGTTCATTTCCCTGTCCTGCATCAATATTGTGGTGGCGGCAAACGCCGGCGGCGCGTTCAGCCCGTTTGGCGATATCACCACGCTGATGGTGTGGCAGAAGGGGCTGGTCGAATTCACCCAGTTTTTTGTGCTGATCGCGCCGTCGGTGGTCAACTGGCTGATCCCGGCGTTTTTGATGTCGTTCGCCATCTCCAGGGAAGCCCCCGAGGCGGTACGGGAGGAGGTACAGATCAAGACCGGCGGGTTTGTGGTCATCGGCCTGTTTATCCTCACCATTACCCTTGCGGTGTGCGGCCACAGCTTCCTGCACCTGCCGCCGGTGCTGGGGATGATGACCGGCCTGGGCATCCTCAAATTTTACGGCTATTTCCTGCGCATGGGTGAGATCAAGGTACTGGATCAGATAACCGGACCGGAGGACGCGCGCGGCGTGGTGACGCCGGAGCCGTTCGACATCTTTACCAGCATGCGCCGCGCCGAGTGGGACACCCTGATGTTCTTCTACGGGGTGGTGCTGTGCGTGGGGGGGCTGGGCACCATCGGCTATCTGGGGGGGCTGTCCCAGCTCATGTATGCCGACCTGGGGCCGACCACCGCCAACGTGCTGGTGGGGCTCCTGTCCGCCGTTATCGACAACATTCCGGTGATGTTTGCGGTGTTGACCATGAATCCGCAGATGGGCCTTGACCAGTGGCTGCTGGTGACCCTGACCGCCGGGGTGGGCGGCTCCCTGCTGTCCATCGGCTCCGCTGCGGGCGTGGCCCTGATGGGGCAGGCACGGGGGGTCTACACCTTCTTTGCCCACCTGCGCTGGACCTGGGCCATTGCCCTGGGGTACGCCGCCAGCATCTGGGTGCACCTGCTGATTAATATGGACTAGGGAATCCTAGCCGCGCACCCGGCGCATCTCCAGCACGTCCTTGAGCCGCTCCACCCTGGAGATCACCTTCTCCAGATGACGGGCGTGGTCCACCTCCACAATCAGATTGAAGCGCGCCTTGCGGTCGTCGGTGGTACGGATTTGCGCGTGGGAGATGTTCGCCTTGGCGTCGGCAATGGCGGACGACACCTTGCCCAGAATGCCGGTGCGGTCGAGGGTGATCACCTCTACCGGCACCGCATGGGG